>NZ_JBBYXL010000003.1:0-300000 GCF_039655865.1 Prosthecobacter sp. SYSU 5D2 | reverse complement strand
TATAATTTCCATCTGGTCCCCAATCGCTGTAATCAGGCACCGGATTTCTCCAGCTATACATGTCCGGCTGCCCATCTGCCGTACAGATAAAGTGCAGCCCCACCTGGCTTACACTGATCCTTGGCACCTGCGCCCAGACTGACCCGCTCGTGACGGCAAGGAGCAGGGCGATACAGCTATAGAAGGGTGCCTTGAAAGACATAAGCATAAACTAAGAGTGAAATGCCTTTTTACCCCCAGCATTCACGGATGGCGATAAAATTTTCACCTAGATTCCATTTCGCGTGTTTTTCCACTTTATACGGGTGATTAAGCTGTCTTAAACTGTGCAAATTGCACGTGTCTCCTTGCGTGTCTTTCCTGATTCTGCTAACAATAAGTTAATTCCAGAAATTCACCCCTTCTGGGAGCTTCAGACCTGTGCTAAAGCCTTCTGGCGGCTGCTCTCCCGAGCATCTCTGTCCCTTCCTGAAGTTGTGGATACCCCGTATCAACAACGTGAAGAGGCCTATTCTATGTCAGGACTATCCCATAATGATCCTTGTCATCTGCGCTGCAGATGGAACGGCAAAGACATGTGCGTACGCTGCCTGCTGACGCCTGAAGCCATCGCTGAGCATCATCTCAGTCTCGGCGTCGCTTGCGGTCTCCGGCACGTCTATTATCCTGACCGGCTTCCCCCCTGCCTTCATCATAACGGCGACCTGGACTGGCACTACGCGGATGCAGATTATGAGGCAGCCCCCGGAATGCATCCCGCCTCCGGAAGACTGAGGCTGGATCATGCTCTCGACGGTGCCCTTTAGAGTGGGCAGCTCCCGGAAACTGAATGCAACAAGCTCTTTCGCAGCGGGCGGGATGGGTTAGGCTGGGGGATACATGGCAGACCTTGGCAGACTCAATCAGCTTCCCGTTCTCTACAGCGCTCCTCACGGCATTTACCTGGGAGGAGGGGACCATGGGGAGATCCTGCTGCCAAACCGCTATGTGCCCCGGGGGACGCAGATAGATGACGTGCTGGAGGTCTTTGTGTACCGGGATTCCGAGGACCGGGTGATCGCCACCACGGAGACGCCTCTGGTGATGGTGGGGGAATCCGCCCCGCTGAAAGTCGTGAGTGTGAACCGGAATGTGGGAGCCTTTCTGGACTGGGGGCTGCCGAAGGATCTGCTGCTGCCTTTCCGCCAGCAAGCGGAGCCGGTGTATCCGGGGGAGACGGTCATCGCCCATGCGATGTTGGATGCGAAAACCGACCGCATCATTGCCACAACAAAACTCAACAAGCACCTCAACAAACAGCAGCCGGTGGAATTCAAGCCTGGGCAGCAGGTGGCGCTGGTGATCCTGGCGGAGACGCCGCTGGGCTACAATGCGGTGGTGGAGGGTACCCACCAGGGCCTGCTGTATCACAGCAACGTGGGGGCGAAGCTGGAGGTAGGCCAAAAATTGAAGGGCTTCATCAGTGCCATACGGCCCGGCGGCAAGCTAGACCTGACCTTGGATGCGAAGGGCTACAAACGCGTGGCACCGCTGACGGACCAGATCCTGGGCGTGCTGCAGGCGAAGGGCGGGACGCTGGCCTTTGACGATGACAGCTCGCCGGAGGACATCCGGCGGAACTTCGATTGCAGCAAAAAGGCCTTTAAACAAGCCTTGGGGGCGCTGTTCCGGCAGAGGCGCATCCGATTTACGAATCCCGGCATTGCGGCGGTGGACATCCGCGAGAATACCGGGTCCGAATGGCGGCCGGGGGAGCGGGGAAATGACGAATGATCTCGGTTGCGGGAACGAAGGACGGGGGGCGGTAGCGTCAGGTTAAAGTCGGTCTTTACCAAAGGCGATGTCCCCGTTATATCGGGGGCATGCACGATCCACGCGTTGACCAGCTTGCCCGCCAACTTGTCCGTTATTCCACCAAGGTGAAGAAGGGGGACATGGTCTGGATAGACTGTTTTGATGTTCCCAACTATGTGGCCCAGGCGCTGATCCGAGCGGTGGTGGATGCGAAGGCGAAGCCGGTGGTGAAGCTGCATGACACGACGGTGACGCGTGAGATGATGGTCCACGCAGATGAGGGGCAGTACGACATCATCGCGGAGAGCGAGCTGGCGCTGATGAAGAAGATGGACTGCTACATCGCGGTGCGCGGCAGCCATAACATCACGGAAAACAGCGATGTGCCGGCGGAGAAGATGAAGATGGTGATGGCCAAGCTGCGGCCGCTGCAGAACGAGCGTGTCAATAACACGCGCTGGTGTGTGCTGCGCTGGCCCACGAGTGCCATGGCGCAGCAGGCGGGGATGAGCACGCAGGCGTTTGAGGACTTCTATTTCAAGGTCTGCCTGCTGGACTACGCGGCGCTGCTGCCGGCGATGAATGCGCTGAAGAAGCTGATGGACAAGGCGAAGGACGTGCACATCACGGGTCCGGGGACGGATCTGCGGTTCAGCCTGAAGGGGCTGAAGTCCATCGTCTGCGGCGGCGGCCACAACATTCCGGACGGGGAGGTTTTCAGCGCGCCAGTGAAGGACAGCGTGGAAGGCGTGATCAGCTACAATGCGCCAACGATTTACCAGGGTATCGCTTTTGACACGGTGAAACTGGAGTTTTCCAAGGGCAAGATTGTGAATGCGACGGCGAACAACACGGCGGCGATTAACAAGATCTTCGACAGTGATGAAGGCGCCCGGTACATCGGGGAGTTTGCCATCGGCTTTAACCGGGAGATCCGCGAGCCGATGCGGGACATTTTGTTTGATGAGAAGATCGCGGGAAGCTTCCACTTCACACCTGGGCAGGCCTATGAGGGCATTGCGGACAATGGTAACCGCAGCCAGGTCCACTGGGATCTGGTAAACATCCAGCGGCCGGATTATGGCGGCGGGGAGATCCACTTCGACGGGCAGCTCATCCGCAAGGACGGCCAGTTTGTCCTGCCAGAGCTGAAGCCGCTGAACTGAGCGCTCAGTTATTGGCCTAACAACTTGTTGGGACTCGCATGGCCAGTTTGACGGCATGAGGAATGGCTCCGAGAACGAAGCTGAGGCATTCCACGGCGCCCTGCGGTTTTCCCGGCAGGGCGATGACCAGCGCTGAATCCACAATCGCGGCCAGGCTGCGGCTGAGGATGGCATTGGGGGTGATCTCCACGGAGCGCATGCGCATCAGCTCGCCAAAACCGGGAATCTCCACCCGCATGATGCTACGGATGGCCTCCGGGGTGACATCGCGTGCGTCCACGCCGGTGCCGCCGGTGGTGAGGACCAGGCCGCAGCCTTGGGAAATCAAAGAGCGGATGGCGGCCTGGATGCGCTCCAGGTCATCGGGCACGATGACCTCGGCCACGACCTGCCAGCCGTAACCTTCTGCCGCTGTGCGCAGCGCGGGGCCGCCCAGGTCTTCATAGATGCCCTGGCTGGCGCGGTCGGAGATGGTGATGATGCCGGTGGGGATGGAGGCGGTGCTGGCGGACATGGGCAGATCAGGGCAGGGGAGTCTTGGTTTTGGAAAGCAGACGGATATCTGTGATGCACATGCTTTTGTCCACGGCTTTGCACATGTCATAGATGGTCAGCGCGGCGATGCTGACGGCGGTCAGGGCTTCCATTTCCACACCTGTGGCGGCGGTGGTCTTGACGGTGGCAGTGATTTGCACCTCCCGCTCCTGCACTTCAAAATCCACGGCCACCTTGCTGAGGGGAATCTGGTGGCAGAGGGGGATGAGGTGCTGGGTCTGCTTGGCCGCCTGGATGCCGGCGATGCGGGCCACGGCGAGCACATCGCCTTTTTTGAGGCCGTTTTCGCGGATCAACTGCGCCGTCTCAGGGCTCATCTGGATGCTGCCAGCGGCGATGGCCTCGCGCAGGCAGGGCGTTTTGTCAGAGATGTCCACCATGCTGGCTTTTCCAGCATCGTCCAGGTGTGTCAGGGAAGGCATACCGGGATGATGGCAAGACATCGTCCTGTGCTCAAATGGAAGTCTTGCGCCCTGCGGGAGATAAAAGGAACTTTTCGGACCGTAATATGCTTATGGTCATGCCCCCCGCATTTGAGAATCATTTCAGCCGCCGCGCCCTGCTCCAGCGGTCTGCGGCCGGTTTTGGTGCCGTGGCATTGCAGGGAATTCTGAACGCGGCGGCGCAGTCTGACAATCCGTTGCTGGCCAAAAAGCCGCATTTCCCGGCGCGGGCCAAGCGGGTGATTTTTCTCTTCATGAAGGGCGGCCCTTCGCATGTGGACACGTTTGATCCGAAGCCGCTCCTGGACCGGGACCACGGCAAGCAGCTTCCTTTTGCCCTGCCTCGCGTGACTTTTGCCAAGACCAGCACACTGCTGAAATCGCCATGGAAATTTAAAAATTATGGCGAGAGCGGTCTGCCGGTGAGCGAGCTGTTTCCGCATGTGGCCCGCTGCGTGGATGACCTGTGCATCCTGCGCTCCCTGCATGGCACCAATCCCGCCCATGGAGGTGCGCTTTTGAAGCTGCACACCGGCAGTGACACCTTTGTGCGGCCCAGCCTCGGCGCCTGGGTCAGCTACGGACTGGGCACGGAAAATTCAGATCTGCCCGGCTTTGTCACGATCTGTCCCACCCTGGCGCACGGTGGAGTGAACAATTGGGGGGCCGCTTTCCTGCCGGCCTGGGCCCAGGGGACTCCGATGGGCAATGCGAGTGTGCCGGCGGACCAGGCCGTGGTGAGGCACATCCACAGTCCGCTGAAGTCGCCCTCTTTGCAGCGTCTGCAACTGGACCTGGCCAGCCGCATGAACCGAAACCACCTGGACGTGACCGGTGAAAATGCCGCCCTGGAGGCCCGCATCAATTCCTTTGAACTGGCCTTCCGCATGCAGTCGGCCATGCCTGAACTCCAGGATGTCTCCGGTGAGACGGAGGCCACGCGTAAGCTTTACGGCATGGATGATCCGGTGACGCAAAACTTCGGACGTCAGTGCCTGATGGCCCGCCGGTTTGCCGAGCGCGGCGTACGTTTTATCCAGGTCACTCATAGCGATGCCAACGTGCAGTGGGATCAGCACGGCGACCTGATCAAAGGCCACACAAAAAATGCCGCCGAGGTGGACAAACCCATCGCCGGTCTGCTGCACGATCTCAAATCACGCGGTCTCCTGGAAGACACCCTGGTCATCTGGGGCGGTGAATTTGGCCGCACCCCGACCGCCCAGGGCGGCGACGGCCGCGACCACAATCCAGAAGGCTTCACCATGTGGATGGCCGGCGGCGGTGTGAAAGGCGGCATGGCCTACGGAGCCACCGATGACTACGGCTACTTCGCCACCGAAAACAAGATCCACATCCACGACTTCCACGCCACCATTCTGCACATTTTGGGCCTGGATCACGAAGCGCTGACCTATCGTTACGCCGGCCGCGACTTCCGCCTCACGGATGTGCATGGCCATGTGGTGAAGGATATTTTGGCGTAATGCCGGGACTGATATTTTTAGCGGCAGCAGACAAGCTTCTTTTTCTCTCGAGCTGTGCGTGAATTGGGGATGGATGGGCTTGGTTTGTCATAGCGGGATTGGGGTGACAGGGGGGCAATTTGGGGGGCGTTGGTTGCCTCATGAAAGCAACTTTGCTCTTCCTGTTTGCACCGGTTCTCATGGTGGTCACGGCTCTTCCTGCGGGAGAGACGGATGCCGCCTCCAAACGCATTGATGAACTGCTGGCCCGGGGCTGGCAGAAGCACAACATCCAGCCGAATGCGCCGGTGGGGGATGAGGTGTTTTTGCGGCGGGCCTACCTGACGGTGGTGGGTCGCATCCCGACGCTGGATGAAACGCGGCGCTTCCTGGCCTATGAGGACCCGGCGAAGCGGGAGAAACTGGTGGATTCGCTGCTGGCCTCGGACGGTTATGTGCATCACTTTTTCAATTACTGGGCGGATGTGCTGCGGGCGCAGAGCCAGGGCGTGGCGGACAGCACGACGGCGCAAAATTACCTGAACTTCATCCGTCAAGCGCTGCGGGATAACAAACCTTATGACCAGTTGACGCGTGAGCTGGTGAGTAGCGAGGGAGCCTGTTTCGACAATGGTGCCATCGGTTATTACATGCGTGACCGGGGCATGCCGCTGGACAATCTTTCCAACACCACGCGGGTCTTCCTGGGCACGCGCATGGAGTGTGCACAGTGCCATGACCACCCCTTCGACAAATGGACGCAGAAGCAGTTTTTCGAGATGGCGGCATTTACGCATAACATGACGTCTTCGGCCTACCGCTCGCCCGGTACGGAGGAGGCACAAAAAATGATCCGCGCGGATAAGTCCCTGGACAAAGAGACCCAGGATCTGATGCGCCAGGCGATCACCGAGGTGACGCGGCCACTGCGCGATACGCTGGTGGTGCAGAACAAGGCGGCGCTGAAGCTGCCGCATGATTACAAATACCCCGATGCCAAACCGAAATCTGTGGTGGAAGCGGCGGTGATGTTTGGCAAACCGGTGAAGGTGAACAAGGAGACGAACACGGCACGGACGTTTAGCGAGTGGCTGGCATCGAAGGAGAATCCACGGTTCACGACGGTGATTGTGAACCGGCTTTGGAAGAAGGTTTTTGGACTGGCCCTGATCGAGCCGCTGGATGAGCTGATGGACGGCAGTGTGGCATCGAACCCGGAGCTGGAGGCCTTTTTGGAAAGGCAGATGGTGGCGATGAAGTATGACATGAAGGGCTTTTTGAAGATGCTGCTGAACACGCAGACCTTTGCCCGTGCCAGCACGCCTGAGGTGGGGCTGGGGGAGATGTATTACTTCCCCGGTCCAGTCTTCCGTCGCATGACTTCCGAGCAGGCCTGGGACTCCCTGGTGACGCTGGTGAACCCTGAACCGGACCAGATCAACTGGACGGCGCGCGAGCGTGAGAAGCGCGAGCTGGAGAACCGCCGCCGGCTGGCGGAATTGCTGGACAGCACGGAGGCACCCTTGCTTTTCGAAGCCGCAGCGCAGGTGGCGGTGGCGATGCGGGAGCAGAACAAGGCCTTTGACCAGATGCGCAAGGATCTAGACGTGGCGCGTGCCAAGGATGACAAGGAAACGGCCAAAGACATCCAGCGCCGTCTGGGCCAGAGCCAGCGGATACTGCGGCAGGAGGTCTCCCGCTGCTTTTATGAAGCGGCGGCAAAGTCTAACAATAAGGAGGTGCAGGCGAAGCTGGCCGCCATCAGCGGCGAAGGGCCGATGGAGATGGCCATGATGAACCTAATGGAAAGCGCCCGCGTGGACGTGATGGAGATGCCGGTGGAAGGTCCGATGGCCGAAAACCTGGAGAAAGAAACCGGCCTGCTGGGGATCAAAGACAAGAAGTCCCTGGCCAGTTATGAGAAATATCGTAAAGGGCTGCACCAGAGCTGGAGCCGCGCTGCGGAGCTGACCTCACCTGCACCGCGTGGCCATTTCCTGCGTGAATTTGGCCAGTCAGACCGGGATGTGATCGAGAACTCCAGCGACGAGGCTTCGGTGCCGCAGGCTCTGGCAATGATGAACGGCTCCCTGGCCAACCAGATCACCGGCGGTTGGTCGGTGCTGTCCATGAACCTGCGGCAGGCCAAGACGGCAAACGAGAAGATTGACACCCTTTATCTGACCCTGTTTTCCCGCCTGCCTACTCCCCAGGAAAGGCAGATGATGAACCAGCGAGTCGAGAGTTACGCCAGCAACAAAAACCTGTGGGAGGACATGGCGCTCGCCGCTCTCAGCACGCAGCAGTTTTTGTTCATCCAATAAGTCCTGTGGCCTTCTTTTAATTTCAATCAATCAACTGTCATTACTCGCCATGAATGCTCTTCGTTCTTCTCATTCGGATCTGGATCGCCGCCGTTTCATGGCGGGCACGGCTAAAAGTTTGTTAGGCGTCGGGCTTCTGCCAGCGGCAGAGCACCTGTTCAGACAAAAGGCGCTGGGTGCCGGGGCCGCTTCGGCCAGCCAGGTGCCGACCGCGCGCAATGTGATTTATTTATACATGACGGGCGGCCAGAGCCATCTGGACACCTGGGATCCCAAGCCGGAGAACAAGGAGGTAATGGGTGCGACAAAGGCCATCAAGACAAAGGCGGACGGCATCCAGATCGGCGAATATCTGCCGCGCATGGCCAGGCAGATGCAGCATGCCTGTGTGATCAATTCCATGGCCACGAACACCGGTGCGCATGAGCAGGCGAACTACTACATGCACACGAGCTTTGGTCTGCGCGGCACGATCCGGCATCCGGGCCTGGGTGCCTGGCTGAGCTTTTATCAGGGGGCGGGGAATCCGTCACTGCCGCCGTATGTTTTCATCGGCAATGACAGCCGCCATCCGGGAGCGGGCTTTTTTGCCAAGAAGCACGGGCCGCTGATGGTGAGCAATCCCGAGGCCGGACTGCAAAATGTGCGCCCGGCCAAAGGGGTGACGGATGAGCGCTTTGCCATGCGCCGGGATCTGGCCTCCGCCATGGATGAGGCCTTCCAGGCGGAATGGCAGACCCGCAATGTGAAGGCCTATGCAGACATGTATGATGATGCGGTGCGGCTGATGAAGAGTGATGACCTGCGCGCCTTTGACCTCACGCAGGAGAGCGAGGCTGTGCGGCAGAGCTATGGCAAGGAGAGCTTCGGCCAGGGCTGCCTGCTGGCCAGGCGGCTGGTGGAGCATGGGGTGCGTTTTGTGGAGGTTTCTCTGGGAAGCTGGGATACCCACACGGCGAATTTTATCAATACGCCGCGCCTCTGTGATGTGCTGGACACGGCGCTGAGCGCGCTGGTGGCGGACCTGAATGCACGCGGCCTGCTGGAAAGCACGCTGATTGTGGTCAGTTCGGAGTTTGGCCGCACGCCGAAGATCAACCAGAATCAAGGACGTGACCACTTTCCGGTATTCAGCTCAGTGCTGATCGGCGGTGGGATCAAGGGCGGGCAGAAGTATGGGGCCACGGACAAGGACGGTGCGGCGGTCACGGAGAACAAAGTGTCCCCGCCGGACCTGAATGCGACGATTGCCTATGCGCTGGGCCTGCCGCTGGAGCAGGTGATTTATTCGCCCACAAAGCGGCCCTTTACCGTGGCAGACAAGGGGCAACCACTGACGCATCTGTTTGCCTGAACAGGGTCAGTTTTTCGCCATTCTGAAGGATGCGATGAGGCTGATGGAGGCGGGCGCAGGCGTGCTGAAATTCCTCGGGCGTGACGGTGTTAAATTCGAACATGTCGTAATGGCAGGGGACGACGAGGCGGGCGCGGCAGGCTTTGGCGAGGGCGGCGGCTTCGGTGCCGTTGAGGTTGCCGGCGACGCGGCGCTCGGGCTTGTTGCCATTGATGGGCAGGAGCATGAGGTCGCACCCGAAAGGGCGGAGGGTTTCGATGAGACCGTCGTGCCAGAGGGTGTCGCCGCTGTGGTAGAGGGTGAAGGGGCCGCAGCGGAGGATGAAGCCGATGTAGTGATGGCGGCCCTGGTCATCAGTCTTGAGGTCGTTATGGGCGGCGGCGACGCCTTCGATGGACCAGTCTTTTTCCTGATGGCGCTGGCCGTGGGTGAGCGGGAGGTAGGTGAAAGGGGCATCGCCGAGGCGGGCCTGGGCATCGGGGATGATGGGGCCGGGAAGGAAGAGCGGGAGTCCGGGATGGGAGTGAGCGATGGGAATGAGGGTTTCGGCGTCGAGGTGGTCCGTGTGGAGGTGGCTGGCGGTGACGAGGGTGAGGCCTGTGAGATGGGCGGGATCCAGGCAGCGGGCGGTCATGCGGACGTGGGGTTTGTCCGTGGTGGCGTATTTTTTCGTCAGGGAATCGGAGAGGTAGGGATCGAAGAGGAAGGAATGGTCTGCCCATTTGATGAGGAACCCGCTCTGGCCGAGCCACCAGAGATCGAGGCGGTTTTGATCCGAAGGGACGCTGGCGATGTCGTGGAGGAGGGGGGCGTCTTGCTGAAGGGGGAGGAGCATGGGGGCGAATGACGAATGACGAATGACGAATGATCCTGCGAGCGGAAACGAATGGCGAAGTGTCTAGTATGCGGGGGATTGGAAAGGGGTAGAGAGACTGGGGGGAGGAAGATTTTTTTAGAAGGGAGAGTGGCTTTTGGGCTTGTTGGAAAGGTGGTTGGGCGGATTCCAGGGGGAATGAAACGAAACGTACGTTTGCCAAAGGCCTGAAACCTGCTAGTCTCCGCGCCCCTTCCCCCATACGCCCTTCTAATGACCCCTCCTTCAAAGATCCGGAACATCGCCATCATCGCCCACGTTGACCACGGTAAAACGACACTTGTGGACTCCCTCCTTCGTGCCAGCGGCAACTTCCGTGAAAACCAGGCCATCGCGGAGCGCGCGATGGACAGCATGGACCTCGAAAGGGAAAAGGGGATCACCATCAAGGCCAAAAACACTTCCGTGCACTGGGGTGAGAACATCATCAACATCGTTGACACACCAGGCCATGCCGACTTCGGCGGCGAAGTGGAGCGCGTGATGAAGATGGTGGACGGCGTGATGCTCGTGGTGGACGCCTATGAAGGCCCGCAGGCGCAGACCCGTTTCGTTTTGAAAAAGGCGATGCAGCAGGGCATCAAGCCGATCGTGTTCATCAACAAGATGGACCGCCCTCACATTAAGCCTGATGAAGTTCATGACAAGGTACTGGAGCTCCTGATGGAGCTGGAAGCCACTGAAGAGCAGTTCAATGCACCTTTCGTTTATGGAAGCGCCCGTGCCCTCTGGGTGAGCGAAACGGCGGAAAGCGAGAAGAAGGACATGACGTTCCTGCTCGAGAAGATCGTGGAGCATATCCCGGCACCAAAAGCGGAACTGGAAGGCAGCTTTGAAATGCTGGTCTCCAACATTGACTGGGACAATTTTGTGGGCCGTGTGGCCATCGGCAAGGTGACCCGTGGCACGGTGAAGATGGGTGACCGGGTGTTCCTTCAGGGCAAGCAGCCTGGTGACAAGCCGACGCCGATCAAGGTGACGAAGGTTTTCCAATACACGACTCTGACGACCAGTGACTCTGTGGAAGGCGGAGCGGGTGACATCGTGGGTATCTCCGGCTTTGAAGATGTGGACATCGGCCAGACGGTGACCGGTGCCGCAGATGCGCCTGCACTGCCTTTTGTGGCGATTGACCCTCCGACGATTGTGATGCAATTCGCGGTGAATGACGGCCCGCTGGCCGGCCGCGAAGGTGACCACGTCACTTCCCGCAAGATCAAGGACCGCCTGGAGCGCGAGCAGAAGATGAACGTGACCCTGTCGGTGAATGATACCGACACGGCGGGTATTTTTGACGTGAGCGCCCGTGGGGCGATGCAGATCGCCGTGCTGGTGGAGCAGATGCGCCGTGAAGGTTTCGAAGTGCTGGTTTCCCGGCCGATGGTCATTACGAAACGTATCAACGACGTGATCTGTGAGCCGTTTGAAACGCTCTACATTGACGTGCCGGATGATTATCTGGGCGGTGTGATGAAGACGATCTCCGAGCGCAAAGGCCGCATCGAAGACATGAACGCCCAGAACGGCCGCACGACGCTGCAGGCTTACATCCCGACGCGTGGTCTGATCGGTTTTGAGTTTGAATTGATGAACTTGACAAGCGGCCACGGCATTCACAGCCACCTGTTCCGCGAATATGCCCCGCACGCTGGTTACATGCAGACCCGCAGCACGGGTACGCTGGTGAGCACGGAGGCGGGTGAAGCCACCTCCTATGCGCTGGATACCATCCAGGAACGCGGCAAGCTTTTTGTCACGGCTGGTGACCTGGTTTATGATGGCATGATCATTGGTGAAAACCCGCGCACGGACGACCTGCCGGTGAACCCATGCCGCAGCAAGCAGCTCACGAACTTCCGTGCAGCGGGCGGTGACAAAGGCATCCAGCTGACCCCTCCGGTGAAGTTTGGCCTGGAGCGCGCCATTGAATACATCGCCCCGGATGAGCTGGTGGAAGCAACGCCGAAGAACATCCGCCTGCGCAAGCGCACGCTGGATTCCAACCAGCGCCAGCGTGAGCGCAAGCGTACCGAGGCTGAGATCGAGTCCGCAGGTTAATGGCGGGAGTGAGGTTTGTCTTGGAGTGCGTCGAAGAAACGGGTAGTTAATCCGTTTTTCCGACGCTTTTCCATGACGCGCACGTCCTCCATACGCGATTTTTCGATTGCCCTGGCGCTGCTGGGGATCTGCGGTTTTTTTGCCGTGGCGGAGCCGAATTTTCTCGGCTCGCGGAACCTGTCATTGCTGATGACGGAGCTGTCCATCACGGCGACGCTGGCGATGGGGATGCTGCTGGTGATTTTGCCGGGGCACATTGATCTGTCCGTGGGGAGCGGACTGGCGCTGCTGAGCGGGATTGCAACGGTTTTGACGACGAAGGCGGGACTGCCTGCGCCAGTGGGGCTGGGGATCGGGCTGGCTGCGGGCCTTCTCATTTGGTGGGGGAAAGGGGTGCTGATTGTGAAGGAGCGCATCCCGGCTTTCATTGTGACACTCGCCGGTTTGCTGGTCTATCGAGGCCTGTTCTGGCTGGTGATCCAAAACCAGACGGTGCCGGTGGTGGCGGGCGGGCAGACGAATGTGTATTCGCTGATCAGCACTTTTTATCTGCCGCCAATGGCGGGGTATGCGCTGGGCATTGGTGTGGTGGCTGTGCTGGCGGTGGCGACGGTGCTTGGACGCAGGCAGCGGCGGGCGAACGGGTTCGAAACAGAGAGCGGCGAGACAGCTTTTATGAAGGTCTTCATCGCGGCCCAGGCGGTGATGCTGTTCGTGATCGTGACGAACCAGTTTCGGGGAATTCCGCTGCCAGCGGTGATTTTTGGAATGGTGGCGCTGGGGGTGTATCTGCTGACGCAGCACACGGCCTTTGGGCGTTATCTCTATGCCATCGGGGGAAATCCGGAGGCGGCGCTGGTCTCCGGTGTGCCGGTGGGGAAGGTGGTCATCGGCGCGTTTGCCATGATGGGGGCGATTGTGGCGGTCACTGGGTTTATGATCACATCCTATACGGGAAACTCGACCACGGACATTGGCGAATGGATGGAGCTGGACGCGGTGGCGGCGTGTGTGATCGGCGGGGTCAGTTTGCGCGGGGGAAGGGGAACGGTGCTGGGGGTGCTGGCGGGGGCTCTGATCATGGCGACGCTGCTCAATGGGATGACGCTGATGTCAGTTTCACCCGAGTACAAGCTGGTGGTACGGGGCAGTGTACTGCTGGCTGCGGTGTGGATGGATGTGCGGCTGGGGCGTCAGTAGGAGGTGCCGGTGATCTCGTTGGCGAAGGTGTTGATGTGCTCGATGACTTCATCGGTCTCCCGGTCTTCGCAGCCGTAGTCCTTGAGGGTTTCCAGCAGGTGGCCGACAAAAAGGGCGAAGTGGCGGCGGGTGATACCTTTGCCATGATGCACGTGGGCAAGGGGGCGGCCGGAGTAGGCAATGGGGCCGCCGAGGGCGCGATTGAAGAACTCGGTCTGCATTTTTTGCAGCCGCTCAATGGAAGAGTCGCGGAAAAAGGGGGCGAGTTCGGGATCGGCGAGGACGCGGATGTAGAAGGCTTCGACGAGGGTTTCAACGCCTGCGGAACCGCCCAGCCGTTCATAGAGGGATTCTTGGGTGTCCATGATCTGGACGATGCGGTAGGTGCGGACGGAAGGCGACTTTTACAAAGGGCGATCTGTGCGCGGGGACTGTGCCAGGATGTTCCAATTTTGTGAACGCGGGCGGAAAGGCGTGCATTGGACATGAAAACTGCACGATGAGGCATGACTAAACTGATCGAATCTGCGTGAGAACGGCGTTGATAATCCTGGACACAGCGAGCATTCATTCCAACCAACCATGTCTTATTCCTCCAATGATTTCGGCACCCCCAGGTCTTTCACAGGCACCTGGGTGGCGACGTTATTGCTGATCGCCGGTTTCATCGCCGGGCTGGTGGCATTTCCACCGATGTATGAAAAACCCGCAGCGGAGGCGGAGACGATGGTGCTGTTTGTGGGCAGGTTCCACCCGATCCTGCTGCACCTGCCCGTGGGCGCGCTGTTGGTGCTATGCCTGATGGAGCTGATGTGCCTGACCAGGAAGGGGGAGGAATCCATGGGGCTTTCGGCTCTGTTTATCCTGTGGATCGGCGCGGCGGGATCGGTGCTGGCGGTGCTGGCGGGGATCATGCTGAGCCGTGAGGGCGGGTATGAGGGGGGCAATTTTACCCTGCACCAGACTTTGGCTCTGGTGGGGACGACGGGGGTGCTGGTGGCGCTGGTGATCCGGCTGCTGGCGATGGGCAAGGGGAGCTTTGACATGCTGCATGGCTACCGGGCGGTGTTTTTCCTGTCGTTTGGCGTGATGGGCTTGGGCGCGCACTTTGGCGGAAACATGTCCCATGGGAGCAAGTTTCTGACCGAACACATGCCGGAACCGATGAAGAGCCAGACGGTGGCGATGGAGAAGTGGATGCTGGGCTTTGTGGAAAAACCGAAGCCGGTGAAGCCTGCGCCGCTGCCTGATCCTGCGCCCGCACCGCTGCCAAATCCGCCGCCTGGACAGGTGCCTGTGGTGACGCCTGCGGCTGGTGAAACGGCGGGCAAGCCCGTGGAGCCGATGACGCCCACAACATCGGATACGGTACCGGTGCAGCCACCTGCTCCGGTATTGGGCGGAATCGCCGAGGCGGCGAAGGAGAAACTGGTGTTCCAGCATGTGATTTTGCCGATCCTGGAAGCGAAGTGCAACCAGTGCCACAATGAAGACAAGTCCAAGGGAGATCTACGAATGGACACCTATGAACTGGCGATGCAGGGCGGCGAGAACGGGGCCAATTTTGTGGCGGGCAAACCTGCAGAAAGCCTGAGCATCCAGCGAATTGACCTGCCGGAGGATGATGACGAGCACATGCCGCCTGAGGGCAAAGAGCAGCTCACGCCAGAAGAAATGATGCTCATCCGCTGGTGGGTGCAGCAGGGGGCCTCGAATACCCTGAAGGTCGCCGAGGCGGAGTTTCCTGCTGAGACGAAGACGGCGGTTGATGCTCTTTTGAAAGGACAGCCGTAATTCCAACGAACTTTCTGCGTTCTATACCACCCACACCATTTACGTATGCGATTCTGTCACTCATTGATCTGCCTTCTGGCGCTGGCATCCTTTGCCACGGCTGCCGACAAACCTGCGCCTGACCCAGCCTTTAAGGCGGTCGTGGACAAGGTGAATGCCACGGGGGCATCGCTGATGCCAGTGGCTGCGGATGGCAAGGCCTACCGGTTTACCGCGCTGAATGTGGCCAAGGATTTTAACGATGCGGGGCTGGCTGCGCTGGCACCTGCGGCGGAAAAGATCACCTCGGTGGATCTGGCCCGCACGAAGGTGACGGATGCCGGGCTGGCTGCGCTGGCACCGATGAAGAACCTGACGGAACTGCATCTGGAGAATACCGGCATCACGGATGCGGGGCTGGATCACCTGAAGGGGCTGGCAGCGCTGGAATACCTGAATTTGTACAACACGAAGGTGACGGATGCCGGGGCGCAGAAGCTGGCCGGACTGACGAAGCTGAAAGCGCTGTATTTGTGGCAGACCGGAGTGACGAAGGCGGGTGTGGCGCAGCTGAAGGCCAAGCTCCCGGGGGCACAGATCAATACCGGCTGGACGGCTGAGGATGATGCGAAGCCGGTGGCTGTGGCGGCAACGCCGGTGGTGGCGGAGGCCAAGCCTGCGGCGAAAGCGGCTCCGGCGGCGGCAAAGCCTGCTGGCAAGCTGGATGCGGCGGTGGCTGCGAAGGCGGTGGTTTATAAAGATGTCATCGCTCCGATCCTGGAAGCGAAATGCGTGAGCTGCCATGGTGCTGAAAAGAAAAAGGGCAAGCTGCAATTGCATGACTTTGCCTCCATCATGAAAGGCGGCAGCGAGGGCGATGTGAATGTGGTGCCGGGCAAACCGGACGAGAGTTTGCTGATCGGCCGCATCAAGCTGCCGGAAGACGATGACGACCACATGCCACCGAGCGATGAGCCGCAGGTGACGAAGGAAGAACTGGCGCTGCTGCGCTGGTGGATCGCCGGTGGTGCCTCGGATACGGTGACGGTGGCTGCGGCAAAACCAACTCCAGAAGTGGAGCCTGCGCTGGCGGTGCTTTTGGGCAAGGAGGCTCCGGCGGCGAAGCCAGCGGCGGTGGCGAAGGCCCCGGCGGCGAAGCCGAAAGCGGCAGCCCCTGTGGCGGCGAAGGGCAAGCTTGACCCGGCGATTGCGGCGAAGGCGGTGATTTATAAGGACGTGATCGCGCCGATCATGGAAGCGAAGTGCGTCAGCTGCCACGGTGCCGAGAAGAAGAAGGGCAAGCTGCAGTTGCATGATTTTGCCTCGATCATGAAGGGCGGCAGCGAGGGCGATGTGAATGTGGTGGTGGGCAAGCCGGAGGAGAGCCTGCTGCTGGAGCGCATCAATCTACCAGTGGATGACGATGACCACATGCCACCGAGCGATGAGCCGCAGGTGACGAAGGAAGAACTGGCTTTGCTGAAGTGGTGGATCGCCAACGGCGCCTCTGAAACGGCGACGGTGGCCTCTGTGAAAGCGACGCCGGATGTGGAGTCTGCTCTGGCTCTGGTTTTGGGCAAAGGTCTGCCAAAAGCTGGCGCTAAGGTGGCCAAGGTGGATGACAGCAAGCCTGCGCCGCTGACGGATGCTGAGAAAAAGCAGGTGGCTGAGATCACCGCGAAGATCCAGGCGCTGAATGCGTCCCTGATGCCGCTGGCGCAGGATACGGAGCAGCTGCGCCTGAGCGTGATCAATGCGACGGACAAGTTTGGGGATGCGGAGCTGGCGCTGCTGGAGCCCATTGCCAAGCATGTGATCTGGGTGGATCTTGCCCGCAGCAAGGTGACGGATGCGGGGGCTGAGACGCTGGCGAAGATGACAGCCCTGGAGCGTCTGCACTTGGAGAACACCAAGATGAGCGATGCCGGTCTGGCCAAAATCGCCACGCTGCAGAAGCTGGAATACCTGAACCTGTATGGCACGAAGACGACGGATGCTGGCATTGCGGCTCTGGCCGGGGCCAAAGGGCTGAAGAAGCTGTTCGTCTGGCAGACGGGTGTGACCAAGGCAGGCGCAACTGCCCTGGAAGGCAAGCTTCCTGGACTGAAAGTGAATGTGGGGCTGAGCGAGGCTGAGATCGCCAAACTGACCGCTCCGCCTCCGGCCGCGCCGCCAGCGCCAGCCCCTGCTCCAGCCCCTGCCAAGAAAGAGGAGCCGAAGAAAGATGCGGCGAAGCCGGAAGCCAAAAAAGTTGAGTCCAAGGCTGAGGCGAAGAAAGCGGATGCACCTCCTGCTGCAAAGCCTGAGGCTGCCAAGAAGGCGGACGCTCCGGCGGCGGAGAAAGCCAAGGCGAAACCTGCCCCGGCAGCCCCAAAAGCAGACTGAGGTCTGTTGGACATTTGAGTCCACCTATTTAAATTGAAAGCCGTGCCTGTGCGATCCAAGGCCGGACGGCTTTCGTTCGTTTATACTACAACCCCATGATTGATTCCACCCCCAGGGTACGCCACGTCCGTTGCGCGCTCGCCATTGCCGCCTGTTCCTCCATGCTTGTCTGCTGTGAGCGGGTGACCGAGCGCATGGAGATCACGCAGACCCGCGAAATCTCCTCCTATGAGGCGAAGCCCAAGCTGAATGCCTATTCGCAGGAGCGGTTTGGCGATGAGCGGCTGCAGTGGGAGACGCCGGAAGGCTGGACGCGGGCGGAGAGAACGCAGATGCGGCCGGTGAACCTGACCTTTGGGCCTAACAATGAGGGTGAATGCTACCTGGCCATGCTACCGGGCGGAGCTGGCGGTGTGCTGGCGAATGTGAACCGCTGGCGCAAGCAGATGGGCCAGCCGGAGATCACCGAAGAGGAGATGGCCAAGCTGCCGCAAAAAACACTGATGGGCATCCAGGGTGTCTTTGTCACAGTGGACGGAGCCTATACCAATGTGGGCGAGACGGAGGCCAGGCCGGACCACCGGATGCTGGGCATCGTGGCGGCTCTGGGAGAGGCGGGTCTGTTTGTGAAAATGGTGGGTCCGAAGGAGCTGGTGGAGGCCAATACACCGGCCTTTGACCAGTTCGTCAGCTCGCTCAGCCTGAGAATGCCGCAACAGTAGTTTTTGGATCTTATTTTTTCATCCCATGTCTGCCCCTCCCACCAGTTTTCCGGCGCGCGTGTTCGCCATTCTTTCGTCCTTTGGACTGGCGATCATTGTGCTCAGCTTTCTGCTGCTCATCACTTTTCTGGGCACGCTGGCCCAGAAGGACATGGGCCTGCTGGACAGCCAGCGGATTTATTTTGATTCGTGGTTCTTGATCCATGACCTGACCATTGGCCGCATGGTGCTGCCGGTGCCGCTGCCGGGCGGCGGTTTGCTGATGGTGCTGCTTTTCATCAATATGCTGTGTGGGGCGGTGATCCGCATGCGCAAGGGTGTGCGGAACATTGGCGTGCTGATTTCACACCTGGCCATTATGTTCATGCTGGTGGCGGGGTTTGTGAGTTTTCTGTACAAGACGGAAGGGGCAATGCCGCTGTTTGAAGGCCAGGCGAGCGATCAGTACCAAAGCTACCATGAGCGCATCATTGAAGTGCGGAAGTTTGATGCCTCCGGCAAGGGGGAGGAGACGGCGATGGTGATCCCGATGAACCATTTTGCGGATCTGGCACCGGGCAAGGCGCGGGAGTTTTTTGGCAAGGACCTGCCGTTTGACCTCCAGGTGACGGGGTATCAGCGCAATGCAAACATCGTCCAGGCGGAAGAAGGGGATGTGGGTGTGATTGATGGATACCGCATCCAGCCAGTGAAACATGCCAAGGAAGATGAGGCGAATGTCACGGCGGTGGAAGTGACCGTGAAGACGAAGGATGGAGCGCCGCAAAAGGCCATCCTATGGGAGGGGGCGTTTGCGCCTTACACGGTGAAGGCGGGGGACGGTTTTTATACGCTGGCGCTGGCGCGGATGAAGTGGAAGCTGCCGTTTGCCATCCGGCTGGAGGATTTCCAGCGTGAGCTGCATCCCGGCACGATGAAGGCGAAGAGGTACACCAGCCATGTGACGAAGATCAAAGACGGCAAGGAGGATCCGATGGTGGTGACGATGAACGTGCCGGTGCGGGATTCGGGTTTTGTGGTTTATCAGGCCAGCTTCAGCACTGGGACGAGCGGTGAGCAGTCAGTGTTTACGGTGGCGAGCAATCCTTCGGACCAATGGCCCTTGTGGAGCTGTGTGGCGGTGGCGTTTGGCCTGACCCTGCATTTCCTGATGCATCTGGTCCGCTTTCTGAGCAGGGCGATGAAGAAGAAGCCCCAGCCTGCTGTGGTCTAACTATTAATTGTATCATGAAAAATTTTCTTTTTGTCATCGCGTTAATGACCGGGCTGCTGAATGCGCAGCAGCCGGAGACAACCCCTGTGGCTGCTCCTGTGGCAGCGGCTGCATCTTCAACAGGGGAGGCGGCGGCGCTGCCGGCTCCGAAGGTGTTTTTGGACTCGGAGGTGGTGGCTTTGTTTCAGTCGCTGCCGGTGCAGGAAGGCGGACGGGTGAAGCCGCTGGATACGTATGCGCGCTTCCTTTTGCTCCGCCTGCACGGTAAGCAGAGCATGAAAGTGGACCATCCCAAGCTGCCGGATGTGAAAAAGCTGAAGGCGATTGAGTGGCTGCTGCTGAGCTGGTTCCGGCCGGATATCGCGCGGGATCTGCCGCTGTTTGTGGTGGACAATTCCCAGGCGGTCGGGGAGATCAATGTGGATCCGAAGGATCTGCGTGACCGGTATTCCTGGAATGAGATTGTGAAGGGCAAGGAGGAACTGATCAAACGGGCGCAGAGCTACAGCGAGATCGAAAGCGCGGACCGCACCGGGGTGCAGCGCAATGTGATTGACCTGGCGCGGAATTTTTTCGACTACGATGCGGTGAGTGATTTCATGACGGCGGCGCGGACGGACTGGAAGAAGGAAGTCGCCGCCATCCTGCCTGCGGATGCAGCCCGGGAACTGACGGGGGAAGTGGATCTGACGGTGTGGGATCTGGCGACCCGGCTGGGGCCGATGATCCGTGACCAAAGGCTGCAGGCGATGGGCCAGGATGTGGCCGGAAAGATCCTGGAACTGTTCATCAACACGACACTGAGGCCGGGCAAGACGCTGGCCTTTATCCCGCCTGAGGATGTGGAGAACGATACCTGGATGACGGTGGAGCAGACCATCACGGCGCTGATGCAGGGCTCTTTGTCAGAGGGGGATCTGCGCCTCTCCAGTGGCAAGGATGCAGTGTATGCGGCCAGCCTGAAGCCGGAAGGTTTTAAAACGGCGGTGAAGACCTTTGTGGACGATGTACGTGCGCAGGCGGAGAAGCGGGATGAACTGAAGCATATTGACCGTGAGGTGAGCTATCATAAGAAGGACTATTTCACGAATGCGCTGGTCTGGTATCTGCTGGGCTTTTTGGTGGGGCTGGCCGGGCTGGTGGCACCCAATACGGGCTGGGCCAAATGGGCGGCACGGATCTCGTGGGTGACTCTTATCCTGGCGGTGGGCTACAACGTCTGGGGCATCACGGTGCGCTGTATCATCAATGAGCGGCCGCCGATTGCGACGCTGTATGAGACGATCCTTTTCATTACCGGGTCCATGGCCATTGTGGGTCTGTTTATCGAGCGGGTGACGAAGCAGGGCATCGGCCTGGTGGTGGCGGGTTTTCTGGGCGCGCTGGGGATGTTTCTTTCCAACCGCTTCATGGCGCTGGACGGACAGGACACGATGCCGACGCTGGAAGCGGTGCTGATCACCAACTTCTGGCTGGCCACGCATGTGACCATTATCAATATTGGTTATGCCGGGGCGATGCTGGGATCGGTGGTGTCCATGGTGTATGTGATCTACCGCTTCCTGGCCAAAGGGGAGAAGGCGGTGGAATTCCGCCGGCTGCTGACCCGCATCACTTATGGCATCGTCTGCTTTGGCCTGCTGTTTGCCCTGGTTGGGACGGTGCTCGGGGGGATCTGGGCGAATGACAGCTGGGGCCGGTTCTGGGGCTGGGACCCGAAGGAAAACGGGGCGCTGATGATTGTGCTCATGGGCCTGATCATCCTGCATGCACGCATGGGCGGCTACATCCGCGAGATCGGCCTGCATGCGCTGTCGCTGATTTTGGGAGCCATCACCTTGTTTAGCTGGTTTGGTGTGAACCAGCTCAGCATCGGGCTGCACAGCTATGGTTTCACCGCCGGGATTACGATGGCGCTGAATACGGGCTACAGCATCAAGGGCCTCTTTGCCCTGGCCTGCCTGTGGTTCTGGTGGCAGGAGCGCAGCGCGAAGAAAGCGCGCGCGGCCTGATTGCAGAAACGTATTCCGTTATCCCCTCTATCGCCATGAACATTCCCCTCGAAGATCTTTTCAATGATGTCATCGGCAAGGCCCAGCGCGGGCTTGGGCTGAGCAATGAAAGCCTGGCCGACAAGGTGGGGGTGAGTGCGGCCTCCGTGGAGGCGACAAAGGAAGGTGCGACGGATACCTCCATCTTGATGAAGCTGGCGGCGGGGCTGGGGCTGCATGGGCCGTCGCTGGCGGAGATGTCCGACCAGGCGTGGTATCCTGAACCGGTGGAGGTGGACGGACTGGCGCAGTTTAACACACCGTTTCATGACATGACGGTGAATGCCTATCTGGTGTGGAATCCGGCGACGAAAGAGGCGGCGGCTTTTGATACGGGTGCGAGTGCGCAGCCGATGCTGGACAAGATCCGCTCGCTGGAGCTGAAGCTGAGGTATCTTTTCCTGACGCATACGCATCCGGATCATGTGGCGGACATTGGGAGCTTGCAGGCGCCGTTTGTGCTCATCAGCGAACTGGAGCCGCATCCGGAGGCACAGTCTTTTGCACCGGGGACCCAATGGAAGCTGGGCGGGCTGACGATCAGCACCCGGGTGACGACGGGGCATTCCAAAGGGGCGACGACTTATGTGATCGAGGGGCTGGCGAAGCCGGTGGCGATTGTGGGTGATGCAATCTTTGCCAGCTCGATGGGCGGTGGGATGGTTTCGTATGAGGAGGCCCTGGCGACGAACCGGGCGCAGATTTTTACGCTGGCGGATGAGACGGTGCTGTGCCCTGGGCATGGGCCGATGACGACGGTGGGCGAGGAGAAGCGGCACAATCCGTTTTATCCGGAGTTTAAGTGAATGGGGGGAAGGATGATTGAAAGAAAGGAATGGAGTGGAGTGAGGTCGTTTGGGTGGATCGCATCACTCGGAGAGTGATGGGTACTGTACTGCAAGTTTGCTCTCGACTCGACGTTGGAGAGTGGCTACACCAAGTAACCATGAAGAAACTTATTGCTCCCCTTTTGACGGTCGCGCTCGCTGCGGGTCTCTTTTTTGCCCGGGCTGCGGATCCAGCAGCAAAGCCGCTGCGCGTGCTGATTGTGGCCGGCGGCTGCTGCCATGATTATGAAAACCAGCAGGCCATCCTGAAGGAAGGCATTGAAGCCCGCCTTAATGCGGTGGTGGATGTGGCCTTCAATCCGGACAAGACGACCAAGGCCACCTTTGAAATCTACAAGGCCAAGGACTGGGCAAAGGACTTTGACGTCATCATTCATGACGAGTGCTCTGCTGATGTAACGGACCCGGCCTATGTGTCCAATATCCTGGATGCGCACAAAGAGGGTGTGCCGGCGGTTAACCTGCACTGCGCGATGCACAGCTACCGCTGGGGCAACTTCAAGGAGCCGGTGACAGCCGGGGCGGACAATGCGGGCTGGTATGAGTTCATCGGTATCCAGTCCACGAGCCATGGCCCGCAGTCACCCATTGACATCTCTTTTACGGATGCTGCACACCCGCTGACCAAGGGTCTGGAGAACTGGACAACGGTGAATGAAGAGCTTTACAACAACCTGCAGATGCTGGGCGCCAAGCCGCTGGCCAGCGGCAAACAGATGCAGATGCCGAGGGTGAAGAAGGGCCAGAAGCAGGACCCGAATGCAACGGCGACGGAAGCTAATGCGGTGGTGGCCTGGACGAATGAATACGGTCCGAAGAAGACGCGCATCTTCAGCACGACGCTGGGCCATAACAATGAGACGGTGGCGGACGGACGTTATCTGGACCTGATCACCCGGGCGCTGCTGTGGACCACGGGGCGGCTGGGTGAGGATGGCAAGCCTGCGGCTGGATCTACCAAGTGAGGCGGGTGTGAATCACCTCATCAGATTGAATTGGGGGCACCAGTGATGGTGCCCTTTTTTCATCAATGCCTGTTCCTTGGTTTCGGATGAGATGAAGACAAGGAACAAGACAAGGATGAAGATATTTCAAGCAGGATCGCGGGTGTAGCTGCCATCCAGGAGGCGCATTGACTTGGCGGGGTTGGCGTTCTGGAGCGGCTCGGGCAGGCAGTCGTCGGGGAAGCCCTGATAGCAGACGGGACGGACGAAGCGGTAGATGCTGGAGGTGCCGATGCTGGTGAAGAAGCTGTGGCTGGCGGCAGGGTAGGGGCCGCCATGATGCATGGAGGGGCAGGGCTCGATACCGGTGCCGAAGCCGTTGAAGATGATGCGGCCGACTTTCCGCTCCAGCACGCGGATGAGCGGAGCATACTCGCGGAGGTCATCGGCGGTGCCATGGACGGCGGCGGTGAGCTGGCCTTCGAGGTTGCGGGCAAAGTTCAGCATGTCTTCCATCGTGGGGCACTGGGCGATGATGGAGCAGGGGCCGAAGACTTCACGACGCAACTCTTCGTTAGACTCCAATACATCCAGCGTGGTGGTGTAAATGCGGCAGGGGGCCTGGGTGGCATCGCTGTTGGCTTCCGTGCAGGACTGGCCGGCGAGCTGGAGGCCTTTGATGGTGGACCAGACGGCGGTGCCGGCTTCGTAACTTTCGCAGATGCCGCGATGTAGCATGGATTGCGGAGCTGCTTTCTGGGCAAACTCGCCAGCGCTTTCGACAAAACTGGATAGGTCTGAGCCTTGGAGGCCGAGAACGATGGCGGGATTGGTGCAGAACTGGCCAACGCCCATGGTGACGGAGCCGACGTAGTTTTCGGCAAGCTTGGCTTTGTTTTCCTGGATGGCACCGGGGAGGATAAAGACGGGATTGATGGAACCCATTTCACCATAGAAGGGGATGGGGGTGGGCCGGGCGGCGGCAACATCCATGAGGGCACGGCCTCCACGCAGGGAACCGGTGAAGGCGACGGCCTGGGTGAGGGGATGCTTGACAAGCTCGATACCAATCTCGGTGCCACGGCCATGAAGCATGGAGAAGCAGGCATCGGGCAGTTTGGTCTGGCGTAGGGCTTTGAAGACGGCGTGGGCCAGCAGCTCACAGGTGCCCGGGTGGGCAGGGTGGGCTTTGACGACGACGGGGCAGCCTGCGGCGAGGGCGCAGACAGTGTCCGTGCCGACGACACCGATGGCGAAGGGGAAGTTGCTGGCACCGAAAACGACGACGGGGCCGACGGGCAGGAGCACTCGGCGGACATCGGGCTTGGGCAGAGGCTGGCGGTCGGGCTGGGCGCGGTCAATGCTGGCCTCGGCCCAGGAACCTTCGCGGAGCAGCGCGGCGAACATTTTGCACTGGTTCATGGCGCGGCCACGCTCACCGGTGAGGCGGGCCATGGGAAGACCTGTCTCGGCATGAGCGCGTTCAAGGAGGGCATCGCCCAGGGCGAGGATTTCAGCGGCCAGGGTATCGAGGAACTGGGCACGGGTTTCAGGAGTGGCACCGCGCAGGGCATCGAAGGCTCCGTCGGCTGCGCGGAGGGCTTCATCTGCGTGGGCAGGGGTGGCATCGCAGAAGGCGGGCTCCAGGCGCTCGCTGGTGGCGGGATTGACGGCGTGGAAAGGGGCGTGGTCGCAAGGGGCTTCGCGTCCGGCGATGAATTGGTGGCCTGTGATCATGGTGGGGGAAGGGAGTATTCGGTTTACAGTGTTCAGACTGGAGAAAAGGGGGCTGGTCAGCCCATGGGGTTGGCGAGCGTGCCGATGCCGTCAATGGTGATGCTGACGACGTCCCCGCTGTGCAGGGTGAATTCGTCGCCTGGGACGGTGCCGGTGCCGGTCATGAGGAAGGCGCCGGTGGGGAAGGTGTTGTCGCGATAAAGGAAGCCGGCGAGCTCTTCCGGGGTGCGTTTGAGCTGGTCCAGGGTGGTGCCCCCTTCGAAGACGACGGTATCGGCACGCTCAATCTTGACGGCGATGACGGTGTCCGAGGACAGATGTTTGTCAGTGACGTAAATGCAGGGGCCGATGGCAGCGCAGAGTTTGAAGCATTTGGCCTGGGGAAGGTACAGGGGGTTTTCCCCTTCGATGTCGCGGCAGGAGAGGTCGTTGCCGATGGTATAACCAATGATTTCGCCACGGTTGTTGATGGCGAGGGTGAGCTCCGGCTCCGGGACCATCCATTGGGAATCACTGCGCAGGTGCATGGCCTGGCCCGGATGGGCAACGCGCTGCGGAGTGGCTTTAAAGAAAATCTCCGGACGCTCCGCTGCATAAACGCGGTCATAAAAGGTGCCGCCACCAGCGTCCTTGCTTTCCTCCATGCGGGCGGTGCGGCTGCGGTAGTAAGTGACACCTGCGGCCCAGACCTCCTGGGTGTCGAGAGGAGCAAGGAGGGTCTCCGGCGTGGGAGGCGGGACGGCGGTGTAGGTGGAGGCAATCTCCGCCAGGTGGCTGAGGAGGGATTCGTGGTTGAAGAGTGAATCCCAGTCCAGATCAGCAAGGCGGTACCAGTAATTGGCCTTGTGGAGGTAAATGCCTTGGGTGGTCCGATAGAGGTGCATGGTGGGTCCGCGAGCGTAGCGGCTGGCCTTCCCGTGTCAAACCTCAGACTGCGGTGCCGGACGAAAGCTTGACCAGGAGCTGGTCAAGTCCGCTGAGATCATGGGCCCAATGGATTTTAAGGTCGGTGAGGTTTTCAGCATAGCCGGAAGCGGCACGCCCACCAACGATGAGGGCCATGGACTCCGGCATGAGGTTGCGGATTTTGCGCAGCTTTTCCTGGATGACGGGGCAGCGGTCCGGATAAACAACGCTAAGGGCGACTGCGCGAACTTTCCGGGCACGGGCACAAGCGACGATTTCTTCCGTGGGCAGATTTGGGCCAAGGTAGGTGACCCTCCAGCCGAGGTCGCGGGCAGAGGAGGCGACTAGAAGGGCACCCAGCTCATGCACCTCCCCCACGGGGGTGGAGATGACGACTTCCGGTGCGGACTGGGCGACCTGGCTGCCGGGAACGGGCGTCATCAAAACCTCCCGGATGACGGAGGTGGCGATGTGCTCGTGGCTGGGCCTGATGTGGCCGGCCTGCCAGGAATCCCCCACCTGCTGGATGAGCGGGCAGATGACGCGGTGGACCATGCAGCGCTGGCCAAAGAGAATGCGGGCACGCTGCAGGAGGCGGCGAAGACGCTCGGAGTCGTAGGCCATGGTGGCCTCAATGCACTGTTTGATGAAGTGCTCTTCCGTTTCCAGAAGAGCTGTGGCATCCACGCTGAAGCTGGCGGTGCCGGAGGTAGGCCGGGTGAGGGTCTGCTTGAGCATCTGCTCCAGCTGGCCCTTGTCCAGGCGGGCGATGTTGCCGATGCGGTGGCCGTTTTCCGTGAGCTCGCGGAGGAGCTTGAGCCGCTCGATTTCCTCATCGCAATACATGCGGCGGTTGGTACCGGTGCGTGAGGGGGTGAGGGCCTCATAGCGGCGTTCCCAAATGCGGATGACATGGGGGCTCAATCCGCTGCGGATGCTGGCGGCCTGGATCGTAGAAAGCATAATCGAAGGGGAATACGCCGCAGGGGCGGGAAGGGGAACAGGAGGCTGGTCAAAATATCACATCTGCGGAATCCCGGTTGATTGTTCACTGGGGAGCGTTCTTTTCCAGTCCATGCTGAATTATATCTGGGCCTCCCTCATACTTATCGGACTGCTGGTGGCCGGACTGCTGGGCCGCTTCACGGGTGAAAACGGGGTGATTACGTCCGCTCTGAGCATGTCCAAGACGGCGGTGATGGATATCGCACTGCCGCTGGCGGGGATGATGATGTTCTGGCTGGGGGTGATGAGGCTGATGGAAAAGGCCGGGCTGCTGGAATTTGCCGCACGTGCGCTGTCACCCATCATGAGGCGTATTTTTCCGGATGTGCCGCGCGACCATCCGGCAATGAGCGCCATGATCATGAACCTGGCGGCCAACATGCTGGGGCTTGGGAACAATGCCACTCCGCTGGGACTGAAGGCGATGACGCATCTGCAGGAGCTGAATCCGCACAAGGACACCGCCAGCAATGCGATGGTGACTTTCCTCGCACTGAACACGGCGG
This sequence comes from Prosthecobacter sp. SYSU 5D2, assembly GCF_039655865.1. Classification (NCBI taxonomy): domain Bacteria; kingdom Pseudomonadati; phylum Verrucomicrobiota; class Verrucomicrobiia; order Verrucomicrobiales; family Verrucomicrobiaceae; genus Prosthecobacter; species Prosthecobacter sp. SYSU 5D2. The sequence goes on along the minus strand of NZ_JBBYXL010000003.1, from coordinate 272,676 downwards.
CATTCACTCTGATCCCGATGACGGTGATCAACTACCTGAGCGCGGCCGGGGTGAAGGGGGCTTATCAGATCATTGTGCCGACGATTGTTGCCACGGCCTGCACAACGCTGACGGCCATTCTTGCTGCAAAGACGCTGCAAAATCTGCCTGCTTTTCGCCTCCGGCCCGCAGCGCCTGAAAGGGCCGTGGACAGCATGGGGGAGTCTGCATCGGATGCTGCGCCGGAAGAGAACTCAAGGATGACCTCACGCGCGAAGCTGCTGCTGACGGTGCTGCTGGTCCTTTTCGCCGGCGGGGTGGTGCTGGAGCTGGCCGCGCCCAGCGTGCGCCAGGGAGTGCTGGATGCGACGGGGATGACGCAGGTGCTGGAGGCTGCGGACGCCCGTGCAGCCGAGGCTAAAGCGACCGCCCAGGCAGCGGGGGAAGAGGAGCCGGATGCGGCGGCGGGGCTGATCCGCCGCCTGATGAACGGAGCCTCCGGCGTGGCCATCCCGCTGCTGCTGGTCATCACCATGGGCATTGCCCTGGCGCGCCGCGTGAAGGTTTATGAGGAGTTTGTGGAAGGGGCCAAAGAGGGATTTGCGGTGGCCACGCGCATCATGCCCTTCCTGGTGGCGATGCTGGCGGCGCTGGCCATCTTTCGCAGCTCAGGCGCTCTGCTGCTGCTGGAGCATGTGCTGACGCCGCTCCTGAATCTGGTTTCGTTTCCGGTGGAACTGCTGCCTATGGCGCTGATGAGGCCGCTGAGCGGCAGCGGTTCCCTGGGGATCCTGAATGAGCTTCTGGTGCGCAATGACATCCTGGAATACCTGAAGTACACGGCTGCCATCATGTTTGGCTCCACCGAGACGACGTTTTATGTGCTGGCGGTGTATTTTGGGTCCGTCAGCATCCGCAATACCCGGCATGCCCTGGCGGCAGGGCTGACGGCTGACGTGGTGGGGCTGATGATGTCGGTGATTTTAGGCCGGCTGATGTTTGGGTGAACCAGAATCTATCCCTATGACCACCTGCTTGCGCAGGCGGTTACATGACCATGGGACGGAGGGCGGCTTCTTTTTCCAGGCAGGGAGGGATGGCCTTGCGGAAGTCATCCAGGCTGACAGGCTTGGTCAGGAAGGCGTTCATGCCAACTTCTTTGCACTCCTCCTTGACGCCAGTGAGGGCATGGCCGGTCATGGCGATGATGGCAGGCTGGTTCTTGAGGTGGAAGTTGGTGCGGATGGCGCGTGCGGCGTCAATGCCGCCCATCACCGGCATCTGCAAGTCCATGAAGACAAGGTCGTAGCTGCCAGTGGAGACCATTTCCACTGCCTCCTGTCCGTTGTTGGCGACATCCACCTGGGCATAACCCAGGCGCTGAAGCAACATGGTGGCGATCTTTTGGTTCAGCGGCTGGTCTTCGACAAGGAGAATGCGGGCGGGATTGAGCTTGGCAAAGCTGTCCCCATTGGCATTGGCGGCGGCGGAGATGGCGCGGTTAGTTTCTTTGGAAATGTGGGCATCATGCCCGGCCTCGCCAGCACGGCTGTTAAAGGGGGCAGGTTCTGGCGGCTGGAACACGCTGGTGAGGGATGGAGGTGTGGGGGGAGCAGGCGGTGCCGGCTGCAACCAGACAGGATCGGAGTTTGGCAGTGACATGGCAGGCTGGGTGGCAGTGAGGGGTGGACTGGCGGGCGGTGCACCCCAGGCGAGGGGCGCTGAAAAGGGATGTGTGGGGGGGCGCAGAGTGGGCTGCTGCAGCACGGGCGGCGTCGGTGGAGCAGGGAGCACCCGGGGCATTTTCACCAGCTCCGCCAGGCTGCGGAGAAGCTCACGGCGTTTGGCCGGTTTGCTCAATTTGATGAACCGGGCATATCCTGGCGGGGCAAACTGGTCGCGCAGTTTCCAGAGCGTGAGCGGAAGCAGAACCAGAATGCCGGTGCCCTGCCCGGTGGCCGCTTTCATCAAGGGCGCAGCGGATTCGGGCGTGTGGGCGCTTGCATCGAAAATAAACACTGGGGCGTCATCCAGCTCACGGGAAAGGGCGGAAGGGGGCTCAGGAAGCTGCGGCAGGGCAATGGCAGAGACGGCCCATTGCTGGAGGGTCTGGCTGAGGATCTGCTGGGTGGTGGTGTGAGGGCTGTGATAAACAATGCGGGAGTTCCGGATGGTGTCCTGCCAGCCGATTTCCTCCTCACGTCCGGCCTCATCCTGGGCGATGCGGAGAGGCAGTTCAAAGAAGAAGTCGGAGCCATGGCCTTCTTCGCTGATGACGCTGATCTCCCCGCCCATGAGGCGGCACAGCTTGCGGCAAATGGCGAGTCCGAGACCGGTGCCGCCATATTTGCGTGTGGTGGAGCTGTCTGCCTGGGTGAAAGCCTGGAACAGGCTGCCGATCTTGTCCGGAGAGATGCCGATGCCGGTATCGCGCACGGAAAAGTGGAGGTGGGGAATGTCACCCTGCGGGGTCTTGCGGCTGACCTGCCGGGCGAGGATGAGGATCTCCCCTTGCTCGGTAAACTTGATGGCATTGCCGACAAGGTTGACGAGGACCTGTTTGATGCGCTGGAAATCACCACGAAACATGCGTGGGAGGGCCGGATCCATGTGAAAATTGATCTCGACGTTCTTTTCGGCGGCGCGGTAGGAAAAGACATCCGCCACTTCAGCAAGAAGCTTTTCCATCTCCACAGGCATGTCCTCGATCTCCATTTTGGCGGATTCGATTTTGGAGAAATCGAGGATGTCATTGATGAGGTGGAGGAGGGATTCGCCACTGCTGCGAATCATGCGGACGAGCTCCTCCTGCTCGTTATCCAGGCCCATCTCAATGAGGAGGGAGGTGGTGCCGATGATGCCGTTCATGGGGGTGCGGATCTCATGGCTCATGTTGGCCAGGAAATCACCTTTCGCGGCCGTGGCGACTTCTGCCTGTTTGCGGGCGGCCTGGAATTCACCGACGAGCTGCTGGCGGCGGGATTCCTCCTGCTGGAAGCCGGTGATGGCTTCGTTAAACTGCCGGTGCAGGGCGTCCAGGTCATCCATGCCGCCGGCGGGCAGGCGGTAATTCAGGTGGCCCTGGCGGAGTGCGTCAAAACCGTCTTTCAGGGCGGCGGTCTTGCGGCTGATGCTGCGGCCAACCAGGTAGAAACCAAGGATGGCGGGGAGCAGGCCGATGCATGTGCCCAGAATGGGGACCATGAGGCGGGGAACATTGAGCAAATGGCGGAACTGGACGAGAGGCTGGCGTGCAATGACGACACCCGCGATGCGGCCTTCTTCATTCATCAGCGGGGCACCGGCCATCAGCCATCCGGCCGGCTCGTCCAGGCTGGTTTTGATGGAAACGGGAGACTGGCCAATGACGACGGCAGAGCCAGCCATAACGCGGTAAACGATGTCCTGAAGCTGGGCATCGTCCGGCTCAGTGGGGAGAAGCTCCACAGGGGTGTCATGCACGATGACAAAAGGGGATTTATGGGTTGGCGGCAGACCCTGGGCGGCATTGGGGCCGACAATTTCTACGCGCAGTCCCAGGTCCTGCACATGAGGGGGCACATCCACGATCTGGAGGCGCATCTTCAAATGAATGATGGATTCGCGGCTGTGGTCAGTCCGGCTGACGAGGGTCTCCGGGGAGTGGCCCTGGGCGCGCAGCTCTGACTGGGCAGCCTGAACGACCGATCCCAGGTAGGAACGCTGGACCATGCGCAGGATCTGGAAATCCTGCCAGAGAAACGCCGTAGCGGTGACCAAAACGCCGATGAGCACTGCGAGGACACCCAGCAGCATGAAACGGGTGGCGATGGGAAAGCGCATGTTCATGCCAGGGTGTCATGCATGGCACGGTCACGTGCGAGGCCCCGCCTCACGGTGGCTACCAGATGTTCCAGGGTATAGGGTTTTTGCAGTACATCGGTAAATCCGATGGCCTGGCAGAGATCACGGGCATCCTCCTGAAAAAAGCCGCTGCAGGCGATGACACAGATGTCAGGGTCCAGCTTATGGAGCTGTTCCATGACCTCGAACCCGGAAAGGCCGCCGGGCATGGTGAGATCCAGCACGACGACAGAAAACCGTTCAGGGCTGGGCAGACAGTCTGCAAAGAGCTGAAGGGCCTGTGCCCCCGAGTCAGTGACGACGACTTCCATGCCGTGGGCATTGAGAATGGCCTTGGTGACGGCGAGCATCTGGTGCTCGTCATCCACGACCAGGATGCGGCCATGGGCGCGGTGGGTTTGGGCAGGTGAAGAAGGGAACATAACGGGAATACAATCGGTTGTCAGGCGGCGGTGTAGGCCAGGCATTTGATCTCATCCAGGCTGGTATTGCCGGCGATGACCTGCATGAGACCTTCTTGATAAAGGGAGAAAAAACCGTGTTTGAAAGCACATGAGCGCATGGCGGACATGGGAGCAGCCTCTTCAATGAGGTCGCGCAGCTCAGTGCTGATTTCACAAAGTTCCATGAGGGCGACCCGGCCCGAATAACCTGTTCCATGGCATTCCTGGCAGCCGACAGGGCTGTAAATGGGCTGGGTGAGAGGATGGGTGATGACGTTTTGCTTGGCCAGCAGATCCTGGACATCCGGGGGGACGGCCATCGGACGTTTGCAAAATGTGCAGAGGCGGCGCACAAGGCGCTGGGCCTGGGAAAGGGCCAGTGAATCTGCAAGCAGGTATTTTTCCACACCCATGCTCATGAGCCGTGAGACCGCCCGCAGACTGTCATTGGCGTGGAGGGTGGTGAGAACAAGGTGGCCGGTGAGGGCGGCATTGACCGCTGCATTGGCAGTCTCGGCATCCCGTGATTCACCGATGAGGATGATGTCCGGGTCAGCACGGAGGAGGGAGCGGAGGCCGTTGGCAAAGTCCAGTCCGACATGGGAGTTAGTCTGGGTCTGGTTGATGCCTTCCACTTCGTATTCGATGGGGTCCTCAATCGTCTGGATGTTGACACTGTCATCATTGACGCTGTTGAGGAGGGCGTAGAGGGTGGTGGTTTTACCGGATCCGGTGGGACCGGTGACGAGAATGAGGCCCTGGTCACGCGTCATGGTGCGGGTGAGGATGTCAATCTGGCGTTGACCGAGGTTGAAATCGGCCAGCCGTTTGACGCCGTCCTGCTTGTCCAAAAAGCGCATGATGACCTTTTGAAATTCCCGGCGTGTGGGAACGGCTGCAACACGCACGTCCACCCGGCGGCGGCCGATGCTGAGGCCGAAGCGGCCATCCTGGCATTCCTGCCGGTTCTGGTTCATGCCGGCATAGTTTTTCAGCAGGGCAACGAAGCGGTTAAGCTGGGTTTCCGGTGCCGTCAGGATCGTTTTCATGTTGCCGTCCATGCGCGCACGGAACCGGGCGAGGTTGTAAAACTTCTCCAGGTGAAGATCTGAGGCGCGGCAGCGGATGGCGGTGAAGAGCGCCCACTGGACGAGCTCTTCTGCGGTGTGGTTGGGGTTGGACGGATTGATGCGGGCCATGTCCTCGGCCATGATGTCCACAACGTTCTCATTCCCCGTGACGGAGGCGGTGAGAGTGGTCTTGTCCATCTTGACCACGCCGCTGGGATCAAAGGTGGCGCCTGCCCGGTTGATGGCATCGCGGATGGCTGCAGGATCAGCCAGCACGGGGATGATCTTGACGGCGGCATTTCCCATGGACAGCCACTCATCTTCAAAGGAATAACAATCCGTGTGTTCGGAGAGCAGGAACACGGCGTTTTTGCCGATGTACAGGGGATAAACCGTGTGGCGCTCCAGCAGAGGGAGCGGGAAAAAGGTCTGGCGCTGTGCTTCACTGGCGGCAAAGCAAAGGCTGCGGCCGCCGCTGACCATGTATTGAAGGGCGGGGCCAAGGTTCCGCTGAATGGAGTTGAAGTGGGAGGCCTCAAGCGTGGCGGTTTTTTCCTTCTGGCTTTCGTAAAAGCCGCGCATCTTCGTCACCTCCGCCGGATCAAAAGGATAATGCTCCAGCAGCCATTCAAAAGTGCCTTCCAGACCAAGCTCTGGAAAGCGGGGCGGCTGGACATTTTCCAGGGCGTTTTGTTGCGCAATGGGGAGCTGGCCGAAGCGCTGAACGAGGTCTTTCCGGGTCTTCTGATACTGCTCCGGGGTGATGAGGATGCGCAGGGTCAGGAAGCCTGGCACGCCCCAGGTATCCCCTGCGCGCGGGTTGTGGTGGGCCATCACCAGAAGTGGGCCGACCATGGTGACCGGCAGCCAGGGGTCCGCCACATAGGGGACGCGGCCGAGTTTTCTGACGATGCGCTCGGCTTCCGGAGAGCAGCTCTCCCGCAGCAGGTTCACCGGCAGCATATTGTGCTGCAGAGCCATGCCTTCGATGGAGATGATCGCTGCCAGCCTGGCGTCGATTGTCGTGCTAGTCAGATTACTTGCTTCTCCAAAGGATTGGGAAGCTGGTTCTTGCGGTGTTAGAAGATGGGCAGACATAGGCGGCGCAGCAGTTAGAAACTGCCAGGTTTGTAATCCTCAGCAAAGGTGACCGGATCTGTGATGTCAGAAGCATCAAAGACCATGAGCAGGCCGGTGCCCTGCTGGCCGGGGCGCAGCAGTTCAAAGATGCGGCCGTTCCAACGGATACGGTAATCCTCCGTGGAGGACGAATCGCGCGGGTTGTATTCCGGCGGCATGAAGGGGGATCCGATAGCGGCCTTGTTCTCATCCGGGTCCCGGAACTGGAGCGCCCGCAGGACATACAGCTCGTCATTGATACTGCCTGCACTGGCCGGGAAATACATCTCCGGGTAGGCCATGGCCCAGCGGTGGAGGGCGGAGTTCAGCATTTCCACACGGGCTTTGGCCAGGGTCTCCTGGCTGGCGCCAAAGGTGCCGGTCATGCTGACAATGACGACTCCAGCGAGGACCCCAAGAATGGCGATCGTGATGACCAGTTCGGTTACTGAGAAGCCTCTGGCATCATAAGAATGACGGCGGGGCATTTCTTGTCCGCCCTTGGAAACACGCGAAAGCCTGTAGAAGGGCATGACCGCCTGCCCGGCTCCATTGACAAAGAGCGAGGGGGCAGCCAGACTCTGGCCTGCGATGTTCCCAGATTGACTCATGATTTTTCCTCAGTAGGCGATTTTGCCGGAGGGTCCGTTTAAAGCAGCTTTCTGCATGGAGGTGATATTGGGAGAAAAAGTCAGCGTGTAACCGGAAGGCAGGTATTGGGTCAGGCTGGGCTCGGCATAGCTCATGTAGTCCCGGAGCATGTTATAGCGGGCTTCATTATTGGCGCTGTTCCAGAGCGCGGCCGCCTCAGTGCGGCCCTTGACCTGAATGAAAGTGGACTGGGCGAGGTTGAGGGCTTCAGCCCGGGTGATGGCCAGATTGCGCTCACCATCCGACCTCATCCGGGTAATGGACGGAATGGCCATGAAGGCAATGATGCCGATGATGGAAACGCAGGCCATCATCTCCACCAAAGAAAAACCGCCCCAGAGCTTTTTCCAGGTGCGGTTCACATGAGTTGAAAGGCAGGTGGTCATGAGAAGAAGGGCAGGGGATTATTCATCAATCAATTCCACACGTGGTTCGGCATTGGGCTGCCAGTCGGGCATGGACAGATATTGTCTGGAACCTTCCAGAGCTGCTGTTTTGAGACGGTCAGTTCCCTGGTCTTTGCTATACACATCAAAATGTTCGATGGTGGCTGGATCCAGGAAGCCTGCTTGTTTGATTTTATCAAAGCGGGCAGAGGTGACTTTAAGGGAATTGTAAGTGTTGCGGATGGATTCCAGGGATTGCACCTGGGCGGTTTCTACTCCGTTGACGGTGACTCGCGATTGCGACATCACCCAGGCATTGAGGGCTTCTTGCACCGCAGCCTGCTGTTGCCGGGCGACAATGCGAAAGGAATCCCGGGCTCCATTTGAAATGGCACTGATCGCAAGAGATGCCATGATGCCAATAATAGCGATGGTAAATATAGCTTCCACAAGAGTGAAGCCGATATTCCGGGAGTGGGAAGACCTGAATTTCATAGAGGAGGCTAAAAAAATCCGCCGGGGAATCGAATCCCCGACGGATCTGGATTGCTTAACTGGGAGTCAGGTATTCAGGAATACACTGTCTCCCGGGCAAACGCGGGGGCGGCAGGATTCTTTATTCCGCCAGAGCGTCAGCCTTGTAGAGAACTGCCTTGTCTGCGTCATTGTACTCGAGGTACACGGCAGCGGCGGTCTGGTCTTCAGCAGAGATGTTTGGGACGATGAACTTCTTGCCTTTGAAGGGGCCGCTAGGCGGCTCAACACCGGTGACAGCGGCGCTGACGACGCTGGCTGGGGTGGTGAGGCTGGAAGGGTCATAACCGGCAGCGATGGCGGCGTTCATGATCGAAGCAACGGACTGGGCGTTACGCTGGGCGGTGGCCTGCTTGGCGCTGTCGTTGATGGAACCGATGTTCGGGATGGCGATTGCGGCGATGATGCCGATGATGGCGATCACGACGAGCATTTCCACGAGGGAGAAGCCAGCCTTGAGGGAGGATTTCAGATTGACGTTTTTCATAGTGCTGTTGTTTCTTGTTTGGGCTGTTGGATTTCGTTGTCTTCCATCTGAACTTCCGGAGAAATTCGCGCTTGGAATATGGTATTTATAATTCATTCATAAAAACTCGGCAATCTGAATTTTTATATTTTTCACAAATTGCTGACATTTTTTATGATAAATGACCCAATTGTGACATTCAGAGTCCGATTTTAAGGCTTGAGTCAGGCAGAATGCCTTCTGGGGAGGGTCACCCGAGCGCGGATGTTGGTCATTTCGATACTGAGGTCCTCTCTTGCAGAGAGCCTTTGCCTGCTTTGACTCTGCCGGATGCAACCAACCATTCAGATTGCCCTCGTCGGTGCCGGTATGTTCGGCGGAGATGTCCATTTACGTGCTTACGCTGATTTGCAACGCTTCGGCATCGCCGGGCAGCTGGCGCGGGTGGGACTGGACAAGCATGCGCGTGATCTGGCTCCAGTGAAATTTGACCTGGTGGCGGTGGCCACCCGGTCTGAGAAATCGGCGCATAAATCGGCGGCGGCCTTTAAAGAATGGACGGGGCATGAACCCAAGGCGTACTTTGGCGATGCTCCCTGGGACGATATCTTGCGGGACTTTCCAGATCTGGATGTGCTGGCGGTAGCCACCCCGGACCATCTGCATACGCAGCCGATCCTGGCCGCGCTGGCCAAGGGAGTGCATGTGCTGACGGAGAAGCCGATGTGCCTGAGCATCCAGGAATCCGATGAGATCATCGCGGCGGCGAAGGAGAAGAACTGCGTGGTGGCGGTGGACATGCACAAGCGCTATGACCCGGATCATCTGCGCATCCGTGATGACATCCAAAACCGCATTGGCGAGCCGCTTTATGGCACCGCCTATCTGGAAGAGCCGCTGGAGGTGAGCACGAGCACGTTTAAGTGGGTGGAGTCCTCCGATCCTTTCAGCTATGTGGGCCCGCACTGGACGGACCTGATCTGGTCCTATTATAAATCCAAGCCTGTGAGCCTGACCGCTGTTGGGCAGAAGAAGCGTCTGATCCGCGACGGCATCAATGCTTATGATGCGGTGCAGGTGCGGGTGGACTTTGAAAACGGCATGAGCATCTGCTTCAACAACAACTGGATCACGCCGGCGGACTTTGAAGGCCCGGTGAACCAGGGCCATGAGATCGTGGGAGCCGATGGTAAGGTGGAAAGCGACCAGCAGTACCGCGGCTTCCGCTGGTGGAACCAGGGCGGCGGCTCCCGGACGAGCAACAACCACTTCACCCGTGATGTGACCCGCCCGGACGGCAGCAAGGGCTACATCGGTTATGGCGTGGACAGCCTCACCGTCGGCCTGGTGGCGATCAGCCGGATCAAGTTTGCGGGTGAGAGCCGCGATGCGGTGGCGGAACTTTATCCGACTGCGGAAGAAGCGCGCATCACTTGTGCCCTGGTGGATGCGGCGGCGAAAGTGCGTGATCTGAACTTTAAGTATCTGAACGAAGGGAAGGGAGCCACAGTGACGGCACGCTTCGGTGATGATGGCATCACCATTGTGGACCCAAACCGCTTCGCCGACGGTGTGGATGCGGTGTTTGAAAAGATCTACGACCGTCCGCTGTAATGGCTGACAGGCTTTGGGGCAGCGTCTGATGCTTCAAAAGGGTTCCTTGAGGCACATGAGCGGCCAACATTTGTCCAAGGTCTTTTTTGGGGCGGGAAAAGAGTCTGGAGAAGGGTGACAAGGGCAGGAGGATTTCATTTTTTGAAAGCCTCCCGCCCTATGGAAAAGACATTTTTTGCAACCTCGCTTTTGCTTCTTGCCGGACTTCTGCATTTGCAGGCAGCAGAACCGGCTCCAGCCGCCCCCTCGCTGCCACTTGGAGCTGAAAACGCTGCATCACAAAACAATGACCCGCCCGTCCTGCCAGAGGTGGTCGTGACGGCAACACGCAGTGCGACGGAAGCCATCAAGGTGCCGTCCCAGGTCCGCCAGCTTAGCCGGGTGGAACTTCAAGAGCGGCAGGTGCGCACCCTGCCGGAGGCATTGAAGGAACTGCCGGGTGTGCATGTGCAAAAAACGGCCAATGCCCAGGGGTCTCCTTACATCCGCGGTTTCACCGGCTTCCGCAACCTGGCCCTCATTGACGGCATCCGTTTTAACAACTCCACGTTCAGGGAGGGGCCTAACCAATATTGGAACACGATTGATTCCTATGCCATTGACCGCATTGAACTGGTGCCGGGGCAGGGGTCTGTGCTTTACGGGAGCGATGCCATCGGCGGCACGCTGAACCTCTTCACCAAAAGCTCCGGCTTCCGTGATGAAGCTGCGGGTTTCTTCTTCCATGGGCTGAGCGCCTACCGCGGCGCCACCGCTGAGGAGAGCAACATCGGGCGTCAGGAGTTCCAGTTTGGTGAAGGCGGCCGCTGGGGGCTGCATCTGGGGGCCAGCCTGAAATCCTTTGGCGATGTGCACGCTGCCGGCCTGGGTGACCAGCCGGAAACGGGGTATGATGAGTGGGCCTATGATATGCGCCTGGATGTCGCCCTGGATGCCAACTGGACCCTCACCGCCGTCCACCAGCAGCTCCGCCAGAATGATGCCTGGCGCACTCACCAGACCGTCAAAGGCGTGTCCTGGCATGGCACTACGGTGGGGACAGATCTCAAGCGTGCCTATGACCAGGAGCGCAGTCTTTCCTATGTCCGCCTGGAAGGGCAGGATCTGGACAATCTCCTGGGCTTTATTGATGCCGCGAGTTTCACCGTCTCCCTGCAGAGTGCCAATGAGTATGAACACCGCATCCGCACCAACCGGACTGACTATTCTCAGGTCGAGCTGCGGACGCTTGGCTTCGATCTGCAGTTCGAAAGCCAGACCCCCTTGGGGCGATTCCTCTATGGGGTGGACTACTATCGGGATGACGTCAGCAGCGGCAGCCAGCGATATAATGTGAATGGCACGCTGAACTCCATCGGTGTCCAAGGACCCGTGGGCGATGACTCCAGCTATGATCTCCTCGGGGCCTATCTGAACTACGAGGTTGATCTGGGCTCACGCTTTCACCTCTTCCTGGGTGCACGGCAAACGTATGCTGCGGCTGACATAGGCCGCTACGCAGACCCATCCACACCGCAGAGGGTGGATTCATACGACGACAGCTGGAGCAACTTCTCCGCCAGTGGCCGTATCGTGGTGGATCTGGATACGAAGGACCAGTTCAAGGTTTTTGCCGGTGTTTCCCAAGGGTTCCGTGCGCCCAACCTGTCTGATCTTTCACGCCTGGACACTGCCCTGAGTGGCGAGACGGAACTGCCCTCTCCGGGCCTCGATCCTGAGCAGTTCATTAATTATGAAATGGGGCTGAAGGCGGACACCCGGCACTTCAGCGGCAGCCTGAGCTATTTCTACACCCAGATTGATGACATGATCATCCGGCGTCCCATCGGGGGAAATGCGGCGATCAAGTCCAATGCAGGGGAAGGGTTCATCCACGGCGTTGAACTGGCGGGTGAAGTCCGCTTCAACGACAACTGGTCTGTCTTTGGCCACGTGACCTGGACGGAAGGGGAGGTGGACCAGTTTCCGCGCGCCAATGACCCCACGGTGCGCCGTGAACCCGCCAGCCGTGTGGTGCCCTGGATGGGCCGTGCAGGCATCCGCTGGAACAGCAGCAACCGCCGGGTCTGGGCGGAGCTGGTTAGCCTGTCGCACTCCCAGTATGACAATCTGACTTCCGGCGACAAACGCGACACTCAGCGGGTGCCTGCGGATGGCAATCCGAGCTTTAACATCGTCACCCTGCGTGGCGGCTGGCAGATCACCGAAAACATTGGCGTGACGCTGGCCCTGGAAAACCTGCTGGATGAAGAATATCGCTACGCCGGGTCCGGGAGCAATGAACCGGGCTTTGGCCTGGTGGCCGGGGCGACGATCCGGTTTTAAACCGGAGGCCTGGATGAATGGAGGGTTGCGGGACCGGGTGCAAATGGGCAAGAATGAAGGCTATATTCTGCGATTTCCTGCGTTACCTTTGTCCCCCCTTAAGATGCCTGAGACCCCGACCCTCCTCTATTGCCGCTGCGCCTACGCCCAGGTTGTTCCATCCGGGGTAAAGAATGCCGTGCTACAGCAGTTATGTGATTCCGGGGCCAGTTTTGAAACCGTCTCCGACCTCTGTGAGATGACGGCACACCGGGATCCCCGGCTGCAGGAGCTGGCGCAGTGCGGGAAACTGCGCATTGCGGCCTGTTATCCACGCGCGGTCACCGGTCTGTTTCAACAGGCGGGGGCTCCGTTGCCAGAAGGGACGGAAATCCTGAACATGCGCAGCCTGACGGCGGATGAAATCGCCCAGCAGATGCTGCGCACGGAAGATGAGGCCGCGCCTGCGGTTGCGAATGCCTGATGCTTTAATCTGAAATTCTGACGTTATGATCACCCACACTGCCCGTCCGCTAAAAGTCGTCCTGTATGAGGGAAAAGGTGCCATCGCTTTGCCCGCCGAGGCGAGGTTGAAGGTGATGACGGCGCTTTTGGACAAGGGCTATGCCGTGGCGCGGGTCACGGCCACGGGTACGCAGACCTCGCCTCCGCAGGATGACCATACGCTGCTGCTGCTGGGGTCTTTTCCTGAGCGCCAGGCTCCGGCGCTGGAGGATGTGACGGGGCGTGTGAAGATCGAGGCGCGGGACATCACGGATCTGGATGCGGAAAGCATCGTGGCGCTGGTGGACAAGACGCGCGGTGAAAAGCCGATGAACGAGCCGGGCAAATGGAAGCCATGGTTCCCGGTGATTGACTACTCCCGCTGCACCAACTGCATGCAGTGCCTGAGTTTCTGCCTCTTCGATGTTTATGGCGTGAGCGAGGAGAACAAGATCCAGGTGCAGAATAATGACAACTGCAAGACCAACTGCCCGGCCTGCTCCCGTGTGTGCCCGGAGGTGGCCATCATGTTTCCCAAGTATCAGGCCGGGCCGATCAATGGCGATGACGTGAGTGCTGCGGATCATGGCCGTGAAAAGATGAAAGTGGACATTTCCTCCCTCCTCGGCGGCGACATCTACTCAGCACTGAAGGACCGCAGTGCGGCCGCCAAGAGCCGGTTCAGTAAGGAGCGCAGTCCGGACAAGGCGCTGGATGAGCGAAAAAAATGCCTCACCAAACTGGTGAACGACGGCTTCATCCCTATGGATGTGCTGGCCTCCCTGCCCAGCCCGGATGAGATTCTGCGCAAATCCGAAGTGGCCAAAGCACGCGCTGCGGCGGCCTTGGCGGCGCAGCCAGGGGCAGGTGCTGCGTCATAAATTGTTTAGCTGGGGCTTAATGAGCCTGGCTTGACTTTCCTGGTGGCATCGGCATCACATCCGCTGCAAACAACGCCATGCCCGAAACTACTCCTCAAAAATGGTGGATCGTCCGCCGCTCCGCCATTCATCAGCGCGGCATCTTCGCCAGGGCGGACATCCCCAAAGGAACACCCATCATTGAATACACGGGTGAGAAGATCACCAAGGCGGAGAGCGAGCGGCGCGGCAATGCGCTGGCCGCGCGCGCCGCGAAGACGGGGGGGGCGGCGGTGTATATCTTCACGCTGAACAAGACCCATGACCTGGACGGCAGCACTGCCTCCAACACCGCCCGGTTGATCAATCACTCCTGTGAGCCTAACTGCGAGGCCTTCATCAGCCGGGGGCGCATCTGGATTTATGCCAAGCACGACATCCCTGCCGGGGAGGAGCTGTCTTTCAATTACGGCTTCGGCATGGATACCTGGGAAGACCATCCCTGCCGCTGCGGCAAGCCGAGATGCATTGGCTACATCCTGGATGAAGAGCTGTGGCCGAAGCTGCGGCGCATCTTGAAAGCACGTGAGGCCAAGAAGGAGAAACTGGCGGCGCTGGAGGCGCGTGCGGCTGAGCTTAAACAGGAGCTGGAGGAACTGGATGTATCCGAGCCAGTGCCCGCGCAGAGAAAAGCCGCAAAAAAGGCCAAGGGCTGAAGTGCCCTCGGCCTGATTTGGTGGAATGATGGGAACCCGAGTTTCGGCGGGGAACCACGCTCTGGCGAGCGCGGCCACTGACTTAATACACGCCTTCGACGATGGTCTTCTCCATGGCACCGAAGGGGCGCACATCGGCCACGCCATCCCAGGCATAAGGGGCACGCGGGCGGCGGCGCATGGCTTCATCACGCTCCAGAAAGCGGGGCATGAAGAACTCCTTGGTGAGGGTGGTCAGTTCCACCCGGCCCCAGGAGTCATAGTCCACCACGGCGGAGGTGTTTTTCGGGTCCACCACACGCAGCACGGCGCGGGGCTGGGGTGCATAATAGGTGACGGAGAACTGGTCTTCGGCCGTGATCGGCACGCTTGCGGCCAGGCCCATGAGGGTGTTACCATAGGTGGGGTAAAAGCCGATGCGGCCTTCCAGCACTTCCTCAATCATGAAGCGCACGTATTGCGGGGTCATGGTGGTGCCGCCGACGAAGGCACCGCGGATGCCGGCATCATAGAGGTCCACTTTTTCAGCCAGGGCTTCCAGAAGTTTTGGCGTGGTGAAGAGGCCGGTGACCTTGCGGTTTTTCAGAATGAGCGTGGCCTGGTCCACCACGTGGTCCATGTACTGGCGGGCGACATCGAACTGCTTGTTGGAGATCAGCTTTTTCACGAAGCGGGGATCCAGGTCAATGAAGTAGCAGGAACTGCCACGGAAATTGGCCAGGTGTTCAATGGCCAGGCGCAGGCGGCGCGGGCCGGTGGGGCCGACCATGAGCCAGGCACCGCCAGGCGGGAAGTGGTCGTCGCTGATCTTGCCGCTGAACTCTTCGTAATCGGTCTTGTAGTCGTTCCAGCCAATGCGCTGCTTGGGCATGCCGGTGGTGCCGCCGGTTTCGAAGATATTGAAAGGCTTGCCTTTGAAAGCTGCAGGCACCCAGACTTCAGGCTGGAGATCGCGGAGGTTTTCGTCCTGGAAGTGGTCGAACTTGGCGATCAGGTCGGCAAAGCTGTTGACGCTGTCGCGGGGGTCAAAGTTCTTTTTGGCCCAGTCAAGCCAGAAAGGGCAGCCGGTTTCGGGGCTGAAATGCCACTGGATGGTTTCACGGACTTGCTGGTCGAGTTGGGCTTGGGCTTCTTCGGGGGTCATGATGGTGGGAGAGAAAAGAGGTCGGACCGGGGAGCAGTCAAACGAAAGCTGCGGCCCGTCCCTTTCTACGTCTGGAGGGAATCAGTGAATACAACAGAATGCAATGAGTCCAACAAGTCTGTGGCAAACGAAGGTTACAGAGCAACCGGTTTACTCTTCTCATGAAAACAACCACCTTACTGCTGGCCCTGGTGCCGGCGCTTTTTTTGACCTCCTGCTATGTCACGCCAGCGGGCGGGCCTTACAACAATAACAGAGGCGGCTATAATCATCGTGGCCACGATCATGACCGGGACCGCCGGGATAATGACCGTGACCGTTATGACCGGGATCGTGTCGGCAGGGGTCCTTCTGGTACTTACCGGAGGTCGTCATCCAGCAGACCTCATAACCCGGTCTTCCCTTTTGGGGCCTGATGTGTGACCGGATGGCCGGGCTTCGTGGGCGCACCGCCGCATTGGCCGTGCGCCCTTTTTCTGTGTTCCAGCTTACTTCTTGGCCAGTGCTTCTTTGATGGCCGTGGTCACCTTGATGTCGTCAGGCTTGGTTTTAGGCTCAAAGCGGGCGATGATTTTGCCATCGCGACCCACCAGGAACTTGCCGAAGTTCCACTTCACATCGCCAGGGAAGGGGGATTCTTTGCCGCTGAGCTCCTGGTAAAGCGGGTGCTTGCTCTCTCCTTTGACCACCACTTTGTCGAACATGGGGAAGCTGACATTGTACTTGGTGGAGCAGAATTCTTTGATCTGCTTATTGGTGCCGGGTTCCTGTCCGCCGAAGTCGTTGCTGGGAAAACCGAGCACGGCCAGGCCTTCTTTTTCAAACTCCTGATGGAGGGCCTGGAGCTCTTTGTACTGCTTGGTGTTGCCGCACTTGGAGGCGACGTTGACGATGAGCATCACCTTGCCTTTGTAAGGTTTGAGTGTGGTTTCCTTGCCGTCAATGTCTTTGAGAGGGACATCGTAAAGGGTGGCGGCGGTGGCTGTGGTGACACAGGCGGCGAGAGCGAGAAGCGTGGATAAAACTTTCATGGGCTGACAGAACGTCTGCCATGGCGGCAGGGTTTCACGCCAAAGACGAATTGCCTATGAGAATGCCGGAGGGCGGCCATTCAGAAGGAAAGTGATTGCCAGCCGGTCCCGTTTCGTTTGAAGTGTTGGTCTAATATGACCTCAGCCCCGCACTCACGCCGACATTTCCTCCAGATTGCCACCGCAGCTCTGGCAGCCTCCGCCACCGGACTGCGCGCCGCAGACGCAGAACCGCTATTTAAGATCTCGCTGGCGGAGTGGTCGCTGAACAAAGGCATGTTCAAGCGTGAGGGTGCCGAACCGCTGGAGCATCTGGATTTCTGCAAAATCGCCCGCAGCCTTGGCATTGACGGGGTGGAGTATGTGAACCAGATGTTTGCCGACAAGGCAGGGGACCTGGCCTATCTGGAGGACATGAAAAAACGCCAGGATGATGAAGGCGTGAAGGGGCTGCTCATCATGGTGGACCGTGAAGGAAACCTGGGAGATCCTGATGAAGCCAAGCAGGCGAAGACCGTGGAAAATCATCTGAAGTGGCTGGATGCTGCGGCCCTGCTGGGCTGCCATAGCATCCGCGTGAACGCCGCCAGCGACCCCAAGCTGGCGTATGATGAGCAGATGAAGCACGCGGCCGCCGGTCTGCATGCGCTGTGTCTGGAGGCTGACAAACGCGGACTTTATGTCGTGGTCGAGAACCATGGCGGACTTTCCAGCAACGGCCTCTGGCTGACGGGGGTGATGAAGCTGGCGGATCACGCTCGTGTGGGCATTCTTCCCGACTTCGGCAATTTTTACACCGACCGCAACAAAGGTGAGTTGTACAATCCCTACAAGGGGCTGCGTGAGTTCATGCCCTGGGTGAAAAAAGGCATGAGCGCCAAGGCCTATGACTGGGACACCGGGGCCGGGAAGCATTACACCGAGGACAGGCGTGAAGGCCGCGAGATGACCCTGGACTACCAGAGGCTGATCGAGATCGTGGTCAAAGCCGGCTACAAAGGTTACATTGGAATTGAATACGAAGGGGTGAAACATACCGAAATCGAGGGGATCAAGCGCACGAAACAGGCGCTGGAAGAGCTCCGTGCAGCGATGAGCTGAGCATCTGGAGGGCTGAAATTCCCCTTGCCAGACGGTAAACATCCCCTAAATTCATTTTCCCCCTTCTGCTCAACAGAGCGAGGGGGCAACCCCTGTAATTTCTGATGAAAGCTGAACTCGTTGAACAAGCCCTCGCCGTTGTCAAAGATCCTCCGATCCTGATCAACATGGTCTCCAAGCGTGTCAAGCAGCTGACCTCCGGCCGTGCACCGCTCGTCGAGCGCCGTCCCGGTCAGCGCGAAGCCGATACTGCCCTGCTGGAAATCATCCAGGGCAAGATCAAGGCTGAGTATCACGTGGCTGCTGACGCCTAATGTTTTTCCGTCGGCGGGTTTTCCCGGCCGTCAAGGTACATGACCGATGAAATTGCCACCAACCGCAAAGCGCTCCGGGATTTTCACATTCTGGAGCGTTATGAAGCGGGTGTGGAACTCCGGGGCACGGAGGTGAAATCCATCCGCCTCGGCAAGCTGAACATCAGTGACGCCTTCGCCCGCGTGGAGCGCGGGCAGGTCTGGCTCTACAACATGGACATCCAGATCTATGAGAAGGCCAGCTTCAGCCAGCATGAGCCGCGCCGCACACGCCGCCTGCTGCTGCACAAGCGGGAGATCCTGAAGCTCTTTGCCCACACCCAGCAGAAGGGGCTGGCGCTGCCGGTGCTGCGTGCCTACTGGAAGGAATCCCGGGTCAAGATCGAGATCGGCGTCGGCAAGGGCAAGACCAAAGGGGACCAGCGCGAGGATCTCAAAGAAAAAGCCGTGAAGAGGGAGACTCAAAAAGTGGTGTCCAGCTTTAACCGCAAGCACGGCTGACAGGGCCGAGGAGCCGGACCCGTTCAGTGCCGGTCTTCCACGGAAGTGTCCGGCCTAACAAACTTTGTGTTATCAATGGGTGTGGAGCTGGTGGCATGTGGCGGAATGCCAGTCTAACAAAAAAGACCGCATCCGTTTCCAGATGCGGTCTTTGAAAATGCCGGGGGAGAGTGCCTAACTAAGGATGAGGAATGGTTTTTTGACAAACTTATGGTTTGGCAACGGCGACGTCCACAGTTTCCTTGTTTTCCAGGGCGAACTCGGAGCCCGGATCGCGGGTGATTGGCCAGTAGGCCTCCATGTTGAGCATTTCCGGAGGGGTGAGTGTCAGGACCTCTTCACCGGCTTTGGCCACAGCCTGGTAGGCCAGAGGAACAACGGTGATGCAAATGCGGTCTTCATCCATCCGCTGCACATGCAGGGCGGAGGCATAGCTGCGCTTCTGAAGGTTGAAGGTGTCACCCGAAGCAAATGGGGCCACATCTTTGGACAGGCCCGGCATGACCAGTTCAACGTCCACATCCTCAAGCTCGCTGGAGCGTGCCCTGACGATCCAGCCACGGGTAAACACGTCACTGGCGGCGAGCTGGCGCACACTTAGAACACGAAAGCTGCCCAACAGATAGACAGGCTGCTCGTGCTGATAGTTTTTCAGATAAGAACGTTTGAACAGATCATTACGAACTCCGAGCTGCTCGCGGTTGTAAGGGTAGAATTCGGCCAGGATGTCTCTTGGACCGAATGACTTGCCGGCTGGCGCGGTGTAGATCGTGTATGGACGAAGCGGCGTAAGTTTTTTGAACTTGGCCAGCATCTTATAATGGAAAGGCTTTTCCGGGTGGGAAAAGATCATGATGCTGAAAAACCAACAGAATGTCGCAACTCCCATAAGGAGTGTGATAAGGATGGCCCACCAAAAAATGCCACCCCCTTCTTTCTTTTGGGAAAGGCTGCCTCCGCCATAAGAGCGGTACTCGCTACCGTCGCTCAGAAATCGGACTTGCATATCAAATATGAGAAAATTGTTAAATACTGGAAAAATTCACTGCTAAAATTTTACTGGTTCAAACCAAAAAGAAAAGCAATTTCTGTGAATAAGCTAAAAAAAATGTTCCTCAAGCTGTTTCCTTTGGTTCGAAGGACGTTCCACAGCCGCAACTGCGGGTGGCATTGGGATTGATTACACGGAATCCAGAATCATTCAATGCATCAATGTAGTCAATTGTGCTACCATCGAGAAATGCCAAACTGGCACTATCAACAATAACCGTGACGCCGTTATTTATAAAAAGATGATCAGAAGGGTCAGGCTGGGCAATGCGCATGGCGTATTGCAATCCCGCACAACCGCCCTTTTCAATGCCGATGCGAAGGCCGCTGCCTTCCTCAGCTTGATGTGCCAAAAGCATATTGGACAGCTCGGTGACCGCATTTGGAGTGATTTGAATCATGGAGGGTATGAAATTAAGATGAAAATCAAAAAAACCAGGAGTCGCATTCTGGTGTGATGATGTCACATGATTGGGTTACGTGCGTTCGTCCTGCACTATTTGCAGTCTTATGTCAAAAATTCGTATTCTTTCTGATTCTCTTGCCAGCCAAGTGGCAGCCGGGGAAGTGGTGGAACGCCCGGCGGCCGTCATTCGGGAGCTGGTGGAGAACAGTCTGGATGCGGGAGCCAGGCACGTGACGGTGGAGGTACAGAGAGGCGGCGCGGCGCTGATCCGCATCACCGATGACGGGTGCGGGATGGACCGGGAGGATGCGATGCTGTGCATGGAGCGGCACGCGACGAGCAAGATCCGGACCAAGGAGGACCTGGCGGCCATCCGCACCTTTGGCTTTCGAGGCGAGGCGCTGCCCAGCATTGCCAGTGTGTCACGCTTCCGCCTGGCTACACGGGAAAGGGAGGCGCTGAGTGGCACTGAGATCGAGATCATGGGCGGCAAGCTGACGGCGGTGAAGGACCACGGCGGCAACCACGGCACAGTCATCGAGGTGAGGTCGCTGTTTTTTAATGTTCCAGCACGGCGCAAGTTTCTGCGCACGGAGGCCACGGAGTATGCGCACATTGAGCAGCAGTTCCGCATGCATGCGATCGCCAATGCGCAGGCGGCTTTCACGCTCATCCGTGATGGTGCGGTGATGTTTCATCTGCCGGCCACAGGTGACATGCTTGAGCGCATTCGCGGGCTGGTGGGGGAAGAGCTGACGTCAAGGCTGATCCGGCTGCCGGAGGTGGAGCATCTGGGGATCAGCGTGTCCGGATACATCGGCGGACCGGGGCTGAGCCGGTCTAACAGGCAGCAGCAAATTACGTTTCTGAACGGGCGGCCGATTGAAAGCCCATCCATCAACTATGGGCTGAAGGAAGGCTTTCACAATGCGCTGATGAAGGGGCAGTATCCGGTGACGTTTCTGTTCCTGGAGATGGAGGCGCAGTCCTTTGACATCAATGTGCATCCGGCCAAAAAGGAAGTGCGTTTTCATGACGGCTTTGCTGTCCGCGAAGCGGTGGCGCGCGCGGTGAAGCAGGCGCTGGAGACAGGCAGCAAGCTGCCCACCGGACATGTGCCAAGGGCGCCCGCAAGCCTGCCCGCCAGCACGCAAGCAGAATTGGTTATACCGGCGTCTCCCGCCGCTCCGCGAATGATGCAGCCAGAGCGGCCGGCGGAGCCTGGTATCATTGGTCCGGCACTTTCGCCGTTGCCGGAGCGGGTAGAGGCAAGGCGGATGCCGGTGCCTGTGGCGGAGCGCACGTTTACAGCTCCAGCCAAAGCGGATGAAGTGGCCCCGGCCATGCCGCAAGTGTCCGCTGAACAGCCAGCCGAAGCACCGGTGAAAAAGACGATGCCGCACTTCCGGATCATCGGTGTGCTGCACAAGCTCTATGTGCTGATGGAGAGCACGGAAGGGCTGGTGCTGATGGACCAGCATGCCGCACATGAACGGGTGAACTTTGAAAAAATGCGCCGGGCCATGGAGCAGGGCGGAGTGCCCTCGCAACGGCTGCTGATGCCGCTGACGCTTCAAACCAGTCCGCGTGATGCCGATGTGCTGACGCGGAATCTGGAGGCGTTGTCGCGACTGGGCATCGAGGCGGAGCCCTTTGGTCCGAACACCTTCAAGGTGGAGGCGCTGCCGACGTTTTTGAAGACGGATGATCCGCTGGCCTGGTTGGACCAGGTGATTGAGGAACTGCAAAGCCTCAGCTCCAAAAGTTCATCTCTGCGGCTGGGTGAGGACATGATTGCAACGACCGTGTGCCGGCATTCCGTGAAGGCGAACGACCGTCTTGCAACCCCGGAGATCCAGGCGCTGCTGGAGGATCTCTTTGCCTGTGAGATGCCCTACTGCTGCCCTCATGGCCGACCGACGCTGATCCAGATGTCCATCAATGAACTGGAGCGGAAGTTTGGCCGGCAGGCACCCTGAAAGTAGAGCCGTTGCGCTGCAACGGGTTCTGAGGCAAGGTGCAAAGCCCAGTTGCGGCGCAACTGGGCTACGGCCTCACACGACAACCGCCCAGATGACTTTGAGGTAGCGGCTTTCGGGGCAGTTGGACATGACGGGGTGGTCCATGCCGGGGCCGGTACGATCGAGAATTTGGAGCTTGCGGCCGTGGCGGTGGGCGACGCCGATGACGAGCTCCTCAAACTCCTCGGTGCTGATGAGGCCGGAGCAGGAGCAGCTCACAAAAAGGCCGCCGCGCTTGACGAGCTGGATGGCGAGGCCGTTAAGGTCTCGATATTTGAAGATGCCCTCTTCCTGCGTATCGCGGTGGTGGATAAACTTGGGCGGGTCCAGCACGACGGTGTCCCAAAGCTCGCCATTTTTGATCATCTGGCGTGACCAGCCGAAGGCATCGCCCTGAGTCCAGGTGAGCTTGGTCTGGTTGAGGTTGGCGTTCAGCTTGGCCTGGGCGATGGCTTTTTCATCGAGGTCCACACCGGTGACGTCTTCACACTTGCCAATGAGCTTGGCTGCAAGGGCAAAACCGCCGGTGTAGGTGCAAAGGTCAAGCACACGGCCACGGGCGAGCTGGCCGAACTTCAGGCGGTTGTCACGCTGGTCGCAGAAGAAGCCGGTCTTGTGACCGTCCTCAAAGTTGACGAGGTAACGGACGCCGTTTTCACGGATGCGGACGACGGGCGGGGCGGGATCGTCAATCTCCGGCACGTCGCTGATGCGCATGCTCTCGATGAGGGAGATGTCGGGATCCGTTTGGATGACATGGTTGATGGTGCCTAACTCCTTGTGCAACAAAGGCAGCCAGCGGCGGATGCGGCGCCAGACGCCGAGGGTGGTGACGAGGATGGAGAGGGTGTCATCGTAACGGTCCACAATAAGGCCGCTGATACCGTCGGCATCGGAATGGATGACACGATAGGCATCGGTGCTGGCGTCCAGCTTCAGCGTTTCTTTGCGCAGGCGCACGGCCTGGATGAGGCGGGCATCGAGCTCGGCTTCACCAAAAGGGGCCAGGCCATGGTGGATGACACGCAGGGGGACGCGGGCTTTGGGGTTGAGGAAGCCCGCACCGAAGGGCTGGCCTTCTTTGTCATAGACGTTCACCAGATCGCCTGCGCCTGCGTCGTTGGAAATCGCGCCGACCATATTGGGGAAGATGGCGGGGTGATACGAGTAGTACTTCATCTGTGCCCATGGCCGCACCCAGGATTCGCTGCCAGGCGGTGGCGGCTTGGGGGCATTGGAGGGGTAACGGGAAGGGTAGGGACGGGGCATGGGCATGACGGTTCGGCTGGAACCGGCACCATAAGCACAGGATTCGGAAATTTCACTTCTCAATGCACAGAATCCGCGGTCAAATTGACGGATCATGCCAGAAATCGAATTGAAAACGCTGCATTTGACAGAGCCGTTTCGCATTGCTCATGGGGTCAGCTCTACCCGGCAGGTGGTGAGGGTCCATGAAAGTGGGGCGGCGGGTGAAGCTCCGATTGTGTACTATTACAGGGAGAACGCGGAGGAGACTGTGTCCTGGCTGAAAGGCGAAAGGGAGGGAGGGGGGAGCAAGGCGGGCCAGCTGGCGCGGGATCTTTGTCATTGGGATCAGCAGGCAGAGCCGTTGTGGCAGAGTGTGGAGAAGATCTTGGGGAAAGGCAAACCCTGGGAGGAGGTTTATGCGTGCCGGTCACTCGGCATCCCGACTGACTTGGAGGTCTTTGAGGAAAAGGTGCGGGAGACGTCGCGGCAGTTCCGGGTGTTGAAGCTGAAGCTGGGCAGCGGTGACCTGGATCATGACGAAGGCATTGTTTCGACAGCACGTGCGGCGGCACCTGGAGCGACGATGTTTGCAGATGTAAACGGCGGCTGGTCGGTGGATGAGACGGTTCTTATGATGGAGCGGCTGAAGAGGTATGGGCTGGTGATGATCGAGCAGCCGGTGCATCATGGACAGGGCATCGAAGCCTGGAAGGAACTGAAGGCGAAGCTGCCAGCGGGCGCGCTGCCGCTGTATGCAGATGAAAGCGCACAGAACGCTGAGGATGTGCAGCGTCTGGCCGGGCTGGCGGACGGGGTGAATGTGAAGCTGCTAAAGTGCGCTTCCTTTGGCGGGGGGATTGAGATGATTGCGGAGGCGCGCAGGCTGGGGATGGGCGTTCTTTTGGGCTGCATGATCGAGAGCAGCCTGGGCACAACGGCGGCAGCGCATCTGGCTCCATGGGCGGATTTTGTGGACCTGGACGGGCACCTGTATCTGACGGATGATGATTATACGGGTATCACTTTTGATGAGCAAGGCCGCGTTGTCATGCCGCAGAGATGTGGTATCGGAGCACGTCCGCGAACGTAATCCTATTTATATGATCGAAGACCTCACTGCCCGTGCTCAGCATTATCTTCCAGAAGCGCTGCACTGGCTGCGGCGGATGGTGGAGATCAACAGCTTCACCACGAACCTGGAGGGCATCGAATCCGTGGGGCGGGTGACGGCGGAGTGTTTTTCGGAGCTGGGTTTCGAGGCGGACTATGTACCGGCGCAGCATCTGGAGCACGGGCCGCATTTGTTTTTGCGTCGGCGGGGCATGGATTCTACCGATAAGCCGGTGGTGCTGGTGACGCATCTGGACACGGTTTTTCCGCCTGAGGAAGAGAAGAGAAACAACTTCGGCTGGCAGGTGGACGGAGAGCGGATTTACGGACCGGGTACGGTGGATAACAAGGGCGGTACGGTAATGATGTGGCTGATGCTGAAGGCGATGCAGGAGGTGCTGCCGGAACTGTTTGAAAAGACTCACTGGCTCATCGCGGCTAATTCTGCGGAGGAGGTGATCGGCTCAGACTTTGCCCGGTGCACGGCGGAGCGCTGTCCGGCGGGGGCGCGCGGGGTTCTGGTTTTTGAAGGCGGTCCACGAGATGCGGCCGGTTATCACGTGGTGACTTCGCGAAAAGGACGGCTGGAGTACAAAATCACCTGCGAGGGGCGCGGCGCGCATGCGGGGAGCAATCATGCGCTTGGCATCAATGCCGTGGTGGAAATGGCCCGCATCCTGCCGCGCATTCATGCACTGAGCGATCCTGAACGCGGCCTAACCGTGAATGTGGCAAGCTTTAATGGCGGCACGGTGCTGAACAGGGTTCCTCATCAGGCGGTGGTGAAGCTGGAAATGCGGGCCTTTGAACCGCAGGTGCTGGCGGATGCCGCTGCGGCGCTGGAAGCGATGGCGGGTCCGACGGAAGCCGGAGCGAAGATTGTGGTGGAGTGCCTGGGCAGCACGGAGGCCTGGCCGGGCGGAGCGGAGACGGAGGCGCTTTTCAATGCCTGGGAAAAGGCAGGGGCGGCCATGCAACTGCCGGTGCTGCGCATGGCCCGCGGTGGCCTCAGCGATGCCAACTACCTGTGCTCCCTGGCACCGACCCTGGATGCCATGGGGCCAAGCGGGGGAAACGCGCATTGTTCCGAACGGTCGGCGGATGGCAGCAAGCTGCCGGAGTATGTGGAGGTGGACACCTTTGTGCCGAAAGCGGTGATGAATGTGCTGGCGCTGGCTTCTCTGGAGTGAACTGCATCCTTTCATGAAACAAAAAAAGCCCCGGTTTGCACCGGGGCTTTGAAAGGTTGAAAATTGAGGCTGCGAGGCGGCTTAGTTGGAGCGGCCGAGATAGCTGTTGTCTTCGGTTTTGACGCTGATTTTGTCGCCTGGGCCGATGAAGAGGGGAACCTGGACGACGAGGCCGGTTTCCAGCTTGGCAGCTTTGTAAACGTTGTTGGCGGAGTCGCCTTTGACGCCCTCAGGGGATTCGGTGACGGTCATCACGACGGAAGGTGGCAGCTCGATGCCGATGACGATGTCGTCGGCAAACTGGACGGTGTACTTCTGGCCTTCGATGAGATAGTCCTTGGCGTTTTTGACCTGGCTTTCCATGAGGACCACGTCTTCGAACGTCTCAGGGTGCATGAAGTGGTAGTCTTCGCCGTCCTTGTAGCTGTACTCATGGGGCTCACGGTTCAGGTTCACGGCCTCAAGGGATTCGTTGGAGGTCATGCGCAGGTTGTAAACCTTGCCCGTGCTGAGCGTGCGGACGGACATCTGCACATAGGAGGCCATGCGCGGAGGGGTCTTGAGTTCGAAATCGGACACGAGACAGACTTCGTTGTTATAACGAACCGCGTGGCCCTTGCGGAGGTTGATGACTGGGGTTGATGCCATAGAGAGCGAGGGTTTTAGGCGTAAATGCGGGAAAAGCAAGCCCGAAAGGCCATAGCTACGGATGGAGGCTGTTCAGGACGGCCTGGGCGGCGCGGTGATAAGCCCCGCCCTGGCCCAGCGTGGCGACGACTTCTGCGAGGTCGTTTTGCAGATCACGGCGGCGTATATCATTGGTCAGCAGGTCCACCATTTCGGCGGCCAGGACATCGGGATTGAGGCTTCCCTGGACAAGCTCTTTGACGACCTCCCTTTTGGCCAGGACGTTGATGATGCCGATGTGCTTGATGCGGACGACGGCTTTGGCCACCGCGTAGGTGAGTCCATTGACCTGATAAACCAGGGCATACGGCAGGCCAAAACAGGCGGCTTCCAGGGTGGCGGTGCCGCTGGCCACGGCACC
The DNA here is from genome assembly GCF_039655865.1 of Prosthecobacter sp. SYSU 5D2. Taxonomy (NCBI): domain Bacteria; kingdom Pseudomonadati; phylum Verrucomicrobiota; class Verrucomicrobiia; order Verrucomicrobiales; family Verrucomicrobiaceae; genus Prosthecobacter; species Prosthecobacter sp. SYSU 5D2. Next base: position 246,020 of record NZ_JBBYXL010000003.1, on the reverse strand, counting down.
GACCTGGGCGCGCTGCATGAGGTCATAGACGGTGCCGGTTTCGATCCACTGCCGGGCCTCGGGCATGCCCGCAGCATCGGCCATCTGGCGCATGTGGCCGGCCAGGGTTTCATTGGCCGCTGAGACGGCAAAGCGTGCCTGCGGATGCACCATGCGGATGGCCAGGGCGGCCTGGAGCATGATGGGAAAAAGCCGCTTCACCTCATTCAGGCGGCTGCCGGGAAACCAGCCGACGAGGCCGCGCTCGCGCTCCCAATTGCGACGCAGGGTGACCACGCGGTCCACCATGGGATGGCCGCTGAATTCGGTGGGCAGGCCGCTTTTTTCATAGAACTCTTTTTCGAATGGGAAGATGCAGATCATCAGGTCCAGCACCTTGGCCATGGTCTTCACTCGGCCCTTTTTCCAGGCCCAAACCTGGGGGCTGATGTAATACAATATTTTGCTTTTGTAGCCTTTTTCCCGCAGGGCCTTGGCCACGCGCAGGTTGAAGCCCGGGTAATCCACCAGGATCACCGCAGCGGGCTGCTGCTCCAGAATGGCGGTGAGCGTGGCATTGAACTTCTGCTTAAAGTAGCCATACATTTTCAGCACCTCCCACAAACCCACCACTCCCGCCGTCTCCACCCAGTCCTCAATGCCGGCACCTGAGGCTTCTTTCATCCTCGGACCGCCCAGACCGGCGACCTTGATCTCCGGCGCCAGCAGCCGCAGTTCCTTCAGCAAGCCTGCCCCATGGGTGTCTCCGCTGACTTCACCGGCGATGATGTAAAAGGAGGTCATGGGGTGATGAGTTGGACTTGGGGGAAATAGGTGCGGTAACGGACCGGGTCACGTGTCAGCAATGTGAGGCTTTCGGCCTCGGCGTGAGCTCCAATGTAAAAATCGGGAAGGGGAGATGTTTTAATGCCCCCTGACTTCCTGTAGCTCATGAACGCGCGTGCGGCGGAGAATGCTGCGGAATAGGGAAGGGGCAAACGGATGATCAGATCCGGCGGCAGCAATTTGGAATCGAGTTCCGTTTCATTGGCAAATGCCGGTGCGAGTTCTGCGTAGATGATTGGATTGATGGCCGCCTTTCCCTGGCTGACCAAACTGGCCAGTTGAGCACTGGACCAAGCGTACCATTGCAGATCCTTGGTGGCGATATCAATCAGGATGTTCGTATCCACAAGCACCATGGATCAATCCTCCCCGCGTGTGAGCGTCATGAGTTCGTCCGTAGTCAATGTGGTTGCAGCCGATCCCGTTGCTTTGGAGAGCCAGTCATTGACTTCTCCCTGGGTGGGAAGCGTTTTTTGCGGGACCAAATGCAGGCCGTCTTCCTGCGGGATAATATCAACATGACTTCCTGGGCGCAGACGGTAGCGATTTCTCAGAAATTGAGGAATCGTCACTTGGCCTTTGGCGGTTATGGTCATGATTAAAAAGTATCGGTAACCCAAGTGTGGTCAACCAGTTGTATCAGGAGAGTCACTTCTCTCCCAGCGCCGCGTTTTTCTCAATCTGGTCAGTGATTTCCAGGGCGATGCGGACGGCCTCGGCACCTTCCTGGCCGGTGACGACGGGGCGCTTGCCATGGCGGGCGCATTCAACGAAGGCGGCGATCTCCAGCTTCAAAGGTTCGTCCTTCTCCACTTCCACGGCTTCGCGGACGATCTGCATGCCGTCCTTTTTATAGATCCACCCGCTTTGTTCCTGATAGTCGAGCGAAAGATATGAATCCTGCTGGAAAACGCGGATTTTGCGCATCTTCTCCGGGCTGATGCGGCTGGCGGTCAGGTTGGCGATGCAGCCGTTGGCGAATTTAAAGCGGGCGTTGGCGATGTCCTCGCGCTTGGTCAGCACGGGGATGCCCACGGCGTCAATCTGTACAAGTGGAGACTTGACCAAGTGGAGAACGATTTCGATGTCATGGATCATGACGTCCAGGACAACACCGATGTCCATGCTGCGGTTGGGGAAGGGGGAAAGGCGGTGGACCTCAATGAACCGTGGGTGGTCCATGCGGTCTTCGAGCTGGCGCAGCACAGGGTTGAAGCGCTCGATGTGACCGACCTGGAGGATGACGTTTTTGGTCTGGGCCAGCCCGATCAGTGCTTGAGCCTCGTCATAAGATTCGCTGATGGGCTTTTCCACCATGACATGGACGCCCTTTTCCATGAGCGGCTCGGCGACGCGACGGTGATAGATGGTGGGAACGGCGACGGTGGCAGCATCCACACGGGCGGCGAAGTCGGCCAGATCACTCGCGGCCTGGGTGCCATATTGGGCGGCGAAGTCGGCGGCGCGTGCGGGGTCGGCATCATAAACAGCGGCAAAGGTGACGGTGCCTTCACTGCGGCTGGCGATCTCCGCCATGATGCGGGCATGATTTTTACCGATGGCACCGACACCGGCGACGCCGATGCGGAAGGGTTGGGCTGCGGATTCCATGTAGCACCAGCGTTAATGAAGACGGTGGGGGGAGGCAAGAGGAATCGCGGGGAGAGGAGGGGGATTGGTAAACGGGCGCGGCGGAGGTGACGGTCCTGCTGCTTGCAACTTTGGCCAAGGCTTGCCATAGAGCCTTTATGCCTTCCCCCGTCCTCCTTTCTGATATCGGCAACGTGCTCACTTTCTTTGATTTCAGCGTCGCCGCACTGAGGGTGTCGGAGCGCTGCCCGTTTCCGCCAGAGGCACTTTCGGAAAGGCTGGAGGACATCAAGGGGCCTTTTGAAAATGGGGACATGGATGATGACACCTTTGTGCGGGCGGCCATCCAGGCGCTGGAGTTTGAAGGAACGGCGGCGGAATTTGAAGCGATCTGGTGCGATATTTTCACGGAGAATGAGGCGATGAAACGCTCGCTGGCCCCGCTGGTGGGAAAGGTGCCGATGAAGCTGCTCTCCAATACCAGCGGCCTGCACAAGGACTACCTTTTGCGCACGTTTGACATCTTCCGTCCCTTCAGCGGCGGGGTGTACTCTTACTCCGCCAAATGCAGCAAGCCGGGGGAGGAGATCTTTCGGGTGACCATTCAGGAACTGGATCTGGACCCGTCGCAGACGTTTTACATTGATGATCTGGAGCCAAACATCGCCACGGCGCAGAAGCTCGGCTTTGACGTGCATCACTATCATCATCTGGCCCATGACCGGCTGGAGGCTGACCTGGAAGCGTGGGCGCGTAAGCAGGGACTGACCGTGTAAAAAGTCGGCACTCCTCCATTTCGGAGGAGATAAAAACAGCCGTCGTGACGTTTCCTGGAATCATGTTTTTTCGTAGCACCATTCTCTCCATCCTCATCGGCACTCTGCTCGTCGCGGCAGCAGAACCGGAGGTCCGCATTGAAAAAGACATCGCATATCTGGCGGAAGGCCGTACGGAAAAGGCGGATCTTTATCTGCCAGCAGCACAGGAAGGGAAAAAGCATCCTGCTGTGGTGATCATCCATGGCGGTGGTTGGGCGGGCGGGATCAAGGATGCCAAGCGGGAGATCAACATTGGTACGACCCTGGCAGGGCATGGCTATGTCTGCATGAGCATTGACTACCTGCTGCATTCCACGAAGAGCGAAAAGCCAGCATGGCCGCAGAACCTGCATGATTGCAAGACAGCGGTGCGCTGGCTGCGGGCCAATGCGGAACGGCTGAAGGTGGACCCGGATCACATCGGCGTGATTGGCGGTTCCGCCGGCGGTCACCTGGTCAGCATGGTGGGCGTGACACAAGCCAGGGATGGTCTGGATCCGGCGGGTCCGTATGGGGAATACTCCTGCCAGGTGAGCTGCGTGGTGGACATGTATGGCCCCACGGATCTGGTGCAACGAGGTAAGGATCTCTCTGTGCTGCGCGCCACCCTGGCGGAGAATCCGGCGCTTTATAAAGCCTTCTCTGTCACCACCTACCTGGATAAAAATGATCCGCCTTTTCTGATCCTCCATGGCACAGCGGACAAAACCGTAGATGTGAGTCAGTCGGAGATTCTGGCCAAAGCCCTGGCGGAGAAGGGTATCGAGCATCATCTGGAGATCATTCCGGAAGCGCCGCACACCTTTCATTTGCAGCCGAAACAGAAAGATCTCCGTCCTCTGGTGCTGGCCTTTTTTGACAAACATCTCAAGCCTGGGGCGAAGTGACCGCTTGCGGCCCGACGGGTCTTCGCTCAGATGCGAGGCATGTCTGACATCGCTGACCGTCTCCAGGAAATCCGTGACCGCCTAACTAAATCTGCCGAACGATCAGGCCGCAAGGCGGGCGATGTGGATCTGCTGGCCGTCTCCAAGACGTATCCGGTGGAAACGATCCATGAAGCAGTGGACGCGGGGCAGCTTCTGTTTGGCGAAAACCGGGTGCAGGAAATCCTGCTGAAGCAGCCGCAACTTCCGGGAAAATTGCAGTGGCATCTCATCGGCCCTTTGCAGTCCAACAAGGTGCGCAAGGTCCTGCCGTTGGTGCAGATGATCCATGCGGTGGATTCGGTGGACATCGCGAAGGACATCAACCGCATCGGAGGGGAACTGGGGCTGCATCCAAAGGTGCTCATTGAGATCAACCTGGCGGCGGAATCCTCCAAGCATGGCTTCACGCCATCTGCCATCCGGGCGCAACTGGAGGCACTGTATGAGCTGGACCGGCTTTATATCCAGGGAGTGATGTGCATCCCGCCTTTTGATCCCAATGCGGAGAAAAGCCGCCGTTATTTCCGCCAGCTTCGGGAGATCCGGGATGAGCTGGAAAAGTTGGGAGGAGCGCCATTGCCGGTGCTTTCCATGGGCATGAGCCATGACTTCGAAGTGGCCATTGAGGAAGGGGCCACCATTGTGCGCGTGGGCAGTGCCATTTTTGGGGCGCGGGGGAGGTAGAGGGCAAGGCGTGAGGGCGTCCCGCCCTCAATTTGAGGCCAGGATGGCCTCACTCCTTGTTGCCCAAGATCGCTTCGGTCATGCGCATGGCGTGGACATTGGGTTTTACATCATGCACGCGGACGATGCGGGCGCCGAGCTCGCGGGAGTGGGCGGTGAGAGCAACCGTAGGCCAGTCGCGGTCTTCCACATCCTCCGTTTCCAGCAGCTTGCTGATCATGCTTTTGCGGGAGACGCCCACCAGGACGGGGCGGCCCTGGACGGTGAGGTCCGGCAGTGACTGCATGAGGGAAATGTTGTGTTCCAGCGTTTTGCCAAAACCGAAGCCGGGGTCCAGCACGACACGCTCGGAGGCTATGCCGAGATCGGCCAGGATTCGCAGGCGTTGGGTGAAGTAATCTTGAACCTCGGCCACAACATCGCGGTATTCGGGCTGCTTTTGCATGGTGCGTGGGGTGCCGATCATGTGCATGACGACGAGCCCGGCTTCGCTATCGGCGGCCATGCGCAGCATGAGGGGATCTCCACGCAGACCGGTGACGTCGTTGATGATGTCGGCCCCGGCTTCCAGCGCGGCGCGGGCGACGCTGGCCTTCATCGTATCAATGGAGATGAGGGTCTTGGTCTGCGAACGGACGGCGCGGATGACGGGCAGCACACGCTTTAGCTCTTCGGCCTCTTCCACAGGATCGGCACCAGGGCGGGTGGATTCGCCGCCGATGTCGAGGATGTCGGCCCCTTCGGATACGAGGGTCAGAGCGTGCTCGACGGCACGGCCGGTATCCAGGTAACGTCCGCCATCGGAAAAGGAGTCCGGGGTGACATTGACGATGCCCATGACCAGGCCGCGATGGGTGAGGTCATGGTCCAGCCCGTGGATACGCCAGTGGAAATTCATGCGCGCAGTTCAGGCGATTTGCGGGCAAATCACAACACTGATTTCAACAACGCCGCCAGATTTGCGGAGGACGCTCGGCCGGTGCTGACGACTTCCGAGTGGTCCAAGGTCTGCGCTTTGAGCCCGGCAGCCCAATTCGTGAGCATGGAGATGCCGGCTACTTCCATGCCGAGCGCGCGAGCCTGGATGGCCTCCGGCACGGTGGACATGCCGACAGCGTCAGCACCGAGGGTGCGCATCATGCGGATCTCGGCGGGGGTTTCATATTGCGGTCCGAGCGTGGCGGCATAAACGCCCTGGTGCAGCGGCAGGCGGAGCTGGCTGGCGGCCTCAATGAAACGCGCGCGCCAGGGGGCGGAATAGACCTCGCTCATGTCATGAAAATGCGGTCCGCCGAGCAGAGGCGTGCTGCCCAGGAGGTTCAGATGATCCGTGATGAGCATGAGGTCACCGACGGCGAAGCTGGCATTGATGGCCCCGGCGGCATTGGTGAGGATGATGCGCTTAACACCAAATGTGTGCATGAAGCGGATGCCGGCGGTCACTTCGTGTGCCGTAAGCCCCTCATACAAATGACGCCGTCCCTGGGCGATGAGAACCGGTTTTCCATGAACCCGGCTGAGGACAAAACGGCCTGCATGACCGGGCACGGTGGAGGCGCTAAGGCCAGGAATGTCTGCATAGGCAACCTCCGCTTCGATGCCCCAAGCCTCCGCCACGCTTCCCAGGCCGGAGCCGAGCACGATGGCAGTTTCCGGGCAGGCTTTTTCCAGGGCGGCGATGGACATGGCGGATCAATGTCCCTGGCAGACCGAAATGCAAATCTTCCTCAATGTGAGGTGGCTGCGTACCAGGAGTGGATGAGGCCGGCCTGCATCACGAGCGTGGGATTTTCAAAGCCCCCGGCGACCAGGATCGCGCTGACTTCCTCCATAGGCAGCATGGCCACATCCCGGCCATAGGCAGCCCGCATGGACTCCAGCTTTTCTTCAGGTACGTCGGCACCGGTCATCATTCGCATCCACACATCCAGGAGGCCTGGATAAGCAGGTGAAGTCATGTCATAGGCGAGGTCGGCGCTGACCAGCAGGCCGCCGGGGCGGAGACGAATGGAGATTTCCCGGAAATAACCAACACGGTCTGTGCGGGAGAGAATGAAATGGGAAACGAGCAGAGAGGTGGCGGCATCAAAGGCGTCCATGGGCGGAAGGCTTTCCAGATATCCCTCATGGAAGGTGCAACGTGCCGCGATGCCACCTTCCTCCGCCTTGCGGCGGAAGACGGCCAGCATGGGAGCGGAGGGCTCCACGGCGGTGAAATGCCAGCCGGGATTTTTTTGCGCCAGATGCATGATCTCCGCTCCGGTTCCGGCACCGGCGCAGAGGATGCGGGCATTGGCAGGCAGAGGTGAAAAAACGGCATCGGTGAGCAGATGCAGCGTATCGCGGATGGGGGCCAGCTTGGCAAAGTTGGTGTCATACGCAGCCGCGTGGGCTTCGTCGAAAGCGATCTTGGGGGCGGGGGTAGAGTCTTGCATGGAGGTATGATTTTCAGCCCAGTCGTGCCTTCAGTTCATGATACAGACTTTGCACCAGCGGCATCTCCAGGCCTGCACCGGCAGCCTGGCGGATGGGTTCGCCCCAGATGGCCTCCAATTCGACTTCGCGACCTTCCAGGAAATCAATGAGTGAGGAGGGTTTATAGGCGGCCATGGTCCGGGTGTTGGCGACCATGGTCTCGATGAGGTTGTCCGGCAGGGTGTGGCCCAGGGCGGTGGCGGTTTGGATGATCTCCGCCATGAGGGCGCGGACGCGGGCTTCGAGGGCAGGGGCCGCAAGGATGGTCTCGGTATCAATGCTTCCGGCGGCGATGGAGAGGCCGTTGAAGGGAATGTTCCAGACGAGTTTTTGCCAGCGGGCGGCGGCCAGGCTTTCCACGACATGGGCATCAATGAGGCTGCGCTGAAACTCAGCGGCGATTTGATGCGTCCGGGGCAGGGGAGTACGGGTGTGCTCACCCATGTTGATGCGGCCCTGGGCAATGTGGTGAATGACACCCGGCGCGATGCGGTTGATGCAGACGAAACAGAGGCCGCCGAGCACACGCTCGATACCAAAGTTCTGCGCCAGAAACTCCTCATTGCCGAGGCCGTTCTGTAGTGTCAGCAGGACGGTGTTTTCATGCAGCAGCGGCGGGATGAGATCCAGCAGGGCGGCATTGGACGTGACCTTCATGGCGATGATAATGAGGTCGCAGGGGCCAATTTCAGCGGTTGTGCGGTGGGCATTGACTTGGATGCGCGCATCCCCTTGAGGGCTGGTGATGCGGAGGCCGTCACGGACCACCGTTTCATAATCACTGCGCATCAGGAAATGCACGTCATGCCCATGCTGGGCCAGCCTGCCACCATAATAACAGCCGACGGCCCCGGCACCGATGATGGCGATGCGGCCTAATGAAGAGGGGATGATTTTGGACGCGATGGGGGGAGCGGAAGACACGTGAGTGAGAGCGGTGAAAGCGTCCATTATTCCGTGGTGGGCGAGGTTTCCAGAACTTCGCGAGCGACGGATACATTTGCCGAATGATCCTTTTCCGGGCCGGCGTATTCGTCAGATGAAAATAACGGCTTATGTTTGGGTTTCTGTTTTGCTGATGGGTTGGTCAGGCGTGGGAAGAGCCCAGGATGCGGGGGCGGCACGCGTGTTCAAAGCAGGTGCGGCGACCAGCAATATCACTCCGCCATTGGGGCTGGAGATTGTCGGAAACTTCGCCCCACGGCCGATCGCCAGCCACGTGCATGATGAACTGCATGTGCGCTGCCTGGTGCTGGATGATGGGACCACCCGGCTGGCGTTTGCGGTGGCGGATAATATTTCCATGCCGCGTGAAAACTGGGACGAGGCCAAGGCCAAGATTGAGGCCGCCACAGGCATTCCCACCAGCAACATGATGTTTTCGGCCACGCATACGCATTCCAGCGTTTCTTCCGGATCCCATACCAATACATCGCTGGACTACCGGAAGTTCATCATTAGCCGCATTGTGGATGGAGTCATGCGTGCGGTGACGAATCTGGAGCCGGCGCGGATCGCGTGGGGTTCTGGTCAGATGCCCCAGCATGTCTTTAACCGCCGCTGGCTGCTGAAAGAGGGCGTGACAGAGACGAATCCTTTCGGTGAAAAGGATCGTGCCGTGATGAATCCGGGTGGTCTGATCCGGTCCCGCCTGCTCAAGCCTGCTGGCCCTACCAATCCAGAGGTGTATTGCCTATCCGTCCAGGCGCTGGATGGCAGGCAACTTGCCCTGATGGCGAATTACTGGCTGCACTATGTTGGCGGGGTGCCACGTGAGCATCTGTCGGCAGACTATTTTGGTGAGTTTTGCCGTCAGGTGGAGTACTTGCTGGAAGTGGAGCGGCAGGAGCCTCCGTTTGTCGGCCTGCTGGCGAACGGCCCTTGTGGAGATGTGAACAACAATGACTACAGCGGCAAGAGCCCCGCAGTGAAATACGGTCCCTATGAAAAGATCAAGCTGGTGGCCAATGACCTGGCGAAAGAAGTCGTCAAGGTCCAGAAGTCGCTGAAGCATCAGGACTGGGTGCCCTTGAAAGCGGCGGCAGATGAGCTGGAGCTCGTGGTGCGGCGGCCCACACCAGAGATGGTTGCGCGCGCTGAAGCTGTCCTGGCCCGGCCCAAAGAGACAACGCCGGTTCATCGCCACGAACTGGCCTACGCGGAGCGGACTCTGGCTGCACGTGATTACAAACCGGACCGCATCCAGACCGTGACGCAGGCTTTCAGCATTGGTGAACTCGGCATCGCGGCCATCCCGTTTGAGGTCTTTACCGAGATCGGCCTGGAGATCAAAGACCGGAGCCCTTTTCCCAACACCTTCACCATTGAGCTGGCCAATGGCAGCTTTGGTTACCTTCCCACTCCTGCGCACATTGACTTGGGAGGTTATGAAACCTGGCTCGGAACCAACCGCGTGGAGCGCGAGGCATCTGTCAAGATCACCGCTCAGACATTGGAGATGCTGAAGCGCGTCCGGTAACCGGGCTTAAAAACAAGAATCGGCAAAGCCAGGCAGCTTTGCCGATTCCGATCCTGACTTTGTATCAGGCGATCATTTTGCCCTGAATGGGCTTCTTCAGTTCCTCCAACACCAGGCTCACCACCTGCTCAGCCGGGACAAGTTCCTGGCTGCGGCTGACGAGGTTCTTCAGGGCCACTTGCGGATACTCCTGGCCGAAGACGATGGCCAGGCGTGCCTTCTGGTTTTCGGCCGCTTGAAACTGCTTGTTCACTTTTTGCGCATTGAAGCTGAAGTCCACCCGCGCACCGGCGCTGCGCAGGGCCTGCACAGTAGCCAGTGCATGCGGCCGCTGGGCTTCATCGGCGATGACCACGTAGGCCTCTACGCCCTGCTGGGCATTGAGATAATCCGTGATGCCAAGCTGCGCTCCAGGAGTCTTGGAAAGCAGGATGCCGAGCACCACATCCCCCATGGCAAAACCGGCGGCGGGCATGTCCACGCTGCCGTCGCTCATCAGCGCGCACAGCTTGTCATAACGTCCGCCACCTGCGACGGCACGCAGGCCGTGTTTCAGGTCGAAGACTTCAAAAACGGTGCCCGTGTAATAGGCGAGGCCGCGCACGATGCTGGCGTCAATTTTGACATACTGCCAGAGGCCTCGGGCACTGAGGTCCGCCCGCAGCGTGGCGAAGGCAGGGTGCTCGCCGTCGGTGGCCGCCATGAAGGCGCGCACCACATCAAGGCTGAGACCGATAGCCTCCAGTTTTTTAGACGTGTCTTCATGCTTCGCCCGCTCGATCTTGTCAATGATCTGGAGGAAGGAGCTGGTATGCTCTTCGGCGATGTTGTTGTCCGCCAGGAAGGTGGTCCAGATCTGGCGGTTGCTGAGGCGGATGATGAAATCCTCCGCCTGGATGCCGAAGGCCAGCATCACATCAATGGCCAGCGCCACCAGTTCCGCATCGGTGCCCTGGCTGGCATCGCCCAGGATGTCGGCATTGAACTGGATGAACTCGCGGGAGCGGCCTTCCTGCGGTTCCTCATAGCGGAAGCAGGAGCCGATCTGAAACCACTTCATCGGCTTTTTAAAGTCGCGATGACGGGTCGTGGCCATACGGGCCAGGGAAGGGGTGACCTCGGGCCGCAGGGAGATTTCCCGCTCAGCCTTGTCCAAAAAGCAGAAGAGCTGGCTGGTGATCTCGTCGCCGCTTTTTTTGCGGTACAGGTCGGTGGACTCCACGACAGGAGCTTCGTATTCGACAAACCCATAGCGGCGCGCGACAGAGCGCCAGGTGTCGAAGATATAATTGCGCAACGCACACTCCTCGGGGAAGAAGTCGCGAAAGCCTTTGACGGTGCGGAAGGAGGCCATTAGAAGGGCGGACACATGGCCCCCTGCACAATGAATTCAACCAAAATTCAGGCCGGAGGCGATGTCCCATGACTCATGCTGACGGATCTGTTGCTTCGAAATTTTCGCTGCTTTGACGAATGCCGCGTCAAGCTGCATCCGGAGATGACGGTGTTTACCGGTCGCAATGCCCAGGGAAAGACCTCCCTCATGGAGGCAGTGTGCGTGCTTCTGCGGTTGCAGTCGCCGCGCACCAGCAACCGGGCGGAAGTCATCCGCCTGGGGGCCAAGACGATGCTCATTGAGGGAACCCTCGGCGAAAAAAAACTCCGCTGTGCACAGTCGGCCACGATAAGGCGGCTGGCCATTGACGGCAGCGTGTGCGGCCGGTCTGCGGAGTATCTCAGCCATAGCGGGCGGGTGGTGTGGATGGACCACCGGGACATGAACCTGCTGCGCGGCAGTGCGGAGCACCGGCGGCGGTACCTGGACTTTGCTGCCAGCCAGATGTTCCCGGAATATCTGAAGGCGCTCCGCGGTTATGACCGGGCGCTACGCGGGCGGAATCATGTGCTGAAGCGGGATGCGGTCATCCCCTGGCGGCAGGCGGATGCCTTTGCAAAAGTCATGGATGAATTTGCCCAAGTCATCATCGCCCGGCGCAGTGAGCTGGTTGGGATGCTGCAGCCGCACGTGTCCCGCCTCCATGGGGAGCTGAGCGGCGGCAGTGAGCAGGCGCTTTTGAACTATGCCCCCAGCCTGGCAGAGGGCAGCCTGCACGACCGCCTAAATGAGCTGCGCGAGGACGAGCAGCGGAACCGGCAGACCGCCGCCGGGCCGCATCGGGATGACCTGACGCTGATGCTGAATGATCTGGATGCCACCTCCTACGCCTCCGAGGGCCAGCAGCGCAGCCTGGCGCTGGCTTTAAAAATCGCCCAGGCGCACGCCCTGGAACATGCCGCCGGGACACCTCCGTTGCTGCTGCTGGACGATGTCTTTGGCGAGCTGGATGCCCATCGCCGCCGCTCCCTCCTGCGGCTTCTTCCGGCAGGCACCCAGAAGGTCATCACCACCACGAATCTGGACTGGGCGCAGGGGGATGTCATGACTGGGCAGGTGTATGAGGTGGAGGCCGCGAAGGTGCAGCTGGTGGAGTAACCATTTTCACAGTTTTTGATCACAGCGCCGTGGTCATTGCTGCAAAGTTAATGCATGTGTTCAATTGAGTGGAATTCGTCATCCCGACATCCTCTTTGGCGCTTAAAGCCTGGATTCAAGCCTCTTTCACAGGCTGTTTACCTCTTTTCCACCGTGGGGAATCTCTCCTTGACCCTAAAAAACGCCGCCCTTAAACTCGCCGCCTGTCAGGAGCCCGTGGGTGGCGCTGCTTTTGTGAACTGAAAAAAGCGGGATCTCTTCCACTACCGCACAGGGTCCGCAGCTCATTTTCAATCTCAACAATTTCTACAGCTCATCATGCTCGGCAAACTTTTTGGCTTCGTCGCCAACGATATCGGTATTGACCTCGGAACTGCAAACACCCTCGTTTACGTCAAAGATCATGGCATCGTGCTCCGCGAGCCCTCTGTGGTCGCCGTAAAAACAGGCACCAATGAAGTCGTCGCCGTGGGCGATGATGCAAAACGCATGTTGGGGAGAACCCCTGGCGGCATCACCGCCATCCGTCCTTTGAAAGATGGTGTCATTGCAGACTTCCGTGTGACGGAGGCCATGCTGCGCCACTTTATCCGTAAAGTGCATAACAACCGCCGCGCCATGCGCGGTCCGCGTGTGGTCATCGCCGTGCCTTCCGGCATTACCGAAGTGGAAAAGCGCGCCGTTAAAGAAAGTGCCGAGCAGGCCGGAGCGCGTGAGGTTTACCTCATCGAAGAACCCATGGCTGCTGCCATCGGCGTGGGCCTGCCCGTGCAGGAAGCGGCCGGCAACATGATCGTGGACATTGGCGGCGGCACCACGGAGGTGGCCATCATCTCCCTCAGCGGCATCGTTTACAGCCGCAGCGTACGGGTGGCCGGTGATGAGCTGGACGAGGCCATCATCAATTACATGAAACGTGCCTACAACCTCATGATCGGTGAGCGCACGGCGGAGGAGATCAAACTGCGCATCGGCTCCGCGTTTCCTCTGGGCAAGGAAACCACCATGGAAGTGAAGGGACGCGACATGGTCGCCGGCCTGCCGAAGACCATCACCATCACCAGCCAGGAAGTGCGTGAGGCGATGCTTGAACCTTTGAATGCCATCATTGATGCAGTCCGCACCACGCTGGAGCGCTGCCCGCCGGAGCTCTCCGCCGACCTTGTGGACCGCGGCATCATGCTGGCCGGCGGCGGTGCGCTGCTGCGCGGTCTGGACAAGCTGCTTCAAGAGGAGACCGCACTGCCGGTGCACGTGGCCGAGGATCCTCTCAGCGCCGTGGGCGAAGGCACCGGACGTGTGCTCAGCGAGCTGGAGTTCCTGCGCAAGGTGAGCACCACGGAAGTGTGATGACTGATGGAAGCGCAAACCTGATCTTGTTCAATCCATTGTTAGGCTGAACGGGAGGAAAAGGCTGAACCATGAAAAAGCTCAACATCCTGGCGCTGCTGCTCTTCATCGCGGCGGTGGTATCTGTGTTTACTCTGGACACCCCGGTCACACGGGACATTCAGAGCCGCACCATGACCGTGCTCTCACCCTTCATTCATTCGAGTGCGGCGGTGGAGCAGAGTGTCACCGGTTCCTCAGCAACGGTGGAGGACCCTCGTGAGCTGGCACGTGAAAACGAGCGCCTGCAGATCGAGGTGGAACGGCTGCGCATCATCTCCCAAAAGTATGCGCAGACTCTTGAGGAGAATAACAAACTGCGCAGCCAGTTGCAGTTCCAGGAGGCGGCCCCCTTCAAGATGACCGCCGCACGGGTGATCAAGCGCGTCTCTTCTACCTGGTGGAACAGCATGATCATTGACAAGGGGGCGCTGGACGGCCTGGCGACCGACAGTCCGGTCATCAGTGCAGCCGGCCTCATCGGCAAGACCGGCAAGCTGGCTCCGCACATGGCGGAGATCATTCTGCTGACGGATGAAATGTGCCGGGTGTCGGCCAAAATTGAAGGCAGCCATGAGCAGGGCATTTTGGCCGGTGAGCGGGCCGGGCTGGACATGCGTCCTGATCTGCGCCTCCGGTTTCTGAGCAAGAACATCCTTCTCAATCCCGGCGCCAATGTCGTGTCCACAGGTGAAGGCGGCGTTTTCCCGGCCGGTCTTCTCATCGGACGTGTGAAGCGCTTTGAAAACCGGGATCTTTCCGGCGAGGCCATTGTGGAGCCGGCCGTGGACTTTGCGCTTCTGGAGCATGTCTTTGTCGTGGAGATGCAGCCGGTGACGGAGCCGGAGGCAACCGTTGAAACCGCACCGCAGGCGGCTGTGCCGAACCAATGATGTGTTTAAAATGAACCTGGAGACTGACATGATCCTGCAGCCAGGAGCGGCTTGTGCCGCTTCTGCGGCGGGTCTGGTTCGTCATCACCCGAGGCCATGATTTTTTATCCCGTCACATTCCTTTTGCTGCTGCTCACCTTTGCGGTGCAGGAGTTCATTCCGGGGATACCGATGGCCCAGTATGCCACGCTGTTCCTGCCGCCGGTGTTTTTCTTCGCCGCCTCAGTGGCCGTACCGTTTCCGGTCATGCTGTTCATGGCCTTCGTCACAGGTTTCATCTGGGATGCCAGGTATGTGCCAGGCGTTTTCGAGCCGCAGGGGCAGGCAGTTCATTCATTCATCAGTTCGGGCTCTCATCTGCCCGAACTGGACATGGCTGGCGGTGGTTTTGGCTTTGGCCTCTCCATCCTTCTGTTCGGGCTGCTGGGCACCTTTATGCAGGGCGTGCGGCCGCTGTTCAAGCGCGGGCGTCTGGAGCTGCCCGTGCTGCTCGTGGGCTTCACCACCTTTGCCTGGCTGCTCATTGAATATCTCGTCATGACCTTCCTGCGCGGGAGCATCTATTTTCCCCAGATGGTCTGGACCAAGATGATCACTGACACCCTGCTGGCCATGCTGGCAGCCCCCCTGATTTTTCTTTTGCTGTATTCCCTGGCGGGTCTGTCACGATACGAAATTAAATACGAAGGCCTGAGGTACTCATTCGATGGTCGTTAAATACCGCTTCCGTCTCTACTTGCTGACCCTCGCCATGATGTGCGGGTTCAGCCTTCTCATGTACCGCCTCTGGACTCTCCAGATCGTCCGGCATGAAGAGTTCGTGAACAAAGTTCCTGAGGCCAAGCAGCTCCGCGCCCGCATCCCGGGTGTGCGCGGCGAGATCAAGGACCGCAACGGCATCGTACTGGCCACCAACAAGGCCAGCTTCGAAGTGCGTGTGAACCTGCGCGAGGTGTATGAGGAGTATGCACGCCAGTGCCGCGTCAAGAAGTTGGACATCCCCACCGTCCCTTTTGAATACATGGATCGCGGCCTGCCGCGTAAAAAGCAGGAGCCGGACATCGTCCGCATGTTTCAGGAGCTCATCATCGCACGGCTGGAGGAGATGGGCCTCCCCGCACCCAATTATTCAGATGCCCTGCGCATTCATTACCGCAGTTTCGGCGGCGTCATTCCCTGGGTTTACCAGGACAGTCTGTCCTTTTCGGAATTCAGCCAGTTTGCCGAGCACAATCTGGGCCTGCCTGGAGTGACCGTGGCAGAGCGCGGCAGCCGGGTGTACCCCTTTGGCGCTATGGCCTGTCACATCATGGGTTATGTCCGTCTTCCTGACGACCAGCGCGTCTCGGTGGAGGAGCGCAAAGGCTGGGACTACTACCTGCCGGATGATTACGGCGGTGCTGGCGTGGAAAAGAGCTTCGATAAGTACATGCGTGGCAAGCCCGGCGTGCGCACCATGCAGGTGAACGAGCGCGGACGCATCGTTGGCGAGCTCAGCTTTGAAGAGCCGCGCAAAGGCAATGATGTTTATCTCACCCTGGATGCCCGCATCCAGTACATCGCGGAAAAAGCGCTGCGTGACGGCAATGTCGGACGGGGTTCCGTGGTGGTCATCCAGCCACAGACCGGAGATGTGCTGGCGATGGCCTCCGTACCTAGTTACGATCCCAACCGTTTCATCCCCAGCATCCGCCAGGCAGACTGGGATGTGCTGACAAACAATCTCACCGTGCCCCTGATGAACCGGGCCACCCGTCCTTATGTGCCAGGCTCCACCTACAAGGTGCCCATCGCCCTGGCCGGCTGCCTGGCCGGGATTCAGAACCGGAACTTCAATTGCAGCGGCAGTGTCACTTATGGCAGCAAGGCCATGCAATGCTGGATCAAGCGCCAGAGCGGCGGCTCCCATGGATCGCTGAACCTGAGTGATGCGCTCATGCGCTCATGCAACTGCTTCTTTTACCAGTATGGCAACAGCGCCGGCATTGATAACATCACCAAGGTGGGCAAGCTGCTCGGCCTCGGTGAGCGGACAGGGATTGAGCTGGAGGAGGACATGCCCGGCATTCTTCCCAACCCGGCCTGGCTGCGGATGACCAGTCCGAGGGACCGCTGGAGTTCCGGCTACACCGCCAATACTTCCATTGGCCAGGGTTCGGTTGAAGCCTCCCCACTGCAGATGGCCTCGGTGACCGCTGCCGTCGCCTCCGGCAAATCTTTCGTCCCTCATCTTCTGCACCGCGTCATGGATCATGAGGAACTGGTGATGGAGCACAAGCCCGTCCTGCGTTCGGACCTCTCCCAGCACTTCGAGCCCAAGGCCCTGGAAATGGTGCGCAAAGGCATGTGGAAAGTAGTCAATGATTCAGGCGGCACCGCCCGTGGCGCGCGCATCCCGGGTGTGGAGGTCGCTGGTAAAACCGGCACCGCGCAGAACTGGCGCCGCAATGAGAAAAATGTCCGCGTGGTGGACAACCACACCCTGTTCATCACCTTTGCCCCCTACGTTAATCCCAAATATGCCATCTGCATCCTCGTGCAGGGTGGCAAATCCGGAGGCGGCACTGCCGCCCCGGTGGCCCATCGTGTGATGGAGCAGGCGCTGGCCCTGGAAAACGGCTACCAGGTCACCCCGGAGCCGCTCGGAGAGGTGGAGGGGAACTTCAAACTCATCGAGGGAATCACTTATTCTGACATCGGCGTCCCGCTTGTTGCTGCGGCGGACGAAGATGGAGACACGGGCACCGACGAGCCCGCCAATGCATCTACTGACGAGGCGCCCCGCATCCGCAGTGCGCCAAGCATTCGTAGGGAGGCCGACCAGCAAGGGACGTCCAGTGCCAGTTCCAACCGTGCGGTCAAAAAAGCCGAGCCTGTTCGCAGAGCCCCGCTTTTTAACCGTGGAAACAGCACGGACGAATCTTCTCCATCATCCCCCGGTGGTGGTTTTTTCCGTCGGCTATTCCGCCAGTAGAAAACTTTTATCTTCAACCGACTTATCTTTATGCCCCTTGGAATTGTGCAACGAATCAAAGAGTTCATCACCGGAAAAAAAGACATCAAAAGCGGCACCCGCCTGGTCATCAACTGTGAAAAGTTGGAGAACCGCGTGGCGCTGCTGGACAACGGTGTGCTGGAGGAATACACGATTGAACGTGTCGGTACCAGCACCATCGTGGGATCCATCTTTAAGGGCCGCGTCAAAAACATCGAGCAGGGCCTGAAGGCCATGTTCATTGACATCGGCTTGGATAAAAACGCCTTCCTGCATTTCTGGGATGCCATTCCTGAAGCCCTTTCCAACCAGGGCATGGAAGAGGTGACGCGCGGTGGCCAGCAGAAAAAGCGCAAGCGCATTGAGGCCAAGGACATCCCGGATCTGTATCCCGTCGGTTCAGAGATCATGGTGCAGGTCACCAAAGGTCCCATCGGCAACAAAGGCCCGCGGGTCACGACCAACATCTCCCTGGCTGGCCGGCTTCTCGTCCTCATGCCGCAGAACGACCAGTTCGGCATTTCCCGCAAGGTGGAAGACCCCAAGGAGCGCGCCCGCCTGCGCAAAATCATCGAAAAGGTCAACCTGCCTGAAAGCATGGGCCTCATCATGCGCACCGAGGCCGCAGGCAAACGTGCCCGCCACATCATTCGTGATCTCAGCCTTCTCATCGAGCAGTGGAATGACATCGTCGCCAAGCGGGACGGCCAGAAAGCCCCCGTCTGCTGCTTCCAGGAGCCGGAGCTTATTGAGCGCACCGTGCGTGACTTCCTCACCGAAGAAATTGACGAAGTGGCCTGTGATGACCAGGCCACTGTCGAGCGCATGCAGAAAATGGCGGCCCAGATTTCCCGCCGTGCCAAGAGTCGCATCACCCATTACCAGGGGCAGACCGCCCTCTTTGAGCACTACGGCATCCAGAAGCAGATTGATAACGCCTTTTACCGCCAGGTCTGGCTGCCTTGCGGCGGCTACATCGTCATTGATCAAACCGAAGCCCTGGTCTCCATTGACGTAAACACTGGACGTAACAAAGGTGCCAAGGACCAAGACAAGCTGCTGCTGGATACCAACCTGGAAGCCGCCCAGGAAGTGGCCCGCCAGCTCCGCCTGCGCAACATGGGCGGACTCATCGTCGTGGACTTCATTGACATGAAGCACCGCAAGGATCAGCAGGCGGTGTACAAGTTCATGCTCGACCATCTGAAGCGTGACAAAGCCAAGACCCAGGTCCTGCCCATCAGCCAGTTTGGCCTCATGGAAATGACCCGCCAGCGCCTGCATGAAAGCCTCAGCAGCGCCCTTTATGAACCCTGCCCCTATTGTAAAGGCCATGGCCAGGTGAAGACCACCATGACCATGAGCGTGGAACTGCAGCGCCGTCTCATCGCCATTCTCGGCCGGGGCAAGGAAGATCAAAAAAGCCTCCTGGTCATCGTCCATCCGGAGGTCATGCAGCGCCTCAAAACGGAGGACGGGGAACTGCTGGTGGACCTGGAGCGCAAATACGGCGCCCGCCTCACTTTCCGCAGCGATCCGAGCCTGCACCGCGAAGAAATGAAACTGGCCAATGCCGCTACAGGAGAAGAAATTCGCAATTGATCCGGGCAGAAATGCCTGAATGGATTTGAACAAACTTCAATCTGCTGCTTGTCATACTGACCATGCCTTCCGCCTCCATGTCCCCTAAGACAAAAATCATTTTCGGTGCCGCCGGTCTTTTTCTGGCCGCCGCGCTCTACTTTGGCTGGCAGTATGCCGGCTCTGAGCCAGGGGCTCCTGCTGTCGTCGAGACGCGGCAGGATCCGGAACCGAAACCGGACATCCAGCCTCTGGCACCCCGGCCCCTTTCCCCCGCGCCAGCCACCGGCACCGCCACCCAGCTCACGACGGTGGAAGAAGGGGATGAAATGATTGATGCCATCTTGCGGACCGACAAAGAGATCCCTGAAATGGCCCGTGACCTGCATGAGCTGGTTAAAAAGCTCAATGGTGAAGCCCAGGTGAATGCCAGCCAGCACCTGGTCAACCTGACTGAGGATGAAAATTACAACCTGATTTCAGGCTTCCTGGTGGATCCCAAAATGAACCCGGATGTCATTGAGGTGCTCTTCTCTGATTTGATGAACCGTGACCGCGCCCTGCAGCTCCCGCTGTTCATGAACATCCTCAAAAATCCTGAGCATCCTCAAAACGAGGAGGTTCGCAATGTGTTGACCATCCTGGCGGGTGATGACTTTGAAAACGACTATGCCGCCTGGGACAAATGGGCCGAAGAGGAACTGAAATCGCTTGAGGAATAGTTTCCGGATGCCGGGTGCAGACATGAATGTTTGAACCGACTCCGGGAAACGGCTGTCTCCCCTTCCTGCCTTGCATGCTGCACAGGCTTTTGTTATCCTTCAGGCTCTACTAATCGGCCCCATGAAAAATTCTGACGATCTCATGCTCATTCCCCACGAGGAGGGATTTCGTGCATGGCGTCTGCGTGGCGGCAGTATTGCCAAGGCAGAACATGAATCCCGCTCCCGCCGGGGCACCGCCTGGATCGCCCTTCCCGCGCGCAGCCTCGTCACAGTGCCCTTTCGCTTTCAGGGGGTGGACTCCGGACGCCGCGAGGCCATGGCCCAGCTTGAGCTGGAAGCGGCCGGCTTTGGCCAGGAGACAGCGGATACGAACAACTTTGACCTTTGGAACCTGGGTGAGGACGAGCGTGACCAGCGCTCCATCAGCTTTATTCAGGTGTCCTCTCTCCCTGCGGACATCCTTGAAGAAGGCGGCAATGCGAAGTTCGCCCCGTCCGTGGCATTTCATCAGTTGCAGCCTGGAGAGGCCCTCATCTGGCGCGAGGCAGGCACCCTTGTGCTGGCCATTCCGCATGAATCGGGGGCGCCGCTGCATTGCCAGGCACTTGCCGCCCGCGTGCTGGATGCCGATGCGGCTGCGGAGATCCGCTGCATCCTGGCATCGCTTGAGCTTGGCGGCCTGTCACCAGACATCCAAAAGCTGGCCATCGTCAGCACCTCTCTGCAACCGGAAGCCGTCGTGGGTGAGGAACCTGTGCCTCCCATGGAGGACATTCTAACCGAAAGTTTCACCGACGAACTGGACATCCCGGTCACTTTACGGGAGGAGCAGATCCCTTCGCTCCCTGCCCATGCCTCGCGTCTCATTCCCGCCCCTGTAGTGAAGGACAGGCTGGACCGCCAGCAGCGCCACATGATCATGATGGGAGCGCTGGCATTCGCCTTCGTTATGGTGGCCGCACTGGGTGCCTTTGCGGCGCGCGTGGCCTTGCGTGATCATGCGGTTGAGCAGGAACTGGCCCGCCTGGATTCCCTGGAACCGGAGCTGGCCACCATCCGCGATGCCCAGGCTGCCTGGGAAGACATGCGCTTTGCCATTTCCCCGGAGGAGTATCCGGTGGAGTCCCTCCATCAGCTGGTTGGCTTGTTGCCTGAGCAAAACATCCGCATCACCCGTTTTGAAGTGCGTGAAGACGGCATGGTCATTGACGGAGTGGCTTCCAGCCTCGGACACGGCATTGACTTCCGTGAAAAACTCATCTCCCATGAACCATTCAAACGCTGGGTCTGGGACTTCCCCCAACCTATTAACCTCAATGATGGAACGGCCACTTTCCGTGCTGAGGCGCGTCTTCCGGATGTGGACCAGGACCTGGAGGTGACCACTCTATGACCGCCAGTGAACAACGTCTCGCCCTTGGGCTCGGTGCCGTCGTCGTATTCGGCGGTGCTTTTGTCGGCCTGACCAAACTCAGGGCATGGAAACAAACGGTGGACCTTCGTTCCATTGAGATGGAGACCCGCCGTGTTGAGGCGGAAGACCTGCTGGCTCAAAAAGATTTTTGGAATCAGCGTTTCACCTGGTTGGCTGAAAAGCAGCCGCTTTTCACCAGCCGCGGTGACACGGATAATAAATTTTTGAACCAGCTCACTGATTCAGCTGCGGAGTACGGAATTGAACTGGACCAGACCCAGCCCATCGAGCCGTCCGAGAGAGCCGGCATTGTCTCTTCCACCTTCACCATCCAGGCGACTGCCACCTGGGAAGATATGAACAAGTGGTTGCACGCGTTGCAGAAGCCCGATGCCTACATCAGTATCCCCACGCTGACCATGAGTCCCAAAGACGACGACACGACGATGGTCACCGTGAACATGAACATTCAGAAATGGTTCCGCCTGCCGTTATGAGATTATTCATTCTGCTTTTAGTGCTGGGTGCTTGGGGCCTGGATCGCGCATCCGCTCAGGACGACATGGAAGACCCTGCTTACGAAGTCGAGGAAGAGACCGGGGAAATCATCGGGACGGCACCCTCCGTCCTGGATGAAAAAGTCATTCCTGAAGCCTACCCTGGTACCCGTTATCAAAACACCTGGAAAACCAATCCGTTCCTCAAAATCACGACCAGAACCGCTGCTCCGACGAAGAACTGGACCGAGGACTGGGCCCTTTCCAGCATGTTCAAAAGCGAGACGGGAAAGATCTCCATCGGGCTTCAGAACAAGCAGACAGGCGATTTTAAACGCGTCACCAATGAAGATGGGCCTAACAGCGAGTTTCGCCTGGTTCAGGCCAATTTTAACCGCAACCGCAATGAGGCTTCGGTGGAGATCGAGAAAGGCAATGTCAGGGGCACGCTCAAGTATGATGAAAATCTGACCTCCAAGCCGGTCACCATCAACCAGACTTTCAAAGCGCCGACCGCCCCGCCCGGAGTCAATCCAAACGCCCGTCCAGGTCAGCCTGGCCAGCCGGTGAATGTGGCGCAGCCCGGCTTGCAGGGTTTGCCATCGTCCGGGCTGCCACCACGGCCTGGGGTCGCTCCTGCGGTCAGTCCGCAGTCCCCGGCCAGCCCGCCCACCATTTCCCGCCGTCGTAATTTGATACCGGTGCCTCCCGCGCCACCTCCCCAGCCGCCGTCTCCGCCCCAGTAAGCCATTTTCCGCCAGCCCTTTGACATGATTTATCTTTTCCATCGCGTTTTTCTGATCGCCTGCCTTCTGGTGGGTGCGGCTCCTTTGCTGGCGCAGATTCCGCCGCAGTTGCAGCGGCCCACCAACCCGAATGCGACGCCACCTCCCGGCAGCGGGTTCAACCGTCAGCGGCCTGGAGCCCCTCCTTCTTCTGCCCAGCGTCCCGCAGGAACCCCGGCGGCTGCCGGTGAAGAACGCACCGCCATCCGTCCGGAAGATGCAGTGAAGCCCGGCGGCGGTGTGGAACTCCAGTTTCCAAACACCCCGCTTTCCCAGATCCTCCTCGTGTATGAAGAGCTGACCGGCCTTAAAATCATCCGCGATGCCAGCATTGAGCAGGCCACCGTCTCCATCGAGACCACCGGTGAGCTGCCCAAGGACCGCGCCATCATGTTCATCGAAAAAAGCCTTTTGCTGAACGGTTATTCCTTCGTTCCGGCAGGGGACGGCATGGTGAAGATCCTCGGTTCTGACAAAAAGCCCACCAGCGACGGCGCGCCGCTTTTTGAATCCATGGCCGACCTTCCAGAAACGGACCAGGTGGTCAGTTACGTCGCCATTCTCAAGTATCTGAATCCCGAAGATGCGGTCAAGGCGATTGATACCATCATCCCGCGTCACTCCTATGGTTCCATCACACCGGTGCCGAATGCGAAGGCGCTCGTCATTGTCGAAAACAGCAGCACCATCCGCTCCATCCTGGAACTGCTGGACCGTCTGGACGTCAAGCCCGGAGCCACTGTGACCAAGCGCATCCAGCTTGTCCGTGCCGATGCGGAGGATGTCAAAGCCGCTTTGGATGAGATCCTTGGACTGGATGAGAAGGACAATGCTTCCGGCGCACCCGGTACCCGGGCTAACATCCAGGCTCAGCCGGGCATGGTTCCCCAGCAGCAGCTTGCCCCGCTTCCCACCGAGAGCACCGGCTCCGCCGCAGCCGAAGTGGATCCAAAGATCCTGGCGATCCCCCGCACGAACCGTCTCCTGGTCATTGCCATGCCCGAGACCGCCGAATACATTGAAACCCTGGTGACAGAGCTCGATTCTGCTTCCGAATTGCGCACCTTTGTTTCCCGCACGCTGAAGTATCTTGGAGTCGAAGCGGCTATGGGCATCATCAGCGATGCCATCTCACGCACGGAAGGCGATGGGGGCGGCTCTGGCGCTGGCGGCGGTGTCAACAGCCTGGGACAGCCCAGCAGCGGTACCAACAACCGTAACAATACCGGCACAGGCACCGGTGGCACCAGTGGCGGCCTTTTTGGCAACACCGGCGGCAGCGGTTTCGGCAATAACACTGGCGGCGGACTTGGCAGTTCCAGTGGCGGCTTTAACAACAGCGGCGGCGGCTTCGGCAGCAGCGGCGGCGGTTTTGGCGGCGCGGGTGGCGGTTTTGGCTCCGGAGGAGGCAATCTCCAGCCGCTGCGGACTAACAACGGCCCTACCTCTCTGGTGGTCGGGAAGACGCTCCTCATTAGCGATCCTACCGCCAACTCCCTGTTCGCTTCCGGTCCGCCGGAGCACCTGCGCATCCTGAATGAAATCCTGGATGAACTGGACCGCCGCCCGCAGCAGATCCTCATCTCCGCCGTCATTGGGGAGATCCAGCTTGGCCGTGAAGAGTCTTTCGGTATCGAAACTCTCATCCGCGCACGCCGCAATGGCACCGAGACCGGGGCCACCGCAGGTCTTGCCGGTCAGCTTGGCAATTCAATTACGCCTCTGGACCCCCGGCTGCCCATCCCTCTGGCTGATCTGGCCTCACGTTCCGGGCTGACTTTTTACGGGGGCATTCGTGAGGGAATTGACGTCATTCTCAGCGCCATGCACAGCCGTGATGACTTCAAGGTCATTTCCCGGCCTTCCGTGTTCACCATGAACAACACGCCTGCCAACATCAGCAGCGGTTCCTCCTTTCCCATCGCCACTTCCACCCAGGGGTTTGTCGGTGGCGGCGCTAACAACGGCCTGCTATCCAACGTGGCCTACCAGGACGTGGTCCTCAGTCTGAACATCATTCCCCTCATCAATTCCTCAGATGAACTGACCTTGCAGATCTCCCAGGAAAACAGCGAAGTGGCCGGCAGCACCGTCATCGCTGAAAACACCTACCCGGTGCTGACCAAGCAGCAGCTCAACACCGTGGTGATGTGCAAAAACAACTCCACCGTTTTGCTTGGCGGTCTGATCCGCGAAAGCCAGGAGAAGAACAACGTCAACGTGCCCTTCCTGGCCAACATTCCCCTCCTGAAGTATCTCACCGGCTCCACCAGTGATGACAAGGACCGCCGTGAGTTGCTCATTTTTATCCAGCCCCGCATTGTCGAGAGCCAGTTTGACCTGCCTCCGACGCCTGCGGACGGCATTGGTACCAGCCCCTTCGGGCAGGAATCCATGGCCTTCTTTGACCACGAGAAAAACATGGACCGCCAGGCCGCTGAGGCCGCCAAGCAGGCCGCCTTGCAACCCGCCAAACGAAACCGCATCAGCTCCATGCTTCGCAAAATTTTCAGCCGTGAAGAGCCCGACATTGAAGCGCCCAAACCCGTTTACATGGGGCAGTAAATTTGTCCGGCTTCAAACCTGTGCCTTCGCGATAAAATCTTTGACGGCCGGGAACTCCCGCCGCCAGCTGCGGACTGTCTCCGGCCGCAGTTCTGCCGTGAGCACCTTCTCTCCGTCGGAGGCATCCGCGATGATCACGCCTTGCGGGTCTATGACTGAACTGCGCCCGCTGTAGCCCGTCTCCGGCTCCTGGCCACAGCGGTTCACCCCCAGCACATAGGCCTGGTTTTCTATCGCCCGCGCCTGCAGCAGGGCCAGCCAGTGGCCGGTCCGCCGGGCTGGCCAGGCGGCGATGTAGATGAAAAGCTCAGCGCCTTGCTTCAGTGCCTCACGGGCCAGTTCTGGGAACCGCAGATCATAGCAGATCAGCGGAACCATTTTAATTCCCGCCCATTCAAACACCACCGGGCCGATGCCTGGCGCGTGGACCTCCGCCTCAGGTCCGTAGCTAAAAGGATGCACTTTGGTGTAGCGCGCGAGGATGCGGCTGTCCGGTGCCACCGCCACTGCCTGGTTATAACCTTTTCCCTCCGGTCCGGGTGTCACCACCCCGCCCAGCACGGCGCATTGCCACTGGGCGGCCACGGCCTTTAAAAAACTTTCCGTCTCACCACCCTCAGGCTCCCGTGTCACAGCCAGTTGATGGCTGAATCCGGTGGCAAACATTTCCGGCAGCACAATCAGCGAGCCGGGCAGGGGAGGGGCCCCTGCCAGGAGCGCATGGACCTTTGCAAAGCTGGCCTGCTTGTTTTCCCAGACCGGATCAAGCTGAACTGCGTGAATGTGCATTTTGAAACAGGGATTTTCGCAGGAGCTTCATTCACCTTGGCTTTTCTCCAAAGCTCGGATAAAACCTCCCGCATGTCCCAATACATCGTCCAGCCTGGAGATAATCCAACCAAGATTGCCCGGAAGTTTGGGATGTCCCTGGCGCAGTTCCAGAAAGCCAATCCTGGCCTCTGCGAGTATGGCACCAACAACTGCAAAGTCCTCTTTCCCGGGCAGATTTTAAACGTTGCTGGCGTGGTGACCGGCCAGCCGGCCGAGCCTGCCACGGCACAGCCGGCGGGCTTTAACGCCCCGCCTCCCTGGATGCAGATCGCCATTATGGAGCAGGGTGTCCAGGAGTGGCCCGGCACCCAGCACCATCCGCGCATCATTGAATACCTCCGCAACGTCGGCCTCACAGGATCCATGCTAAAGGATGAGACACCGTGGTGTGCGGCCTTCGCCTATTGGTGCCTGTGGAAATCAGGCTATCCAGGGCAGAAAAGCGCCCGCGTCTCGGACTGGTGGGGCTGGGGCCGGCCCGTCGCCGCCACCTATGGGGCCATTTGTATCCTTCAGCCCCTGACGACAGACCAGGCCGGCAGCGGTCACATCGGTTTTCTTCATGCCATGGATGCCACCAACGTGTGGCTGCTGAGCGGAAACTCCGCAAACCAGGTGCGCATCAGTCCGTATCCAAAAAGCAAGCTCATCCACAACGCCCCCTATCGCTGGCCTTTCTAACCCATCATGACCCCCGAACTTCCCGTCGCCATCCGGCATTACCGTCCTGAGGATCTGGAACTGCTCCGCCAGATCACCGTAGATTCATTTGGCGCCGTGGCGCTTGACCAGATGCTGGAGGACCGCCTGGGCATCTGGAACGAGCGTGACTGGAAAGCGCGCAAAGCGGACAACATCAATGACGACTGCACGGCCAACCCGGATGGCTGTTTCGTCGCAGAGCGCGGTGGTGAGATCCTGGGCTACATCACCACCCGGGTGGACCGCATCAATTCCATCGGCCGCATCCCCAATCTGGCGGTCGTCGAGGCCGCCCGCGGTCTTGGCCTGGGCCGGCGCCTTATTCATCATGCCATGGATTACTTCCGGGACCAGAACATGAAAGTGGCCAAGATTGAGACCATGGCTTCCAATGTCATCGGCCAGAACTTATATCCGAGCTGCGGTTTTGAAGAAATCGGCCGCCAGGTGCATTTTGCAATGCTGCTTTGATTGCCCACCAATCATGCGGTCAACTGCTTCCACGCCAGCGTATATCCATTGTGATGAAAACAAAACTTTTTACTTCAGCCGCTCTTCGGACGGCATTGGGCCTGTGCCTTCTTTTCGGCCTGGCCAGTTGCGCTTCTCCCATTGAGCGGCGCATCGAGCGGAATCCCGAGATTTACAGCAAGCTGACCGACAGCGACAAAGCCCTGGTCGCCCAGGGGAGGATTCGCGAAGGACTGAACAAAGAGGGTGTCTTCCTCGCCTGGGGGCGTCCCGACCAGGTGGCTGAGGGCAGCCAAAAAGGTGCCAAGCTGGAAAAATGGACCTATGTGGGTACGCAGCCCGTCTTCGTGGACAATTTCGGCTGGGGGCCTGGCTTTGGCTGGGGCAGGGGTTATGGACGTGGTTGGGGCTATTATGGTGCCTGGGATCCCTTCTGGGGCGGCTACGGCCCTACCGTCACCTACGTGCCCTACAAGGCGGCCACGGTCTCCTTCCGCAGCGGTCGCGTGACGGAATACATCCGTGGTCCGCAGTAACAGCCGACAGCTTTCCCCAGGCCTTTCCAAAAACGCACTTCCCTTCCGGAGGTGCGTTTTTTATTCTCCCACCTGCCGCCGCACGGTGTTGCCTGGATTCATGAGGTCATCACGCTCCAGCCCTGTGAGTGCCTGCAGCCGTCCCAGCATCCAGAAAAGCAGCGCCATCATCGCCCCCATCATCGGAACACCAATGACGATGAACCCCACCCAGTTCTGCCGCCCGATGGCCTGCGTATAAGCCTCCGTCCCCGGCACGGTGCCCTCCAGGTAATGGAGAACCAGCAACGCGTTCGCCACGGCAGACAGCATCATCGTGCCCATCAGCACCCAGGATGCTTTTTTGAGAAGCTGGCGGAAAGCCACCTGCTTTCCGGTCGAGTCAAGGCTCTCCTGCAAAAGGCTGTGGTTGATGACTTGCGGATTCAGCAGAAGCTCTGTCACCAGCGGTTTCCCCCAGGCAAAGCTCAAGGGAAAGGCCAGGCCGAGAAACACGGGGAAAGCCGCTTCTTTAACCGCAAACCAGACGGCGCTCAGGTTCAGCAGCCCCAGGCCGCCGGTCACCAAAATGGCCACCAGCCCCAGGACGGAAAAGAAATTCAATCCGCGTTTTTTGATGAAGCAGTAGATCCCGAAGCCAAGCGGCAGCATGAGTGCCACCACCAGCGCCCAGGCCGGGCCTAACCGGTCAGGTTTGCTCAGGAATTCCAGAATCACCGATGGCAGGATGATGGTCAGGAGAAGGTCGGTAAGCGGGTGGGGCTGTTCTTTGTTAGGCGGAGGCATGCAGGTATAACTGATAATGAGGACTCAAAACGACGGCGGTGGCCGGTCAGCGTGGCAGAATCTCAGAGCAGCGTGCTGTCATCCTCCCTCTCCAGTTTGCCCACCTTTTTTTTGATGGTCTCAAGCTGAACCGTCATCTCATGCAGCGCTTTGAGGCAGTCGGCCATGGTTTCTCCATGCTGCAGGTGGGGCAGGGCAGGGTGGATCTTCATAAACTGGAGTGCGACCGTCTTGCAGGCATCGCGAATTTGCTGAATGGCTTCTGGGCGGGTCATAGGCGCTATTTGCTGCGGAAAGTGCCTTTTGCCAAGCTCTGGACACTTTTTCTTCAATATTTAGCTGAAATGATGATAAATTATCTTTGACAGGACCGCATCACCAACTACTCTCAATCCACTTTTTCACCAAAAGGGCCGGGGTGTATTGTCGCCTGATGTTATGCAGGCAGGACATTGTATCCCGGTTTTGTTGTCGAAAGAGGAGGAGATTCTTCGCGAGTCGCCGCCGGTTAAATTTTGCTGATGTAGCTCAGTGGTAGAGCACGTCCTTGGTAAGGACGAGGTCGAGGGTTCAATCCCCTTCATCAGCTCCAGCGGAGTCATGCACAGGAATCGCCGTTACACGACAAACGAACAAGAAGTCCTAGCGCAACAACCTCAACTTAACTCATGGCTAAAGAAGCATTCCAACGCAATAAGCCGCACGTCAACATTGGCACTATCGGCCACGTTGACCACGGCAAAACCACGCTGACCGCGGCAATCACGACCACCCTCGCAACAAAGGGCTTCGCTGAAGCGAAAAATTACGCTGACATTGATGCAGCCCCTGAAGAAAAGGCTCGCGGCATCACCATCAACACCGCTCACGTGGAATACCAGACCGACAAGCGTCACTACGCTCACGTTGACTGCCCTGGACACGCTGACTATGTGAAGAACATGATCACCGGTGCCGCCCAGATGGACGGCGCGATCCTGGTTTGCTCTGCTGCCGACGGCCCAATGCCCCAGACTCGTGAGCACATCCTGCTCGCCCGTCAGGTGGGTGTGCCTGCCATCGTGGTCTTCCTGAACAAGGTGGACATGGTGGACGACGCTGAACTCCTCGACCTCGTCGAAATGGAAGTTCGCGATCTCCTTTCCAAATATGAATTCCCTGGTGACGACATTCCGATCGTCAAAGGCTCCGCTCTGAAGGCCCTCGAAGGTGACGAAGAGCAGCGCGCCAACATCCTTAAGCTTATGGACGCTGTGGATGACTACATCCCGCTTCCTGAGCGCCCGATCGACCAGGACTTCCTCATGCCGGTTGAAGACGTGTTCGCGATTGAAGGTCGTGGCACTGTCTGCACTGGCCGTGTGGAGCGTGGCATCATCAAGAAAATGTCCGAAGTCGAAATCATCGGCATCCGCGACACCATCAAGACCACCGTCACGGATATTGAAATGTTCCGCAAGTTGCTCGACGAAGGTCGTGCGGGTGACAACGTCGGTCTCCTCCTTCGTGGTGTGAAGAAAACCGACATCGAGCGTGGCCAGGTGATCGCCAAGCCAGGTTCTGTGAAGCCTCACCGCAAGTTCAAGGCTGAAATCTACGTCCTTTCCAAGGATGAAGGTGGCCGTCACACGCCTTTCTTCAACAACTACCGCCCACAGTTCTACTTCCGCACAACGGACGTGACTGGCAGCGTGACCCTCCCTGAGGGTGTTGAAATGGTGATGCCTGGTGATAACGTCTCGATCACTGTCGAGCTGATCACCCCGATCGCCATGGAAAAAACCATCCGCTTCGCCATCCGTGAGGGTGGTAAGACTGTGGGTGCCGGTCGTGTGGCCGACATCCTCGACTAGTCTGCGTTCTTTGTTCGCTTGTCCGAGCCGCCGTAAAATCTGGCGCACAGATTTTACGGCGGCCCCTTCATCGGGTGGCAGGCAGACATAAGCGCAATCCGCAGGAAGAATGCACATACAGGTCAGTAGCTCAGTTGGTAGAGCGGCGGTCTCCAAAACCGCGTGTCGGGGGTTCGAGTCCCTCCTGGCCTGCCATCCTTCCTCACTTTTGGTTAGAATTTTCCGTTGACGTCCCGATTCACATGAGCAGCATCCGCACCTACCTTGGTGAAGTTTACATTGAACTCAAAAAAGCCAACTGGCCGTGGGACCCCAAAGAAAAGGGTTTTACGAAGTACAAGGAACTGATTGATTCAACCATCGTCGTTTTTATCGCGATGCTCCTGCTCGGCGCCTTCGTGGCCTTTTTCGACACCGCTTTGCGCGGGGCTTTTGAAGCCTTGGCCAAGTGGATCGCCGGCTGATTACAGTCACCTTTCTTTTTTTTAATTTTTTACTCACCGATTGACTTTATGGGAGCTATCCCCGCCCCTCGCGATCAATGGTACGTGATTCACGTGCGCTCCGGCTTTGAACAAAAGGTCCGTGACAGCATGCTGCGCCGTATCCAGACAGAAGAGATGGGCGATTACATCTTCGAAGTGCTTGTGCCTACGGAGCGTGTCTCCGAAGTCAAAAAAGGCAAGCGCTCCGAGACCAATCGGAAATTTTTCCCTGGTTACGTGATCGCCAACTGCTACCTGCTCAACGAGCATAACCAGCTTGTTGACCGCACCTGGTACTTCGTCAAGGAAACCGACGGCGTCCTCAACTTTGCCGGCACCAAGGATCATCCGATTCCCATGCGCCAGCGTGAAGTGGACGGCATGCTCGCCCAGGTTCGTGACAAGGACGATTCCGTCGTGCCGAAGATCGCCTTCACTGTTGGTGACACCGTCCGCGTCGCTGACGGTCCTTTCGAGAGCCAGAACGGCATCATTGAAGAAATTGATCCTGAGCGCGGCGTGCTGCGTGTCTCGGTAAACATCTTCGGACGCTCCACTCCGGTGGACCTCGAATACTGGCAGGTCGAAAAAGCCTGATCGCATCCTCAGGCAGCCTTCCAGTGAACGGCGCCCTTCCCCTCAATCTCAAGCAAGCGAACAAACAACATGGCCAAAGAAATCGTCAAATTCATCAAGCTCCAGATCAAAGCTGGTGCTGCTAACCCCGCTCCGCCCATCGGTCCTGCGCTCGGTCAGGCTGGCGTGAACATCATGGCTTTCTGCAAGGAGTTCAACGCTGCCACCCAGAAGGCCGGCGGTGATGTCCTTCCTACGGTCATCACGGTTTACAAAGACAAGAGCTTCACTTTCATCACCAAGCAGCCCCCTGCTTCCAACATCCTCAAGAAGGTGGCCAACATCGCTTCCGGATCCGGTGAGTCCGCCAAGAAAAAAGTCGCCAAAATCACCAAGGCCCAACTCCTGGAAGCCACCAAGATGAAGCTGGTGGACCTCAATACCCCTGACCTTGAGCGTGCCTCACGCATCATGGCCGGAACCGCCCGCCAGATGGGCATCGAAATCATTGATTAACCTGACCGCAGGAGAACGGCCTCCGTTCGCCAGCACTGCATCCAACCCATGATAACAAGAAGCAAAAGATACAAAAAAGCTGCCGAGATGGTTCCGGCAGGAAAAACCTTTTCTCTCGAAGAGGCCGCCGAACTCGTGCGCAAGCTCCCCGGCACGAAGTTTAACCAGACCGTGACCCTCTCCTTCCATATGGGCGTGGACCCTAAAAAGGGCGACCAGATGGTTCGTGGCACTTGCCCCCTCCCTCACGGTTCCGGTAAAAGCGTTCGCGTCGCTGTCTTCGCCACTGGCGCTGCTGCTGATGCCGCCAAAGCCGCTGGTGCGGATCTGGTGGGTTATGAAGACCTCATCGCCAAAGTTAAGGAAGGCTCCATGGATTTCGACGTCGCCATCGCCACTCCGGCTGCGATGAACGAAGTGCGTAAGCTTGGTAAGCAGCTCGGACCTCGCGGTTTGATGCCGAACCCAAGAACTGGCACCGTCACCGACGACACGGCCGGTGCGGTGAAGGCCGTCAAGGCTGGCCGTGTGGACTTCAAGCTCGACAAGAACGGCAACATCGCCGCCACCATTGGTAAAGTCGCTTTTGATGTCAGCGCCCTGGCCGAGAACGGCACCGCTCTCATTGACTCCATCGTCCGTGCCAAGCCGGCTTCCGCCCGTGGCAAGTACGTCCACAGCATCACGCTTGCCGCGACCATGTCGCCTGCTCTGCGCATTGATGTCTCCAAGTATGTGAAACTGTAATCCTGAGGAAAGACACCCATGAAAGCTGAAAAGACACTCCTCATTGAAGACCTGCTTAGCCGGGTCAACGCCTCTCCCTTCCTCTTCGTTGTGGATTACACCGGGTTGAAGGTGGACAAATTTGCCGAGCTGCGCAAGCGCCTCGCCGGCTGCGGTGCCGAAATCCACGTGTATAAAAACACGCTGGTCAAGAAAGCCGCCGAAAAAGCTGGCTATCCTGGCGACCTCGGAGCCCACCTCGTCGGCCAGAGCGCCTTCGTCACCGGTGCCCAGGACGTCTGCGCCGCCGCCAAGATCCTCAAGAACTTCACCGCAGAATTCACCAAGCCCGTCGTCAAGGTCGGCGTTCTGGATGGCAACCTTCTGGATGCCGCCGGTATCAAAGCCCTGGCTGACCTGCCTTCCAAGGAAGTGCTTCAGTCCCAGTTGCTTGGCGTTCTTCAGGCCCCGGCTTCCAAGCTGGCCCGCCTCCTCAACGAGCCTGCCGCCTCCCTGGCGCGCGTGCTCCAGGCCAAGGCCGACGCAGCCGCCGCATAATTCCAACCCCTTTGATCAGATGGCTCCCCCACAGGAGCCTGAACCTAACACCCAATGGTTCCTTGCCGGAGCGAAAGCTTTCTCTCTTAAATCACCCGATGCTTCGGGAAACGGCGATACCGACACACTATTATGGCAGACCTTACAAAAATCGTTGAAGAACTGAGCGGCCTTACGGTCCTCGAAGTCGCAGAACTCGTCAAATCTCTCGAAGAGAAGTGGGGCGTCAGCGCCGCTGCTCCTGTCGCTGTCGCCGCTGCTGGCGGTGGTGGTGCTGCTCCTGCAGCCGCCGCAGAAGAGAAGACTGAGTTCGACGTCATCCTTGTGGATGCCGGCGCTAACAAAATCTCCGTCATTAAGGAAGTGCGCGGCGTTGTTGCCGGGCTCGGCCTGGCTGAAGCGAAGAAGCTCGTCGAGAGCGCTCCGCAGAAAGTCAAAGAAGGTGCCAAGAAAGAAGAAGCTGAAGAGATCAAGAAGAAGCTCGAAGCTGCTGGCGCCAAAGTGGAGATCAAGTAACCTCCTGTCCTTTCCTCTGGGCCGTCCGAAAGGGCGGCCCAGGGTTGAAAGGAGTCTTTCAAAGAACCTCCTTTCTGCAAAATTTCAAATCTCGCATGCCCCGCCTCCTGGTTCGCCCGCTCCCTGTTTCCCGTAGCACCTGCTTCGGAATCGAGAGCGCCGCACTGGACGCTGGAAGCGTAATATCTGCCTCACCGCCTGAACGGGGACTCCGGTCCGTGTTCTGGCTTCGTCATTTTCACGCTGAATCCGTCAAATTTACCGCTGGCCGCCGTATTTCTTGATCCTCAGTGCCCGCAGGCTCACCTCCTGCACCCCGCCACCGCCGTTGCCACCCCGTCGTCTCCTTACCTCTGATTATGTCCCAGCGCACCAATTTTGGCAAAATTCACGAAGTCGCCGAGCCCCCGAATCTGATCGAGATTCAGCTCCGCTCCTATGAGGAATTCCTTCAAAAGAATATCCTCGCCTCCAAGCGCAAGGAAGTCGGTCTTCAGGCGGTCTTCAAGGAAGTTTTCCCCATTGAGAGCTATGACGCCAAGATGACTCTTGATTTCGTCATGTACGAAATTGGCGAGCCCAAGCTGACCGCCCTCGAAGCCATCCGCGAGGCGGAATCCTACAGCGCCCCCCTTTACGTCACCTTTGAGCTCCGCGATGAAGCCGGTGCCAAGCAGGAGCGCGTTTACATGGGAGAAATCCCCCTCATGACCGACCGGGGTACCTTTGTCATCAACGGTGCTGAGCGTGTCGTCGTCAGCCAGCTTCACCGCTCCCCCGGTATCTGCTTTGAAAGCAGCCAGCACTTGAACGGCCGCTGGCTCTATGGTTTCCGAATCATTCCTGACCGCGGCACCTGGCTGGAAGTCCAGTTCGATACGAATGATCTTCTCTACGTTTACCTGGACCGCCGCCGTCGTCGTCGCAAGTTCCTGGCCACCACGCTTCTCCGTGTCATTGGTTATTCCCACGATGAGGACATCCTCAAGCTGTTCTATAACATTGAGGATCTGAAGCTGAAGGAAAACCTCAGCGAAGAAGAAGTCTCCACAAAGCTCCTCTACAAGGACATCCTGGACGGCGAACTCATCGTTGCCCGTGCCTATGAGCCGCTGACCGCTGGCGTCATCCGCCAGCTCATCCAGCTTGGCCACAAGAGCGTCAAGGTCATCACGGCCTCCCAGGACGACCTCATCGTCACCTCCCTGCGCAAGGATCCTGCCAAGGACGAAGATGAAGCCCTCAAGGAAATCTACCGCCGTCTCCGCCCTGGTGATCCTCCGACCATCCCTAATGCGCGTGCCCTGGTGAAGCGCCTTTTCTTTGATCCGAAGCGCTATGACCTCACCCGCGTCGGCCGTTACAAGATCAACCAGAAGCTCACTCTGAAGACCGATTCAGATATGCGAATTCTGGACCCGAATGACGTCATCAGCGCCATGAGCTACCTCTTCAAGCTGCGCGCCGGTGAAGGTCTCCTGGATGATATTGACCACCTTGGCAGCCGCCGTGTGCGTGCCGTTGGTGAGCTTCTGGCCAACCAGTGCCGCGTGGGCCTGGCCCGCACGGAGCGCCTGGTCAAGGAACGCATGACCCTGTTCGACGTGAGCATGGACACGATGACTCCCGCCAAGCTGATCAATCCAAAAGCCCTGAGTGCAGTGGTGCGTGACTTCTTTGGTCGCAGCCAGCTCAGTCAGTTCATGGACCAGATCAACCCTCTGGCCGAGCTCACCCACAAGCGCCGTCTTTCCGCCCTTGGGCCTGGTGGTTTGAACCGTGACCGCGCCGGCTTTGAAGTTCGTGACGTTCATCCTTCCCACTACGGCCGTATCTGCCCGATTGAGACTCCGGAAGGTCCGAACATCGGCCTGATCAACTCCCTCGGCACCTACGCCCGGATCAATGAATTCGGTTTCATTGAGACCCCCTACCGTCCTGTCAAAGACGGTGTCACCGCCGACAAAATTGAATACCTGACCGCCGATCAGGAAGAAAATCATTACATCGCCCAGGCAAACAATGTGCTGGATGAAAAGGGCCGTTTCAGCTCCGCCAAGGTGACTGTGCGTTATCGCGGCGATTTCCTGGAAGTGGACCCAGGCAAGCCCACCCTGATGGACGTGTCTCCGAAGCAGCTCGTCTCCATCGCGGCCAACTTGATTCCTTTCCTTGAGCACGATGACGCCAACCGTGCGTTGATGGGCTCGAACATGCAGCGCCAGGGCGTTCCGCTTCTGGAGGCAGAGGCGCCGCTCGTCGGCACCGGCATGGAAGGCAAGGCAGCGCGTGATTCCCGCGCCGTCATCGTCGCCGATGCCAGCGGCACCGTGGCCAGCGCCACTGCCGATGTCATCATCATCACTAAAGACGGCAACCTGCCTGTCAGCGACAAGCAGTTCCTCGCTGATCCGATGAAGTCCGTCCAGACTGACACGGAGAAGGGGACCTATGTCTATCCTCTCCGCAAGTTTGGCCGCTCCAACGCCGGCACCTGCATCAACCAGCGTCCGCTGGTCAAGCGCGGCCAGAAGATCAAAAAGGGCGATGTCCTCGCTGACGGTCCTTGCACGGACAATGGCGAGCTCGCCCTCGGCAAGAACATGCTCGTCGCGTTCATGCCTTGGAATGGTTATAACTTCGAAGATGCCATCGTCATCAGCCGCCGTGTGGTGAAGGATGACATTTACACCTCCATTCACATTGAGGATTTTGATGTCATTGCCCGTGACACCAAGCTTGGGCCTGAAGAAATCACCCGGGACATCCCCAACGTCGGTGATGAGGCTCTCAAAAACCTCGATCAGGACGGCGTCGTCCGCGTTGGTGCGGAAGTGAAGCCTGGCGACATTCTCGTCGGCAAAATCACCCCGAAATCCGAAACGGAGCTTGCCCCTGAAGAGCGCCTCCTGCGCGCCATCTTCGGTGAAAAAGCCGCTGACGTGAAGGATACCTCCCTGCGTGTGCCTTCCGGGTGCACCGGAATCGTGATGGACGTCAAGCTCGCCCAGCGCGGTGGCGTCAATGGTGCTGACAAAGAGAAGCTTTCCCCGGCGGAAGCCAAGAAGCAGATCAAGCAGATCGAAGAAGACTATCGTGCCAAGAAGGAAGACCTCACTGAGCAGCTCACTGAGAAGCTCAGCGACATCCTGCTTAACGAGAAAATCCCGCTGGACGTTGTCAACGGCCAGACCGGCGAGATCATCCTCGGTGCCAACAAAAAGATCACCAAGACCCTCCTTCGCAAGCTCGCTGAGAGCTACGACTCGGTGGAAATTGATCCAAGCCCGATCCGCAACAAGATCTTCGACATCATCCAGACCTTCGAGCAGAAGTTTGCCGATGCCGACATGGAGCGCGAACGCAACCTGGACCGCATTGAAACCAGCGAAGACGGCACTGCAGACGGCGTCGTCAAGCAGGTCCGCGTGTTCGTCGCCAGCAAGCGCAAGCTTTCCGTCGGTGACAAGATGGCCGGCCGTCACGGTAACAAGGGCATCGTCGCCACCATCGTTCCGGAAGAGGACATGCCTTACCTGGAAAACGGAACTCCGGTTGACATCGTCCTGAACCCTCTGGGCGTGCCTTCCCGAATGAACGTCGGACAGGTGCTTGAGACCCACCTTGGCCTCGCCGCCAAGGCCCTGGGCATGACCATTGCCACCCCGGTGTTTGATGGCATTCCAGAGACCAAGATCATGGAATACATCCAGGAGGCCAAAAAGCAGCCCGGTTATGAGTGGATGGGCCTCAATGGCAAATCCCGCCTCTATGACGGCCGCACTGGCGATACCTTCGCACTGGATGTCGTTGTGGGTTACATTTACATGCTCAAGCTGGGCCACCTTGTCGCTGACAAGATCCACGCCCGTGCTGTCGGTCCATACTCGCTCGTCACGCAGCAGCCTCTCGGCGGCAAGGCCCAGTATGGTGGCCAGCGTTTCGGGGAAATGGAAGTCTGGGCCCTTGAGGCCTACGGCGCCGCCTACACCCTGCAGGAACTCCTCACGGTGAAGTCGGATGACGTCCAGGGCCGCACACGCATCTATGAACAGATCGTCAAAGGTGACAATGCCCTTGAAGCCGGCACGCCGGAATCCTTCAACGTGCTGATCAAGGAAATGCAGTCCCTCGGCCTTGATGTCCGGGTTCACAAACGCGCCAACATTGACGCTGATGTGGAGGCTATTGAGCGCTTCACCGCCGGTGCATGATCCAACCCTGAACCAAGCCATTAACCTTTAACGCATCAATTAACGACTTATGAATGCTGACGCGAGCTTGAAAGAAATTTTCGGGGAAAAGCCCACCGGTGAGGAGTTTGACTCTGTGTCAATCTGCATCGCCTCTCCGGACCGCATCCGGTCCTGGAGCCACGGGGAGGTCAAGAACCCTGAGACCATCAACTATCGTACGTTCAAACCGGAAAAGGGCGGCCTTTTCTGCGAGCGTATCTTCGGACCCACCCGTGACTGGGAATGTGCCTGCGGCAAATACAAGCGCATCAAGCACAAGGGCGTCATCTGCGACCGCTGCGGCGTCGAAGTGACCCTCTCCCGTGTGCGCCGTGAGCGCATGGGCCACATCGAGCTGGCCGTCCCGGTCACCCACATTTGGTTCTACAAGTGCATGCCTTCACGCATCGGCCTCATGCTGGACATGACCGCCCGCAGCCTGGAGCGCGTGATTTATTATGAAGACTACATGGTCGTGGATCCCGGCAGCACCCCGCTGCTGCGCGGCCAGCTCCTGACCGAGGTGGACCTCCGCGAAGCTGAAGAACAGTACGGTGCTGACGCCTTCCGCGTGGGCATGGGTGCTGAGGCCATCCGCGACATCTTCAGCCAGATCAATCTGACGGATGCGATCAAGGACCTCGAAGAGGCCATGACCAAGACCCGCTCCAAGCAGATCCGCAAAAAGCTGGCCAAGCGTCTCAAGCTCTGCCAGGGCTTTGCCGAATCTCATAGCCGCCCTGAGGCAATGATCATGGAAGTGCTTCCTGTCGTGCCACCGGACCTTCGTCCTCTGGTGCCTCTGGAAGGCGGCCGCTTCGCCACCTCGGACTTGAACGACCTCTACCGTCGTGTCATCAACCGTAACAACCGTCTCAAGAACCTCCTTCAGCTTCGCACTCCGGACGTCATCATCCGTAATGAGAAGCGCATGCTTCAGGAAGCGGTGGACGCCCTGTTTGACAACGGCCGCCATGGCCGCCCTGTCACCGGTGCCGGCAACCGCCCGCTGAAGTCCCTTTCCGACATGCTCAAGGGCAAGTCTGGCCGCTTCCGTCAGAACCTTCTCGGCAAGCGCGTGGATTACTCCGGACGTTCCGTCATCGTTATCGGTCCTGAGCTCACCCTGAACCAGTGCGGTCTTCCCAAGAAGATGGCTCTCGTCCTGTTTGAGCCGTTCATCATCCGCCGTCTCAAAGAGATGGGCCTGGTGCACACCGTTCGCTCCGCCAAGAAGATGATTGAGCGCCGCACTCCTGAAGTGTGGGACATTCTGGACGAAGTGACCCGCGGACACCCGGTTCTCCTGAACCGTGCGCCGACCCTCCACCGCCTTTCCATCCAGGCTTTCGAGCCGAAGCTGATTGAAGGTGATGCCATCCGCGTCCACCCCCTCGTTTGTACGGCTTACAACGCCGACTTCGATGGTGACCAGATGGCCGTGCACGTCCCGCTTTCTGTCGAGGCCCAGTTGGAAGCCCGCCTGCTCATGCTGGCACCTAACAACCTGTTCAGCCCAGCCAGCGGCAAGCCTATCACCACGCCTTCCCAGGACATTCCTCTGGGTTGCTACTTCCTCACCTACCTTCGCGAGTTCCCCACTCCGGATTCCAAGGCCAAGAAGTCTGATGCACCGGACCGCCTGCCCATGTTCAGTGATCCTGCCGAAGTCGAGTTCGCTCTTGATGAAGGCGGCCTGGGCGTCAATGACAAGGTCCGCTATCTTAACCCGGACTACCAGCAGCCCAAGCGTCCTTTCGGCGACCCGACCAAGACCTTCATCGAGACCACCGCAGGCCGCGTGCGTTTCAATGAAATCTGGCCTGAGAAGCTCGGTTTCATCAACAACACCGTCGGCAAGAAGCAGATCTCGGACATCATCTGGCGCTGCTTCCAGACCGTCGGACAGAAGGAAACCGTCGCCTGCCTTGACCGCCTGAAAAACCTCGGCTTCCGCGAAGCCACCCGCTCCGGCTGTTCCATCGGTATCACCGACATGGTCATCCCGACCGCCAAAAAGGTCGGCCTTGAGCGCGCCTACAAGGAGATCGAAGACGTGGAAAAACTTTACCGTCGTGGTCTCATCACCCATGGTGAGCGTTACCAGAAGATCGTGGACGTTTGGACCCAGGTTGGTGACCAGACGGCTGACGAAGTGTTCCGCACCCTGGAGTACAACGACGGCAAGAAGTTCCACAACCCGCTTTACGTGATGGTGAACTCCGGCGCCCGTGGTAACAAGACGCAGATCAAGCAGCTCGCAGGGATGCGCGGTCTCATGGCCAAGCCGTCCGGTGAGATCATTGAGCGCCCGATTACCTCGAACTTCCGTGAAGGCCTCAGCGTGCTCGAATACTTCATCTCCACCCACGGTGCCCGTAAGGGGCTCGCGGATACGGCTCTGAAGACGGCTGACTCCGGTTACATGACCCGTAAGCTGGTGGACGTTTCCCAGGACGTCATCGTCACGGAAAACGATTGTGGCACCGTCAATGGCATCACACTCGCCTCCATCTATCAGGGTGATGAAGAAGTGGTGGACCTCAAGACCCGCGTTTATGGCCGCACAAGCTGTGAGACCATCCACGATCCTGTTACCAAGGAAACCATCATCGCCGCCAACCAGCTTGTGCTGGAAAAGGAAGCCGCCCACCTCACCAAGATCGGTGTGGAGAAGCTAAAGATCCGCTCCGTGCTCACTTGCGAAAGCAAGCGCGGCTGCTGCGCCATGTGCTACGGCCTCAGCCTCGCCACCAGCCGCCTGGTGAAGATCGGTGAAGCCGTCGGCATCGTTGCCGCCCAGTCCATCGGCGAGCCTGGAACCCAGCTCACCATGCGTACCTTCCACGTCGGTGGTGCCGCCATGAGCAGCTTCAAGCAGCCCTTCATCAATGTGAAGAATGCTGGTATCCTCAAGATCTCCGACATGCGCATGGTGCAGACACCGGAAGGCCAGTGGATCGCCCTGACCAAGAACGGCATCCTCTCCATCATTGATGAAGACGGCCGCGAGCTGGAAAGCCACAAGCTCATGCTCGGCGCCATTATCGCCAAGCCTGATGGCTCTACCATCAAGAAGGGTGAGCAGGTCGCCACCTGGGATCCTTACAACATGCCCATCATCACCGAGAAGGCAGGTAAGATCGAGTTCCGCGACATGATCGCCGGCATCACCTTCACCAAGGAGAAGAACGAATCCACCGGCAACGAAGAAACCGTCGTCATTGAGCACAAGGAAGACCTTCACCCCCAGGTGGTCGTCACCAATGCCAAGACTCACGAAGTCCTCGCCAGCTACACCATCCCTGCCGGGGCTCACATCAACGTGAAGAACGGCGAGAAGGTCGAGGCCGGTACCACGCTTGCCAAGACCCCTCGTAAGGCCAGCAAGACCAAGGACATCACCGGGGGTCTCCCACGTGTGGCCGAGCTTTTCGAAGCTCGTAAGCCGAAGGACGCCTGCGAAATCGCCCGCATTGACGGCACCGTTGAAATCGGCGGCCTCGTCCGTGGCAAGCGCCGCGTCATCGTCACCGACCAGAAGACCGGCCAGCAGGAAGAGCATCTTATTCCCCGCAGCAAGCACATCCTCGTCTTCAATGGCGACATCGTGACCAAAGGTGACCAGCTCACCGACGGCCCCGTTGTCCCGCATGAGATCCTCGAGATTCTTGGCCCTCAGGCCCTGCGCGAGCATTTGGTGAACGAAGTGCAGGAAGTTTACCGCGCCCAGGGGGTGGAAATTAACGACAAGCACGTCGAAATCATCATCCGCCAGATGCTGCGCAAAGTGAAGATCACGGACACGGGCGATACCGAGTTCCTCTGGGGCGACCAGGTGGACCGCACGGAGTTCGAGCGTGAGAACGAGCGTGTGTCCGAAGAAGGTGGCAAGCCTGCAGAGGCTGAACCCGTCCTCCTCGGCATCACCAAGGCCTCCCTCGAAACCGAGTCCTTCATCTCCGCCGCCTCCTTCCAGGACACCACCCGTGTTCTCACCGAAGCCGCCACCTTGGCGAAATCGGATTACCTCCGTGGCTTCAAGGAAAACGTCATCATGGGTCACCTCATTCCTGCGGGCACCGGCTTCATCAGCCACCGCAACTTTGACATCGTCGAGACTGAGAAGTCTCCCGTCGTCGAGCAGGAAGAGGATGCAGACCTCATGCAGGCCTGATCTGTAACCTCCTCAAAAACCTCTGTCCGGCCATGCCAGACAGGGGTTTTTTGTGGTGAGGTATGGCGTATGATGCAGATTCTCCCCCCGTCAGCCATCTGCCGCCAGCGCCTCCCGCGTTTTCTTTGGCAGCCCTGCCACCACCAGTTCATAGGAATGGTGGATGAGTTCCTTCAACAGCTTTTCCGGCAGCCGGCCCTCCAGCATCACTGTGTTCCAGTGGCGCTTGTTCATGTGATACCCTGGCTGGATTTCCTCATACCGGTCGCGCAGTTCAATGGCCCGTTCTGGCTCACATTTCAGGTTTACTGAGGGCGGGTAATCATCCGGGGTGGCCAGGGCAAACATCTTTCCCGCCACTTTATACACCAGCACATCCGGGCCAAAGGGCGTCGTCTCCTCCACATGGGGCAGGGAAAGGCAGTGAGCACAGAAGTCAGCGAGTGTCATGACATGGAAAATGGACCTCAAAATGCCCTGACCTGCCAGCATCTTCCATCACAACTATTTCATTCGTGCGGGGTTTGATGCCGTCATGAAACGACTGGTTCCTCTTCTGCTGCTCTTCATCCTCAGCATCAGCCTGCATGCCGCAGACCCCGTCATCACCCCGCGGGACTGGATGGTGGATGGTGTCAAACGTGAGGCTCTCCTTTACATCCCGCCGCAGGCTGCCAAGGAGACCACCCCGGTCATTTTTGCCTTTCACGGTCATGGGGGGAATATGCGAAATTCCGTCCGTACCTTTCCTTTTCCTGCCCTTTGGCCAGAGGCTCTGGTCGTTTACATGCAGGGCTTAAATACCCCTGGCCGCCTGACCGATCCTGAAGGCAAAAAGCCTGGCTGGCAGCACGGTCTTGGAGATCAGGATGACCGCGATTTGAAATTCTTCGATGCCGTCCTCGCCAGCCTCAAAGCCGATTACAAAGTGGATGCCAACCGCATCTATTCCACCGGCCACTCCAATGGCGGCGGCTTCACTTACTTGCTATGGGGGGCCCGTGGGGATGTCTTTGCCGCCATGGCCCCATCAGCCTCCGCAGCCTCCAAGACCCTCCCGTTGCTGAAGCCCAAACCCGTCATGCACATCGCAGGCGAGAACGATCCATTGGTCAAATTTGCCTGGCAGAAAGTCACCATTGATTCGCTCATCCGCCTAAACCAGTGCGGCAAAGGCCGCGCCTGGGACCAGGATGAAAACTGCACCCTTTATCCCTCCGCCACCGGGCATCCCGTCGTCACCGCACTGCATCCAGGGGGCCACGAATACCGCAAGGATACCCCGCCGCTCATCGTGAAGTTTTTCAAGCAGCATGCCAAAGGCGGAGCCACTGCGGCACCGTGAGCATCTTCGCGGAAGATCGGTCATCCGCCGCCGTTCACCCCTGATGCGCTGTACCGCTTTTATTCTCATCCTTCTCACCGCTTCCGCCAGCCTGCTGCCTGCCCAGACACAAAAGGCATCCAAAGCCGCTCCAGCCAAAAGCAGCCCCTTTAGCTGGGTCGCACCGATGGCTAACCAGGAGTATGCTAAAAAAGTTCTTCCGTCTGGTGTCAGGCATGCCACCTTCAAAAGTCCCTCCATGGGTATCGATGTCGGATATTACATTTACCTCCCTCCCGGCTATGAAGAGGGAAAAGGGCGGTACCCCGTCGTTTATCATCTCCACGGTGGCCGCCCCGGTGCGGAGAATAAGGCGGTACGGCTGGCTGAATACGTGGATAAAGCCATCGCTGCAGGCATCATCGAACCCACCCTATATATCTTCCCGAATGGCGGCCCGGTGAGCTGGTATGACATGCCGGACATCAAGCACGGCCTGGGTGAATCCGTCTTCGTCAACGAGGTCATCCCTCACATAGACGCGACTTATCGCACCTGGGGCACCCGCGAAGGCCGTGCCCTCGAAGGGTATTCCCAGGGCGGCCGCGGCACTACCCGCATGATGTTCCGTTATCCGCAGCTCTTTCTTTCCGTCGCCCCTGGCGGCTCAGGCTATAAACCGGAAAAAGTCATCCAGGAAAACGACGGGTATGAATCTCCTAGCCTACGTTTCCTTCCGGTCGGCACGAATACCTGGGATCTGGCCAAGGAATACGCTTCAAAATCCGACCGCCTGCCATTGAGCATCCTCATCTGGGACGGCACCAAGTGCTTCAATTACGAATACAATCTCAAGTACTCGGCCTATCTCAAGGAGCTTGGCGTTGAGCATACCTTTCTTTCCATTCTCGATGTGGCCCATACCGCCACCGGCAGTTATGAAGTGAAGGGCGATGATATCATGCGTCATCATCAGCAGACCTTTGACAAGTACCGCCCGGCATCATCCGCGAAATAAACCTCTCCTCAAGGGGTCAGCGTATAGGCTGCTGTAATGCCAAAAACTCCAGAAAGCGCGACGATCAAAGCGAGGTCGAAAATCATGGCTATATGGAAAGACAAGAGGGTTAGGAGTCGCCGGTCCGGCCCATGGGGCAGCTTTGAAAGATCTCCCGAATCAAATCAGGCTGACCCACAGGCACGGAGCGACGAAAGGGTTTTGAAAATTTACCAATCGAAACTTACAACTTGCCGCTTTTCACGGTGCTAAACGGCAAGTTGTCGGAGACGACTGGATAGCTTTGCTAGTGCACAGACGATGCCACAATGAGTCAGGTATTCGTAATCTGTTGATTACAAATCAATTGTGTAAAAATCACCACGAGTCTAACCATTGAATTCTCTGCAAAGTGCATGGAAAACGGCAACGATGCATTGCTTCCTGCAATGGACGGGGTTCACTTCGCTGCCTTTTTCTTGCCCTTGCCTTTGCCCGCGCGG
Organism: Prosthecobacter sp. SYSU 5D2; assembly: GCF_039655865.1. NCBI lineage: Bacteria > Pseudomonadati > Verrucomicrobiota > Verrucomicrobiia > Verrucomicrobiales > Verrucomicrobiaceae > Prosthecobacter > Prosthecobacter sp. SYSU 5D2. The sequence goes on along the minus strand of NZ_JBBYXL010000003.1, from coordinate 201,090 downwards.
TTCTGCACCATCGGCCAGTTGGGATCCTCGGTGCGTGCCACTTTCATCATCGCTTCCGCCTTCGCCACCAGTTCCGGATGATCCTTCGCCACGTCCTTGGATTCACTCAGATCCGTCTTCAGATCATAGAGTTCTGTTGGGCTCATCGGCCCGTTTTTAACAGCCTTCCAGTCTCCAAACCGCAGCGCCTGAATGGACGCTTTTTCGTGCAGCTCCCAGTAAAAGTACTCTCGCTCCGGTGCCTCGCCGCCCTTGAGCAGCGACACTACGGAATGACCGTCCTTGGGCGCATTCGCAGGCAGTTTGGCGTCCGCCAGTTCTGCCGCAGTTGGCAGGAAATCCCAGAAAGCCCACGGCGCTTCATTCACCTGCCCGGCAGGCACTTTACCGGGCCAGCGGGCGATCCCGGCCTCACGCAGACCGCCTTCATACAACCCTCGTTTGTAGCCCCGCAGCTTGCCGCCCATGGACTGGTCAAACAAGCTCCCTACCTCGGAGTCCGGCGCAAATGAGGCACCGTTGTCACCGGAAAAAATCACCAGCGTTTTCTCATCGACCTTCAGTTCCTTCAGCAGGTCCATCAGGCGGCCCACATCGCTGTCCAGCCGCGTCACCATGGCCGCATAGTTCTTCTGCAACTCGGTCCATGGTTTGTCCTTGTAAAGGCCCTGGTCATCAATCTCAAATTTGCCATGCGGCAGGGTGATGGCATAGAAAAGGAAGAAGGGTTTGTCGGCCTGTTTGCGCACCCAGTTCAGCGTATCCTGGGCGATGAGTTCCTGCGCATACGTCTTCCCGTCCAGCGGGATTCTCTGGTCATCATTCCAAAGGTAGGTGGGGAAGTAGCTATGCGCATGGCGCTGGCAGTTGTAACCATAAAAGTGGTCGAACCCCACCTTCAGCGGACTGCCGGGAGTATCAAACATGCCCATCCCCCACTTGCCCATGCAGGCCGTTGCATACCCTGCCTCCTTCAGAACCTGCGCCACCGTCAGCGTGCCTTCCGGCAGCGGCATCTGGCCCTCCGGCTGCACTTCCCGGTTGGCCCGGATGGGGCAGTTGCCCATGTGCATACCCGTCATCAGAGAGCTGCGTGATGGAGCGCAGACACTCGTGCCTGAATACAGTTGCGGAAACATTGTCCCTTCCGCTGCCATCTTGTCCAGGTTAGGCGTCTGGATCAGCTTCTGCCCATAGCAGCCCAGATCCCCTTGGGCCAGGTCGTCACAGAGAATGAAGATCATGTTAGGCCGCTCAGCCCCCAGGGCCGGGATAAACGACAGCAGAAGGGAAAGGGCAAATGAAAGGAGGCGCGCAGATTTCATGAGCCTGTTGAAACGGGCAGGATGCCCCAATCTGACAGTCAATTTTCCCCAGCCAAGGAAGCTCATGGCCAATCCATAAGATTGGGTATAAAAACACTGATGCCAGCCCCCCAGCCAACTCCCGCTCCTGCCAGCTTGCTGCCGCATGGTGCTCCCTCCTGGCGTATCGCCATCACCGCCCTCGTCCTTGCGGGCGCTGTCTCCTGGGGCCTCATCAGCACGGGTGCGGCTCCTCGTGAGGCTGGATTCATGTCAGGCATCTTCGTTCTTGCACTCCTCCTGTGGGTGACTGAAGCCATCCCCCTTTTCGCCACCTCTCTTCTGGTCATCGGTCTTGAAGCCCTGCTTCTGGCCAACCCAGGAAACTGGCCCGGCCTGGGTTTTGAATCGGGTGAATCACCCTCTTACCGGGACATCTTTAACATAGCGGCAGATCCCGTACTGCTGCTGTTCTTCGGTGGTTTTGTCCTGGCTCAGACCGCCGTCAATGAAGGTGTGGACCGCTCCATGTCCCTGATCCTTTTAAAACCGTTTGGTGGTAAACCCCGGCAGGTGCTGCTGGGAATGATGCTCGTCACCCTGATCTTCAGCATGTGGATGAGCAATACCGCCACCGCCGCCATGATGCTGGCGCTGGCCACGCCCTTGCTGGCCGCCCTTCCGCCAGGCGAGCCCTTCCGCAAAGCCCTGCTCCTGGGCATCGCCTTTTCCGCCAACATCGGCGGTATGAGCACCCCCATCTCCTCGCCGCCCAATGCCGTGGCCGTCGGCTTTCTGGCGGATGCCGGGCATGCGGTGACCTTCCTGGACTGGATGCTCATCGCCATCCCATTGGCCGTGTTTTTGACCCTGTTTGCCTGGTGGCTGCTTTACCGGCTATACAAGCCTGTGGCTTCAGGCCTTCGTCTAAAGCTCACCAGTGAGCCCTTGAGCCGCCGTGGCTGGCTGGTGGTCTGCGTCTTTACTATCACGGTATTGCTCTGGATGAGCGACCAGTGGCATGGCCTGCCTGCTTCCGTGGTGGCCCTTTTTCCCGCCATTGTTCTGACCGGGGCAGGAGTCTTTACGCGCGAGGATCTCGGTCGTCTTGAATGGCGCATCCTCATTCTCATCGCCGGTGGCATCTCTCTGGGCATGGGCATGCAGATGACGGGGCTGGACCAGATGATCTCCACCTTCCTTCCCACCTCCGGCAGCGGCATCTGGCTGCTCACCGTCCTCGTCGCCGCGACGTTGGTGGTGGGCACCTTCATGTCTAATACCGCAGCGGCGAATCTTTTCCTTCCCCTCGGCATCTCCTCCGCCACCGCCGTCGCGGGAGGTGGTCTGCATCCCGTGCAGATGGCTCTCAGCATTGCCATGGTCGCCTCCATGACCATGATGCTGCCCATCAGCACCCCGCCCAATGCTCTCGCTTATGCGCGTGGTGAATTCACCTCCGCCGAGATGGCCCGCACCGCCATCCTCATCAGCCTCACCGCCGCCGTTCTGATCGTTCTTACAGGTGGCTTCATCATGAACTTCTGGGGCGTGCTGAAGTAAAAGGCCCCTAGACCAAGCCTGGCACATGCTGAGGCCAACGTTCTGGCATTTTATAAACCTCAGTTCAGATGCACTTTGTAGTCATGAACCCCGAGCCACTCCACCCTCAAACCCGTATCGGCCATGTCCACCTGAAGGTGGCGGACCTGGAGCGGGCGCTTCAGTTCTACTCGGGTGTGCTCGGCTTCACCGTCACGCAGCGTTACGGCAAGGAAGCAGCTTTTGTTTCCGCAGGCGGTTATCATCACCACATCGCTCTAAATACCTGGGAAAGCCGGGGCGGATCTCCACCGCCGCCTGGCTCTACCGGTCTCTACCATACCGCCATCCTCTATCCCTCCCGCGCGGCTCTGGCGGATGCTTTTCGCCGGGTCCAGGCGGCGGGCATTCCCCTGGATGGCGCATCCGATCATGGCGTGAGCCAGGCCTTATACCTTCGCGACCCGGATCAAAACGGCGTCGAGCTTTACTGGGACCGCCCCGAATCCGAATGGCCGCGCAATGCCGACGGCAGCCTGGCCATGTATTCGCGTCACCTGGACCTTGAGTCCCTGATCCAAGCCTAAATCAAATCCACACGCTTCACACCTGACGATCATCTTATATGAAAACGATTCAACGCATTCAACACAGCTCCGCCATGCACTGGGTGGGCAACGGCTTTCCGGTCCGCTCGGTTTTTGATTACAACGGACTGGGCCGGGAACTGAGCCCGTTTCTTTTGCTCGACTATGCCGCCCCTCATCTCTTTGCCCCTGGCAAGGGGAAGCGGGGAGTGGGGGCGCATCCGCACAAGGGATTTGAAACCGTCACTATCGCCTATCAGGGGGAACTGGAGCACCGTGATTCCAGCGGCGGCGGCGGCAAGATCGGCCCGGGGGATGTGCAGTGGATGACGGCCGGGAAGGGGATCATCCATGAGGAGTTCCATTCGGAAGAATTCACCCGTCAGGGCGGAACCTTGCAGATGGTGCAGCTCTGGGTCAACCTGCGGGCGAAGGACAAAGGCACCCCTCCCCGCTACCAAACTTTGCTCAAAGCCGACATCCCTTCCGTAGCCTTACCTGATGATGCCGGAAGCCTGCGGGTGATCGCTGGGGAGTTTGACGGTCATGCCGGAAGTGCGCAGACTTTCTCTCCGATCCAGCTTTGGGACGTAACTCTGGGCGCAGGCAAGACCGTGACACTGCCGGTGCCCGATGGCCATACCACTGCCTTGCTGCTGCTGGCGGGGGAACTGCTGGTCAATGATGAGGGCCAGGCACGGGAGGCGGATCTGGTGATGTTCAAACGGCAGGGCGACCGCGTCGTCATTCATGCCCGCGCTGAGGCTAGGCTGCTGGTCATGGATGGTGAGCCGCTGAACGAACCTGTGGTGGGTCACGGTCCTTTTGTGATGAACACAATGGAGGAGATCCAAGCGGCCTTTGAGGAGTTTGAGCGTGGTGAGATGGGAGATCTGGAACACTGAAGCACTTACTTGACGACAGCGCGGCCTTCTGTCTGCCAGGCATTCAGTCCGTCTTTGAGAACCGCAAGACGGGTGAAACCTAGCTCATGCATCTGCACGGCCAGGCGGCGGGAGCGGCCGCCGAGGGCGCAGTAGATGAGGCAGGGTTTTTGGCGGTCCAGCGTGGCCAGGTATTCCTGGGTGGTGGGCTTGAGATAATCGTGATGCTGGGAGCCGGGGAGTTTTCCCTCGCGGGTGACTTCTTCCGCCATGCGTGCGTCCAGGATGAGGGCACCAGGGTTTTCGGTCATCCAGGCAGCGGCTTCGGCGGGGGAGAACTCCTGAACTGAGGCGGGCAGGATGACGGCGGGTGGCTCCAGGTCCACCCGGAGGGCAGGCGCAGGTTTGCAGCCGATGAGACAGAAGCCGAGACCGAGCAGCGGGAGAAGGATACGCATTGTCTGACAGCTTAGCGCTGTTGAAGCCATTCGGGAATCTCGAGTTCGCTGCTTTTCACGGCGGGAGCATCACCACGCCAGACAAATCCGGCATCGGTGAAGCTCTTTTGGTTAGCCCTCAGCCAGGCCAGCAGGCGGTAACCAAGCTGACGACGTGGGGAATTCACCCGCACGGCAAAGGGCTGGATGGCTTTGGCCTTGTCGGCAGGCAGGGGGATGGATTCGAAGTGCTCGATCTCGTTCTGGATGTTGATGTGGTAAACGACGGCGGCATCGAGGGAGCCGGTGCGCAGTTGATTGACCAGGAAGTCGCCAGTGGGGACCTGGCTGGAGGCGTTTTTGCTGACGCTCTCAAACAGGTTCATGGACTTCAATATGCCCTGGGTCATGAAGCCGAGGGTGGACTGCTCAGCATTGCAGATGCCGACACGCAGGCCGGGGCGGGCGAGGTCGGCCAGGGTCTTGATATTCTTGGGATTGCCCTTTGGCACGGCGATGATGATTTCGGCCTCGGTCAGCAGGACGGCCTCCGGGAAGTTTTCAGCCACGGGCGGGACGAAGCAGACATCGCAGGCATAATAGACATCCGGGTAATTGGAGCTGCTGCTGTCTTCCATGGTCTTCATGGCGGCGCAGAGGATACCGCAGCCGTTGAAAACGGTGGTGATGCTGATGCCTTCACGGGTGGCGAAGTCCTGGACCAGCTTTTCAATGGCGGGCCGGTTGACGCCGCCGCTGTAGAGGACGAGTTCGGGTTTCACCACCCAGGCATCACCGCCTGCGGCCTGGAAGCCATGCTCTTTAAAGAGGGTGCCACCTTTTTCCGGGGCGGAGAGGTAGCGGGCGAATTTCAGGGCTTCAACGGAGGAAACAGCGCTGCTCAGCACGGCAGCACTGGCCTTTTCTTCATGGGTGGAGAGTTCGGGGATTTTGACTGCTTCAAGCCCTTTAAACTGGGGGACGGTGCTGTCCCAGACAAGGGCGGCATCCACGGCCCCAAGCTTGGTATCGGCAGCGATTTCCGTCACAGTGGGTTTCATGACGGCGGCTTTTTTGGCCAGGACTTCCCAGCGGGCACCGAGGATTTTTTGCGCAATCTTGCCGTTGCTGGCGGCCTCCGGGTTGGTCAGGGCCAGTCGGATGTCCGGCTTTTCCAAATCGGCCAGGGTGCGAATGTTTTTGGGATTGCCTTTGGCAACCGCGATGACGGGATGCTGGACGGCCAGGGGCAGGACTTCCCGGGTGACTTCCAGCTTGTGGGCATCGGCCAGGGCCGCGTCATCCGCAGCGATGAACAGGTCTCCCCGGTTGGCCACACGGAGCTGGCTGAGAAGGGTGCCGGTGCCTCCGAACTGGAGGGCGATTGACGTGCCGGTGTCTTTTTCATACTGCGTGGCGATGGCTTCCACCGGTTTCTTCAGCCCGGCGGCGCAATAGACGGTGAGGGACTTCCCTGAGGCAGATGATTCCGTGCGCAGGCTGTAAAAGGCCAGTCCTCCGGCGGCGATGAGCAGGACAATGGCGAGAAGTTTTCGGAACATGGCGAGGAGGGGTTATTTTTTCCGGAGGAGTAGGAAGGCGAGGAGGGTCAGGACAAAGGCGCCGATGCCGGTGAGCAATGGCCTGTTTAGACCAATAAAATACGTGTCATCCTGTGAGGAACCTATCCAAATGTTTGGATCACCGGCGCTGGTGGATGGAGCACCAGGAGGCGGCTGTGTGGTGACGGTAATTGGCACCATGGAGGGAGCTGGTGGTTGCACTTCTGGTTCGGCAATGTCAACGGTGGGGGCGCTGGCGAGGGTGGCTTTGACCTCGGTGAGGGATTTTTCCCAGTCCACATTCATGAGGAGGTCCCAGCCGGGGTTCTCATTTTTAACGCGGCAGGAGCAGCGACCGACGAGGAACATGCAGGCATCCTCCAAGGAGGCATCGTCAAGATCCGTCAGGGGCCAGGCTCCGAGGACGCGGCCACGGCCGAAGACGGCGGCGGCAAAGCTGGTGGTCTTGGGGTCCACCTTTTGGTTAGGCCCGGCGAGCATTTGAATGAGGGGCAGCTCGGCAGGGTCATTGCGGTTGAGGCGCAGGGTGGTGAACTTCAGCAGCAAGGGCGGGCCGGGGCCGAGCTGGCTGTCGGGATCATTGGGGTTCTGCACGGGCAGGGCAGCGACCTGTTCGAGAAACCGGAGGCGCTTTTCGATGCGGTCGGCTTCTGCTGCATCGGCATCGGTGCCGCCTTCGGCGATGACCCAGACGACGGAGTCGCCGGCGAGGATGTGCTGGAGGATCTGCTGGCGGGCAGGGGAATCGAGCAGGGCAGGGAGCGTCTGGGCATTCAGGTCGCCGGACCAGACGAGGTGGTCGCTTTCGCGAGAGTATTTGAGTTCCGAGATGGTGGCTGCGGGGGCGGAGGTGATGGTGAGGTTGGCCTTGCCGTTGGCACGGAGGGGACGCAGCAGGTCGCTGACGGCGGGGTCCTGAGATGTGGACGGAGGGAGGACGAGATGGAACGGGTCCGCTTCCCAGCGGTCCAGAGCGAAGCGGAAGACCGGGATGGTGCAGGCACTGGCGGTGGAGACGGCCAGAACGAAGCTGAGGATGACGAGGCGGAAAGGCATGCGTCCTGGCGTCAACGAAGGTCGGAGGAGGAAAGTTGCAGGGGCTGCGGCCTCAATGAGCTTGGAGCCAGTTACTGCCGGTGCCTGCATCCACTTCCACAGGGACGTCGCCGAGGGAGAGGGCGTTGCGCATTTCAGTGAGGATGATTTCTTTGGCCTGGGGGACTTCGTCTTCGGGGACTTCGAAGAGGAGTTCATCGTGCACCTGGAGGAGCATTTTGGTTTTGAGGCCGCTGCGGGTGAGGGCTTTGTCCACGTGGATCATGGCGAGCTTGATCATGTCGGCGGCGGTGCCCTGGATGGGGGTGTTCATGGCCATGCGCTCGGCACCGCCACGGATGCTGGCATTGCCGCTGGTGATGTCGCGGATGACGCGGCGGCGGCCGGTGATGGTCTCGACATAGCCGTAGCGTTTGGCATCCTGGACGATCTGGTCCATGTATTTGTGGATGCCGGGGAACTGTTTGAAGTAGTTCTCAATGATGGTGGCGGCCTCGCTACGCGGGATGCCGAGACGCTGCGACAGGCCAAAGGCACTGATGCCGTAGATAATGCCAAAATTGACCATCTTGGCGGTGCGGCGCATTTCCGGAAGCACTCCCTCCAGCGGCACTCCATAGACGCGCGCGGCGGTCGCCTGGTGAATGTCGTGACCGTTTTGGAAGGCCTCAATCATGGCGGGGTCTTCACTGATGGCGGCCATCACGCGCAGCTCCACCTGGCTGTAGTCGGCACTGAGGAGAACATGACCGGGCTGCCCAGGCACGAATGCTTTGCGGATCTCCTTCCCAGAATCCGAGCGGATGGGGATGTTCTGCAGGTTCGGGTTGCTGGAGGCCATGCGGCCGGTGGCGGCCAGGAGCTGATGAAAGGTGGTGTGGACGCGGCCGGTGACTTTGGAAACTGTGCCAGGTAGCGTGTCCACATAGGTGTTCTTCAGCTTGGTCACCTCGCGATATTCGAGGATGTCGGCGATGATGGGATGCAGACCGGCGAGAGATTGCAGGACCTGCTCATTGGTCTGGTACTGGCCGGTGGAAGTTTTCTTGGGTTTGTCGGACAGCTTGAGGCGGTCAAAGAGGACTTCGCCGAGCTGCTTGGGGCTGTTGAGATTGAAGGGGCCGCCGGCGACTTCCTGAATGCGGCGGTGCATTTCATTGGCGCGTTTTTCAAGCTCCAGGCCGAATTCGCGTAGCGCCTGCACATCAATGGCGACGCCTTCGTTTTCCATTTTGGTCAGGACGGGAAGGAGGGGGCACTCGATCTCATAAAACACGCGCTCGGCACCGTGGACGGGAAGCAGGGGGCGGAGTTTTTCGGCAAGCTGCCAGGTGATGTCGGCGTCCTCGGCGGCGTAGTCGGTGATCTTTTGCGGATCGGCCTCGGCGACGTCGGCCATGGTGGACTGGCTGAAGAGGTCGTTTTTTTCCGTGCCGATGAGGGCAGTGATGGGCACGGGGGTATAACTGAGCATGGACTCCGCGAGGTAATCCATGCCATGACGCTGGTCGGGCTCGATCAAGGAATGAGCGAGCATGGTATCGAAGAACGGGCCGGTGACTTCAAGTCCGTGGGCGAGGAGGACACTGAGGTCAAACTTGAGGTTATGTCCGATTTTCTCAATGCCTGCGGGCAGAGGTGACACTGGAAGGGCGGTATCGTCGCCGCTATCCCAGGGGGCGGAAATGGACTCCGGCGCGGGGGCGGAATTGGTGAAGACGCAGCGAAATTCCTCCAGGACGGCGGCAGCCTGGGCTTTGTCGCGAGGGAAGAGGACGAACCAGCCTTCGTTGGCCTTCCAGGAGAAGGCGATGCCGACGATCTGCGTGTCGCGGGGGTCCAGGGAGGTGGTTTCGAGGTCGAAGCAGAAGCGGGGCTGGGCCTGGAGCTCGACGATGAAATTGGTGCGCTCTTCCGGGGTGCGGACGAGGTGGTAGGCGTGCTCGGTATCAGCGATGGTGCGCAGGTTATGGGAGGTCTGCTGGGTGGTTTCCTCCATGGAAAAGAGGTCGCCGGAAGCGGGGTCGGAAGAAGCGGATGCAGATGCGGCGCTGGCGGCGTCTTTGGCGAGCTGGCGACCACGCCCGGCTTTGAATTCATCGCCAAACATCCGCTTGCCGAGGGCGTTGAACTCGAACTCGGTGAAGAGGCCTTTCAGCAGCTCGTCGTCATGTGGACGGACGGCGAGGTTGTCCAGTTCCACCTCCAGCGGCGCATCGTGCATGATGGTGGCGAGGTGGTAGGAGAGGCGGGCTTTGTCTCCATTCTGCTCGACCTTTTCCTTCTGCTTGCCTTTGAGCTTGTCGGCATTGTTGAGCAGGTTTTCCAGGCTCCCGTATTGCTGGATAAGGGCAGTGGCAGTCTTTTCGCCAAAGCCTGGGATGCCGGGGATGTTGTCCACCGCGTCGCCCATGAGGGCGAGGATATCCACGACCTGCTCCGGGCGCTCGATGCCCCAGCGGGCGCAGACTTCTGAGACGCCGAGGATCTCGACATCGCTGCCCTGGCGGCCGGGTTTGTAGATTTTGACGGTTTCCGAAACGAGCTGGCCAAAGTCTTTGTCCGGCGTGACCATGAAGGTTTCGTAGTCCTTGCCTTCGGAGCGCTTGGCCAGGATGCCGATGATGTCATCGGCCTCGTACCCGTCGCGGGTGAGGAGGGGGATGTTCATGGCCGCGCAGAGGCGGTGGATCTGCGGGATGGCGAGGGAGAGATCTTCGGGCATCTCCTCGCGCTGGGCTTTGTACTCGGGGAAAATCTCGTGCCGGGGAGTGGGGGCGGAGGTGTCCAGGACGACGGCGAGGTGCGTGGGCTGCCAGTTTTTAATGATGTCCAGCAGGGTGTTCGTGAAGCCGTAGAGGGCGGAGGTGTTCATCCCGTCGCTTGTGCGGATGGGATTTTTGATGAAAGCAAAGTGGGCGCGGTAGAGAAGCGCCATGCCATCGAGCAGGAAGAGACGTTTGGACATTGGGTGAAGGCTAGCAGGGGAATGGAAAATGACGAATAAGGAATGTTCACGCCTCAGGAAATGTCGGCACCGGAGGGTCAGTCGCGCAGCCAGCCACGGAAGCCGGCCTTCACCTCGTCCTGAACGTCTTGCTTTCCATCAGGGTGAGGAGCAGGTCGCGGAAGCCACCTTTTTCACGCTCGATTTTCGCCACGATCTGCTTCAGCTCCTGCTTTTCGGCATAGCTAGGGATTCGGCCGGTGGCATAGATCATGAGCTTCTCGGAGAGGCATTGACCGAAGATGTGGATGTTCTCCACAATCCACCGTTTGAGATCGGGATAACCCAGGATCTCGGTGCCGTCAGGCAGCACGCCTGAAGGGTCAATCTCCACGTTGATGCCGGGCCATTGCTCGCGCCAGCCGCCGACGGGATCAAAGTTTTCCAAGACAAATCCGATAGGGTCTATCTGCTGATGGCAGCCCCGGCAGTCGGCGGCCTTAGTGTGTGCGGCCAGGAGGTCGCGGGGAGTTTTGGCACCCTGGGTATCGGGGGTGAGGGCGGGCACGTTGCTGGGCACCGGGGGCAAGGGAATGCCGAGGATGTTTTCCAGCACCCAGACACCGCGCAGCACGGGCTGGGTATCCACGCCATTGGCCGTGGCCATCATGATGGCGGACTGCCCCAGCAGGCCGCCCCTGACGCCGCCACGCTTGATGGGCAGGCGCTCGATCTTGTGATGTTCGGTGAGGTAGGTGCTGGCCGGTTTCACAGGCTTCAGGCCAGCCACGGTGTAACCGTAGTTTTCCAAGGCGAAGCGCTTCGACGTGGTCATGAAATCCGGATCAATGAAGTCCCGCAGCGGGCGGTTTTCCTTCAGCATGGTGAAAAAGAAATGCTCCACTTCCCGCTTGGCGATTTCGATTTCATCCGTCGTAAATCCAAATTTCTCATCCGGCATGATTTCTGGCAGCAGCCGGGTATCCAGCCATTGCTCCGTGAAGTCCCGGATCATCGGGGAGCCGGGCGACCTGGGCAGCAGGTTTTCGATCGCAGCACGATACACCGCTGGTTTGGCCAGTTCTCCACTGCGCGCTTGATGCACAATGTTGTTCGTGGGAGTGTCGCGGGTCAGGAAATAGGAGACGCGGCTGGCCAGATCGTGTGCATCCAATTTGCCGGGGGTGGTCTCACGATAAAGAAAACGTGGCGAGACAAGGGTGCTGCGCAGCATCAGGTGCATGCCTTCATCAAAGCTGTGACCGGCGTCCCAGTGATGCTTGGCGATGTCCACAAAGCTGCGGCGGACATCCTCCGTCACAGGCCGACGAAACAAGCGCGGCAGAAGGAGTTCCAGGGCACGGCTGGCATAGGCTTCGTTCGTTTCTCCCTTTTTCTGCGTTGCAAAATTCCACTCCCGCCATTTACGGCGTTGCAGATCCTGCGGGCCATCCACGATTTTAAACGGGCCTTCCACCGTCACGCCATGCAACTGCAAAGCCGGGCCATTTTCGTGATAATGATAAGCCAGGGTGTCCGCCAGAGCACGTGATGAGCCTTCGCTTTTTGCCATGTCCAAGGCGGCAATGGCAAACCGGTTGTCCAGGGTGGCATCGGCAAGATTCAGCTGAGGATTGTTATAATGGCGCTGGAAAATGTTCCACCCGTTGCGGCCGCGCAGAGGCGTGATGGAGATCCTTTTCCTGGGGGCGCCTGGAAAAAGCATCTCCTGCCAGGCGGCGAGGAAACGCGGGTCTTGGAACTTCGCCTCCAGCAGGGTGGAAAAGGGCTCCGGCTCATGATCCAGCTCCGCATTGGTCCAATGAAACAAGGGCGTCTGGCCCTCATAAAGCTCGGCATCAAAGGTGACCGTCTCAGGGGTCTCGCTGGTGACCTGGATCTCTTTGAGCAGGCGGAAGATTTTCGTGCGGGAACGGTCGCTCGCCGCCACATCGCGGGCATGCACATGCAGGATCATGGGAGTTGCGCCTTTCTTTGGGCGGAAGGCGGAGGTGCTGACGCTGATGCGGTATGTGCCCGAAGCCATGATCTCGATTTTGCTCGGCCAGGTGCAACTCCTCATGATGTCCGGGCTGCGCGAGGCCAGCCGCAGCGCATCGCCATGAATGGTGGAGGCGGAAAAGCTCAGCACCAGGTCCTCCACGCCTGCCTTCCAGGTCGTCACCGGAGGTTTTTTTTTCACTGGCGGGAAGATCTCATCGGCGATCTGCCAGGCCACCTGCTGATAGGCTTCCAGCAATGGCGGCGAAAGCACCAGCGCCTCGCTCACCGTATCAAAGCCATGCTCCCGCGTATCCCGTGGGAAACCCAAGGGCAGTTCAAAATCCGGCATCTGAAAAACCGTGCGGATAGAGTTTCGATACTCCGTCCGGTTCAGCCTGCGGGGCAGCGTGCCGCCGATGGCTGTGTGCTGTGTGAGCTGCCCGTCCAGATAGTCGAGCAGCGTCTGTTTTTGCTTCGGCGTCAGTGCCGGCCGGTTGACCGGCGGCATCTGCTTATGGGCAACCACGTTGAAGGTCTTCTCCCACACACCGGTCGCTCCTTCCGCACTCCAGTCAATTTCGGCAAGGTTCAAATTGATCCCGCCTTCTCCATCCTCGGAGTCGTGGCAGCGATAACAATGCTGCTCCAAAACATTCACCACCGGCTCGGGCAGGGGCGCGGTCTTTTTTAACTCCGCCCCCATGGCGGGCATGGCCGCACAGACCGCCAAGCCTAACAAAAAATATCGCATCACCATTGGGTGGAACAGCATTATGAGAAAAGATGATTGAGATTGCGGTAGGCGTTTGAAAAGGAGTCAGACTCCACACCCAGCCGCTGCTTCAGGGTGATGTACAGGTCGCCCAGCAAGGGCGCGTCCCTGGCCTTGGCATCAATCGCGATGTGCTGGCCGTGCTTGAATCCGCCGCCTGCCACCAGGATTGGCAGGTTGGCATTGCTATGCCGGCTGGCATCTCCCATGCCCGTGCCCACCAGGATCACCGTATCATCCAGCAGCGTCCGGCCTTCCGGGTTTTTCTTCTCAGAAAGCTGCTTTAAAAACCCCGCAAAGCACTCCATGTGCGCCCGCTCGATGGCGATGAGGTCGCGGATCATTTCCGGATCATTGCCGTGATGCGACAGCGCATGGTAACCCGCCTTCAGCACCTCGCCATTGATGGCGAAGACCTGCCCCAGACCATCCAGGAAAAGCGAGATCACATGGGTGGATTCCGTCTCCAGGGCCAGCGTCATCAGATCATACATGATGGTGCCCGCCTCCATCTGCAGGTTCGGCGTGATGGGGTCATAGCTTGGCAGCTTGTAATCCGGCTCCGGCACAGGCTGGTCCAGCGCCGCAAGCTGGCGAGCCATTTTCTTTTCCACACTGCGGAAGGAATCAAAGTATTCGTTCAGCTTGTCTTTGTCCCGCTGAGGCAGCCCAGCCTGAAGCCGTTTCGCGTCATCGAGCACACTGTCCAGGGAGCTCTGGCCGCTCTTGATCAGATACTCCGTCCGCGCACGGGAAGCCTGCGTGGCAAAGAGCTGGCGATAGAGCACACTTGGCCGGATCGTCGTCGGCAGGCCCACTCCCTGTTTGGTAAAGCTCATGGACTTGGCCCCTTCACCCATGCCCGTGGCCAGCTCCAGCGAGGCAAAACGCGTCTTTCCACCCGCCTGATCTGCGACCTGCTGGTCAAGCGAATAAGACCCTGGCGAGTTGCCGCAAATGAAATTCGACCAGGCCTTGTGGCCGTTGGGTGCGCGGTGGTCCAGGCCGGAGAAAATCGTGAAACTGTCTCGATGCGGCTCCATCGGCTGCAAGATCGCCGGCATCGCATAATCCTTGCCAGCGGATTTGGGGAAGAATGCCGGTTGATGCCAGCCCAGATATGAACCAATGGCGACAAAGTTTTTTGGCTTGTGGGCGGCTGTCGTGGCAGCAGCGGCCGAAGCGCTCGCGCCACCGAGAGCTTCCAAGGCTGGCAGGGCGATGAGAGCGGAGGCACTGCGGAGAAACTGGCGGCGGCCAAGCGCCGGAGATGTGGAGTTCTGGAGCATCAAATACGTGGGGGGTAATCAATGGTACGGACCCTGTGTCGGCCAGGTTTCAGGAACCTCCGTCAGGGACAGATGAAGGCCGTATAAAGCCTCTGTTTGAGGCTGGAAGTGGTCGGGCCGGCGAGATTCGAACTCACGACCTCTTGCACCCCATGCAAGCGTTCTACCAGGCTGAACTACGGCCCGACCTTTTAGCGAGACTCGTTGGAGTCCGGCTGGGGAAGAGGATACTGGCGTTTGGCTGTCATGTTTGCAACTGAGATGTTGTATGAAAATGGACTTTCTTTTTTCTTCTCAGAAACAGTCTCAGTGCCGCATCCCCCGCCTCTTTCTTCTTGAGAAGATTCCTATCATCAAGGATGGATGGACATGACCATCCTGCCTGAGGAAAATAAGAGTGTGGACTGGGGCCGTAAAGGCTCGCAGATGCTTCTCACCCTGGCCTGTCTGATCGTGCTCATCGCCGGGATGCGGGCGGCGGCGGGGATTTTGGTGCCGGTCGTCTATGCCTTTTTCCTGGCTGTCCTGAGTTTTCCGTTAATGCGCTGGCTGACCCGGCATCGCATTCCTGGCCCTGTGGCCTTGGGCATCACCCTGCTGGTGAACCTGAGCGTGCTGGCGGGGCTGATCACCCTGGCCGTGCGGATGTTGATCAGTTTTAATGCGGACCTCCCGCGTTATCTTCGAGGTCTGCAGCGCTACATCACGGATTTTGGCGTGTGGCTCGAGGAAAATGGCGTCGAAGGAGCCAAGGAACTGACGACCACGTTCTTCGACTGGAACAACATCATTGGTTATGCCTACCAGCAAGACGTGCTGTCCCGCATTGGGGCCATGCTGGGCAGCACCTTCGGGACCTTGGCGACCATCTTTGCCGGGCTGGTCATGATTTTGATCCTGATGATGTTTGTGCTGATGGAGGCCCCCGGTACGCACCGCCGCATGGTGGCGGTGAAGCAGGCCGGCGGTCCGGATCTCAGCGGTCTCCTGCGCAGTGTCACGGACATCCAGAAATATCTCGGCGTCAAAACCCTCATCAGTGCTTTGACGGGCCTGATGGCAGGCGCCTGGTGCTGGTTCTTTGATCTGCAATATCCGCTGCTGTGGGCCATCCTGGCATTTGTTTTCAACTATATTCCGGCCGTGGGCAGCACCGCCGCCAGCATCCCGGCCATCATTGAAGCGCTGGTGACGCATGGCGGCGGCACCGCCATAGGCATTGCCATCGGTTACGGCGGCATCAACTTTGCCCTCGATAACTTTGTGCAGCCTCAGCTTCTCGGGAACCGCTTTGGCATCTCGGCGCTCGTGGTGGTGCTTTCTGCCATTTTCTGGGGCTGGTTGTGGGGGCCTCTGGGCATGTTCCTGGCCGTGCCGCTGACCATGGTCATCAAAGTGCTCCTGGATAACAGCGAGGAATTCCGCTGGGTGTCCGTGGCCATGTCGCAGAAAAAGATCCGCCGGGGAGAGGTGGAGGTCGTGGGTTATGACCTGGATGAAAATGAGCTCATCGGTGGTGGCGCCAGTACCGAGAGTCCGGACCGGGATCATTCAGGCCGGCGTTAATCCACATAACGGAACTCCGCACTGGCCAGCAGGGCCTGGCAGTAGAGCGCCAGCATCATGGTCTCATCCTCGGCAGGGGCTCCCTCAATACTGCTTTGGGTCTTTTGGAAAAAAGTCTCAGCCAGCTCTGTTTCGGCCTGGTCTGGTGGTCGGTTAAAACACAGTGTAAAAGCTCTCCGCAACTGTTCAGGCCGGGTGGCTTTTTCTTTGGAAACACGGGCGGCCAGGGCTGCGGCGCGGGCCTGCACCCATGGGCCGTTCATCAGGTAAAGCGCCTGCATGGGGACATTGGTCACATCGCGGTGACCCGTGACCAGGCTGGGTTCAGCAAAGTCAAAAAGCTCCAGCACATCCGGCAGGTGGTCGCGCAGCACCGGCAGGTAAACGGAGCGCCGCAGGCTGCCGTCCAGATCTGCCGGGAGCGCTTTGTTAAAGCCGATCAGAGAGACCGACTGGCTGCTGATTTCAGAGACCAGGGATCCCGGGCGTCGGGTCACGTCCAGCTCCCCTGAAACCGCCAGCATCGAATCCCGGATCACCTCGGCATCCAGCCTGCGTTTGTTGGCCCGCCACAGCAGACGGTTGTCCGGGTCTTTCTCAAAACAGGCTTCCCGGTAGCCGGAGGACTGGCGGTAGCTGCGGGACAGGGCCACTTCCCGTATCAGAGCTTTGACAGACCAGTCCCGGCGGGTCATTTCCAGGGCCAGATAATCCAGCAGCTCAGGATGCGTGGGCCGCTCGCCGCTGTAGCCCAGGTTGTCCGTGGTGCGCACCAGGCCCACGCCGAAGAGGTGCTTCCAGATGCGGTTCGCGATCACGCGCGAGGTGAGCGGATTTTCCGGGTGGGTCAGCCACTGGGCCAGCTCCAGCCGTCCACTTTGCTTGGCTGCCGGTTCCACGCCCTGGATTTTAAGCACCTCGGGAAAACCGCGTTTCACCGCCTTCACCGGCTGGGTGATCTCCCCCCGGTTCAGCAGCATCGCTTCCTGCACCTTCGGTGCTTCCGACACCCCCATGCTCAGCGGCAGCGCCCGGCCCTGGTCATCCACGGTCATGAGCTGGCCGTCAATGCCGCCCCGTGACCAGTAGATGCGGATGGCGGTGGCCAGCAGCTTGAAGCCTTCGTCACCGATGTCCCGCCCTTCTTCACGGGCTTTGGCTATGAATTCGTTCTGGGCTTTTTCCTCCGCATCCAGCTTGGCCCGGCTGGCTTTCAGTTCCTTCACCTTCGCGGCTGTGATGGACTTGTTTTGGATGAGCTGTCCGGGCAGATCCGGCAGGCGGATGAGATCGCTGGGATTGTTGTTCTCCGAGTCTATCCAGTTCCCGTAATGCGTCTTCGTGCTCTTAAAGATGCCTGCCAGCGCGTAATAATCCTCCATGCTAAAGGGTTCGCTTTTATGGTCGTGACAGCGGGCGCAGGCCACGGAGGTGGCCGTGATGGCACGGGTGACAGTATCCAGCTGCTCATCCACCAGGTCGGCGGCAAATTGCAGCGAGTTCATTTCATTCAGCCCCTTCGCCCCCATGGCCAGAAAGGTGGTGGCAATGTGCAGTTGCGCGCGCTCCGCATCATCCTTGGCAGGCAAAAGATCCCCCGCGATCTGCTCGGTAATGAAGCGGTCATACGGCTTGTCTGCATTGAGGGCATCAATGACATAATCACGATAGCGCCAGGCATGGGGAAAGGTCAGGTTGGATTCACGGCCGTTGGATTCGGCAAAACGCGCCACATCCAGCCAGTGCCGGCCCCAGCGTTCTCCAAAACGGGGGCTCTTTAACAAGGCATCCACGGTCTTCTCAAGCAGCGCCTCCCGGCCTGCCTCATCCCGCCAGCCCTGGGCAAAGGTGGTCATCTCCTTTGGTGTCGGAGGCAGGCCCGTGAGATCAAAGTGCAGCCTCCGCAGCAGCACGCCAGGTTTCGCATCCGGGGAAGGGGCCAGGTCATTCTTTTCCAACTGCGCCAGGATGAAGCGGTCCAGCGGGCGTTTGGCCCAGGCCTTGTCCTTCACCTCAGGTGCAGGCTGCGGCTGGGGTTTGCGGTAGCTCCAGAATTCACGTCCGGACTTCACATCTACTGGCGGTCTTTCCGCCACCTGCATAGAGGTCTCGCGGGGATCAGGGGCGCCGGCTTTGATCCACGTCTCAAAATCCGCAATCACCGCCTTCGGTAGCGGCGGGCTTTTGGGAGGCATTTCCAGGTCGGGATCTGCGTGTTTGATCGCCATCAGCAGCAAGCTCTTGCTCACCTCCATCGGCACCACGGCAGGGCCGGTATCGCCGCCTGTTTGAAGGCCCTGCTTGGTATCCACCAGCAGGCCGCCCTTGGCCTTGCCGGATTCGGTGGAGTGGCATTCGTAGCAGTGCTTGACCAGCACGGGCCGGATTTTGCTTTCAAAGAAGGCGAATTCCTCTGCGGCGGGGGCGGGCAGCAGGCTGGCCAGGCACAGGCAGGCGACGAGACTGGGCAACTGGAGCTTCATCATGGTGGTAACCTTTAAAACGGACTGGCATTCAAGAACTTAGGAACGCCTTAGCCAATGCGGAACTGTTTCGGGAACCTCAGTTGGAGCCCAACTGAACTACTGGTTTTCCGCCAGGCCGAAAAACATCATGTGCTGCCAGGGCAGTTCATCAAATTCACGCACCAGTTTAAAGCCATTGCTGGTCAGCTCCTTGTTGATCTGCTCCTTGGTCATCTTGTGTTCTGGCTTGATCGGCACGCTGTCATCCTCCGCCCGGTATTCCACCATCACGATCACGCCTTCGGGCTTCAGCGCCTGCCGCATTCCGGCCAGCATCTCTTCCGGGTGGGAAAATTCATGATACACATCCACCAGCAGGATCATGTCACAGGAGGCCGGGGGGAGCTTTGGATCATGCGGCTCACCAATGATGCTTTCAATGTGGGTGATGCCTTTTGCCTCTGCGCGCTTTTTTAGCATGGCGATCATCTCCGGCTGCACTTCCACGGCATAGACCTTGCCGTCTTTGCCCACGGCCTCGGCGATGGGGAGGGTGTGGTAGCCATTGCCGCTGCCCATGTCACACACGGCCATTCCTGGCTTCAGCTTTAATTCCTCGCGCATCCGCAGCGTCGCTTCTTCGCGGTCACGCTTGTTGCGGATCAGCCAGCCGGCTCCCTGCCAGTGCATGGTCTGGGCGATCACCCGGCCCTGGTATTCCTGCAGGGCAGGGGGCGGTGGGGGTGTTTGTGCATAGAGACCGGCACTCAGCACCCAGAGGAAGATAAAGCATTTCATGTCGCTGATCATAAACGCCGCGTATCCCTTTTGCATACGGGGAAGGTCCTTTCTGGAGCAGGAAACTCAGCGACAAAAACCAATGAATTATAGAAATTATGTTAATTATGCTTGCAATAATTTGAATAATTCATAAAATATCAATGCATCCTTATTAAATTATGAAAAAGCTGATCCTCATCCAGAACGACTATCCTTCCACTGGCAAGAGCACGCTGGCTCATTGCTGCGCCCGTTATCTCACGCAGTATGGTGCCCCCCATCAGCTTCTTTCCCTGGTGGAAGATGCTGGCGAGGACGCCTCTGGCCGGGTCTTTGATGCCTCCACCCTCACCACCGACAGTCTTCTGGACCGCCTGGATGAGAGTCATGTCACCATCCTGGAGATCGCCACCGGCATGGGGGAATTTTTTGAAAAACTGTACCAGATGGAACAGTTGGACCTCGTCTTCACTGAGGCCAGCGTCAGCCTCTCCGTGGTGATCCCCGTCACCAGCGAGCATGACAGCTTTGATTCCGTCTTGGAAGCCGCCGAGGTTTATTCTGACCACGCTGAATACACCATCGCCCATCTCATCACCAGCAGCTACGAGGATGATGACAAGGTCTGGGACACCAGCTACGCCGCCCGCGTGATGGACATGTTTGAAGCTGTGGAACTCTACATTCCCGAGATCGGCTTCCAGCTTGAGATCGAGCTGCGCAGCCAGCACGCCAGCCTGAATGAGGCACTGCTGGATCCAGAAGCGGATGACCACTTCGGCAAAGACTTCACCAAGTGGATGAACCGCGTGATGGGCCAGGTGGACAGCGCTCGCCAATATCTCTTTGGCGAAGCTTTCCGTCCTACTACCACTCCGAAACCTGTCAAAAGACCCCGCGCTAAAGCACGCGCCATCTGAGATTTGCTCCCTGCTCAGCGACGGAGGCTTGATTCTTATGGGATCAAGCCTCCTCTCTTTTAGATCATGCTCCTTCCACTCATTTCCTTCGATGCCGCAGGCACTCTCATCCAGGTTCGGGAGCCGGTGGGTAAAACCTATGCCCAATTTGCCAGCCAGCACGGCATCGTGGTGGAGGAAGTCGCGCTCAAGCAGGCCTTCCGCAGGGTCTGGGGCGGCCTGAATGTCCCCTTTTGGCCGGAAGGGCAGCGCTCACCCGATGATGACCGCTCCTGGTGGCGGGGGCTGGTGGGCGAAGTCTTCACCCTGGCCGCTGATGATGCTGTGCCGGACTCAACTCTCGATCCGCTGTTCGATGAGCTTTATGCGCACTTTGCCCGCCCAGATGCCTGGATAGTTTTTGATGATGTCTTGCCTGCGCTCACCGATCTGTCGCGTGATCACCGCCTCTGCGTGCTGTCCAACTTTGACCGGAGACTGCGCAGCGTTCTCAGCGGGCATGGCCTGGACAGCTTTTTTGAGCACATCATTCTTTCCAGCGAGGTCGGTGCTTCCAAGCCGCAGCCCCGCATGTTCGATACGGCTTTGCATCTCATGAATGCCGATGCCGCCACAAGCTGGCATGTGGGTGATGACCTGCGCTGCGATGTCCAGGGCGCTGAAAACTCTGGCTGGCAGGCGTTTGCGGTGGACCGTCCAGGGCGGAACCTGATGCATTTTGTGGAAAAAGTCCGTTCACAGGCAAATTCAAGCTTGCGCACAGCGCTGTAAAGGGTAGGTAATCCGCCCCACAAGCGCGGGTAGCTCAGTGGTAGAGCAGTTGGCTTTTAACCAATTGGTCGTGGGTTCGAATCCCACCCCGCGCACCACCTTGTGGATGTCAGTTTCAATGCCCAGGTAGCTCAGTGGTAGAGCAGTTGGCTCTTAACCAATTGGTCGTGGGTTCGAATCCCTCCCTGGGCACCACTAAAAATGCTCCGCGTCCTTCACCGGCCGGAGCTTTTTTGTGCCCGCAGATGGCAGGCCTCATTCGAATGCGATGGATGAAAACGATACAGATTGCCTGGCTCTCCTTCGCAGCCTTCGTCACCCTCTCCTCAGCCCAGGAGCTCCTGACCGGTAAAGCCGCCATGGGCGACTGGACTACCGATGCGCCGGGTGTCCGCCGGCATCTCCGTGTGGGCGACCTGCCGCCACCTAACGAAAAGGAATCCGTCACCAACAAGCCCAAAGAGGTCAAACAACCCGAAGGTGCCTGGCCCAAGGCCCCCAAAGGATTTACCGTCACCGAATTCGCCGCTGACCTGAAAAAGCCGCGTGTCATCGTCACCGCGCCAAATGGCGACATCTTTGTGGCCGAGAGCAAGTCTGACCAGATCACCATCTTGCGGGATGCCGATGGTGACGGCAAACCCGAGCTGAACGAGGTCTTCGCCGACGGCCTCAACCAGCCCTTCGGAATCGCCTTTTATCCTCCCGGAGATAATCCCACCCACATCTACATCGGCAATACTGATGCAGTGGTCCGTATGCCTTATCAAAACGGCCAGACCAAGGCCGAGGGCAAGCCTGACGAACTGGTGCCCCTTTCCGAAGGTGGTCAGCTTACTGGCGGTGGCCATTGGACCCGCGACATTGTTTTTTCCAAAGACGGCAAAAAGCTCTACATCGCCATCGGTTCCAAATCGAACGTGGATTGGACCAAAGAGGAGGAAGACCGGGCACGTATTTTTGAAACTGGTCCGGAGGGGCAGGACAAGCGCGTTTATGCTTGGGGTGTCCGCAACCCCGTCGGTCTGGCCATTCATCCCATCACGGGTGATCTCTGGACCTCCGTCAATGAGCGTGATGCCATCGGTGACGACCTCGTGCCTGATTATGTCACCCGTGTGACCGAAGGCGGTTTTTATGGCTGGCCCTGGTACTACATGGGCGGTCACCAGGACCCCCGCCACCAGGGTGCCAAGCCGGAACTGAAAGACAAGGTCATCACGCCTGATGTCCTTATCCAGGCTCACTCCGCCTCCCTGGACATGGTCTTTTATGACGGCAAGCAGTTCCCTGAAGAATACCGTAACAACGCCTTCGCCGCCGAGCATGGCTCATGGAACCGCAGCCGCCGCACCGGCTATAAAGTCATCCACATCCCCACAAAGGATGGCAAGGCTACTGGCGAATACGTGGACTTTCTCACCGGCTTCGTTACCGATGAAGGGGATGTCTGGGGCCGCCCCGTCGGCGTCACCGTCGCCAAAGACGGCGCTTTGCTGGTCAGCGATGACTCAGGGAACCGCATCTGGCGGGTGGCGTATGATGGCAAGGGTGCTGAGTAATGAAGACTGCGCTTAAAACCCAAGTCCGGGCGGCAGGCCAAGCCCACCGGTCATCTTGCTCATCTCGGCAGCCTGGGTGTCCTTCACTTTCTTCTGCACCTGTTGCACGGCGGAAAGGATCAGGTCCTGCAGCATGTCCACATCCTCAGGATCCACCACTTCTTTGGCGATCTTCAGGCTCTGGATGTCGCCATGACCGTTCGCGGTCACCACAATCTTGCCACCGGCGACGGTTGATTCAAAAACCTGCGAGCCGAGCTGGGCCTGGGACTTCTGCATCTGGCTCTGCATGTCCTGCACCTGCTTCATCATCTTCTGGATGTTCATGAAATAAAAGAATAGTTGGTTAGGTTAAACTGGGCTCAGGCCTGGGGCGCACCGCTGGCGGCCAGCTTGAGCTTGAATTTTTCGATGGCGCTTTTGATCAGCGGATCATTCTGGAAATCTTCGGTGATGCTGTCCGGCGTCGGTGCCGGGGGCGCTTCATTTTCCGGGGCTGCCTTCACTGTAGATGAAATGGCCGCCCGCTCGGAGACCGGCACCGGGGCCGTGGCGGGTTTGGGGGCGGTGGGTGGTGCAGAAACGGGCAGGTCAAAACCCGCAAAAAGCTCCGCTGCTGGAGGCGGTTTCAAGCTGGGGTCCACCACCATCTCAAAGCGCATCGGGGTGCCAAGGATCTCATTGGCCAGGCCTTCCAAAAAGGTGCGCTGGTTGTCGCGGTCCAGGCTTTCTTTGGCGTGGCTCTCGCTCGTGGGGAAGCCCAGTTTGATGATCCCCCTAGCCATGGACAACACCGTCGTTGGCTCCAGCCAGGACACGGCCAGCGGTCGCTTTTGCTTCACCAAATTCACCAGTTCCAGTCGGAATTCCTCATTGGTCAGGGAGGGGGCGGTGGGAGGCGCAGGCTCGGGCAGCGGCTGCGGCCTGACAACGGGCGCAGCTTGGGGGGCCGGTTCAGGTTCAGGCGGCGGTTCGGGTGCTGGAGCCGGAGGAGGTTCGGGCTCTGGATCAGGATCGGGTGCAGGTGGTGGCGATGCAGGCTCAGGTTCCAGCTCTTCCATCAGCAGTGACGGCTCCGGGCTGGCTTCCGCCACTGCCACTTTTAGCGTCGGTTCTGGCTCGGGGGCAGGAGCCGGAGCTGGCTGTGGTTTTGCCACCGGAGCTTGAATCGGTTCTGGCGCTGCCAGGGTCACCGGGGCTGCGCGCCGGGCGACTGGCGTGGGCTGCGGGCGCGGGGCCGGGCGAGGCAGGGAGGCGGCACCGCCGCCATCCAGCGCTTCGATCACATCGCTGATGCTGATCTCATTGTAATGCTGCACGGCCTGGATCACGCCCAGCTCAAAGTGCAGCCGCTTGTTCGTGGCCCAGCGCATGCGGGCATCCACCTCGGCCAGACCGTCCACAATGCGCAGAAGCTGTTCCGTGCTGGCCATTTGCGACTGGATGCTCACCTGGTCCGCAATTTCCGGTTCCAGATCTTCTGCGGCTGCATCTGGATCTGCCTGGCTGACTAAAAGCGTGCGGAAATGCTGGATCAGATCTCCCAGCATGCGGCCCAGGTCCTTGCCGGCTTCGCTCGTATCGTGGACCAGGCGGAGGGCGTTAACGGTGTCGCTTTCCAGGATGTGCTGCACCATCTGGCTGACGGATTGCACGGCGGTGAAACCAAAAATCTCCAGCACGTCATTTTCGCGGATTTTGTCACCGCAGAAGGCCACAAGCTGGTCCAGCATGGACTGCGCATCCCGCATCCCTCCATCGGCACCTTTGGCGATGGCGAAGGCCGCTTTCTCATCCAGATCCACCTTTTCCAGCATGGCGATGTGCAGCAGATGCTTGGCGATGATCGT
Organism: Prosthecobacter sp. SYSU 5D2; assembly: GCF_039655865.1. NCBI lineage: Bacteria > Pseudomonadati > Verrucomicrobiota > Verrucomicrobiia > Verrucomicrobiales > Verrucomicrobiaceae > Prosthecobacter > Prosthecobacter sp. SYSU 5D2. Next base: position 176,771 of record NZ_JBBYXL010000003.1, on the reverse strand, counting down.
GTTCGGGATACGACGCAGGTCAAAGCGCTGGCAGCGGCTGATGATCGTCGGCAGGATCTTGTTCGCCTCCGTGGTGGCGAAAATAAACTTCACATGATCCGGCGGCTCCTCGAGCGTCTTCAGCAGTGCATTGAAGGCTGCCGTGGACAGCATGTGCACCTCATCAATGTAATAAATTTTATAGCGGCAGCGGGATGGCGCATACTTCACGCTTTCCCGCAGGTCTCGCACCTGGTCCACGCCGTTGTTGCTGGCACCGTCAATTTCCAGCACATCCAGGCTGCGACCCTCAGCGATCTCCCGGCACAGCTCATCCTCCGGGTCAAAGTCCACGCTGGGGCCATTCGGGCAGTTCAGTGCTTTGGCAAAGATACGGGCCGTGGAGGTTTTGCCCGTCCCACGGGGGCCCACAAAAAGATAGGCGTGTGCCAGCCGGTTCTGCGCGATGGCATTGCGCAGCGTGCGGACAACATGTTCCTGGCCGAGCACGTCGGCAAAGGTTTTGGGGCGATACTTGCGGGCGAAGACCTGATAACTCACGACTCAATGCTAGCGTGTGTCGCAGGCGAGGCGAACAGATTTTGGCGAAACTCTTCGGCAATCTTGGCATTCTGCCCCGGTCTGCTTTAGGATCACCCCATGAGGCAGTCAAAATGCATTCTTTTCTTCCTGGTCCTGGGCCTTCTGCTGCCAGGTTGCGGCCTGTTTAAGAAAGAAGAAAAGCCCGCCCCCACTGGACCAAAGACTACGCTCATCGGTGTCGTCGAAATGGTGAATCCAGAGCAGAGTTATGTGCTTATCCGGTGTGAGCAGCCGCCGCTGCTCCCCACCGGCACCGAGCTGGTCGCCGTGGATCCTGCGGGTGGCGAGTCCTCCATCCGGCTCACACCAGAGCGCAAAGGCCGCTATCTCACCGCCGATATCAAATCCGGGCAGCCCAAAGTGGGCAGTTTTGTCATGCATCGCACTACTGGGGATGCGCCTGTAAACACCCCCTTCGCTCCGGATCCCATCCCCACCGTCCCGGCCATCGCACCCATCCCCCTGGATCCGCTGGCTTCTCCGCCGTCGCCTTTGCAGCCAACGTTGCCTTCTTTGGCCCCCTTGCCTTTTTCTTCACCTTCTGAATCCCCGCCACCGGCGCAATGATCTCCGAAACTGAAGCCCGCACCCGCGTCCTTGCGGCCATCTCTCCTGGCCCTGCCGTAAAGGTTCCTTTATTAAATGCCTTGGGTCTTTATTCCGCAGCGGACGTTCTTGCCACCGTGCCGCTGCCTGGCTTCGACAATTCCATGATGGATGGCTATGCGGTGCGTGCAGCGGACACAACAGATTCTGACTCTGTTATCCGTGTGGCCGATGAGCAGCCCGCCGGAAAAGACCGCCAGCTTCACTGTGCCCCTGGCGAGGCCATCCGCATTTTCACCGGTGCCCCCATGCCCGCCGGGGCGGATGCCGTCATCATGCAGGAGGATGTGGAGCGCGATGGGGATGGCATCCGTTGCCGCGAACCCGTGCTTCCTGGCGAAAACATCCGCCGCGCCGGTGCCGATCTCTGCACTGGCCAGATCATCCTGCGCCAGGGGGAAAAATTCACCCCAGGTCGCCTCGGCGTGCTTGCCTCCCAAGGCCTTGCCAGCGTGCAGGTGCACAGAGCGCCGCGCGTCGCCGTATTGAGCACCGGGGATGAACTCGTCCCCGCCGGGCAGCCCCTGGCCCCTGGGCAGATTTACAATAGCAACGGCCTCATGCTTCAGGCCCTCCTGGCAGGGCAGGGGATCCACGAGACCACTGCCGTCCATTGCGCAGACGATCTGGAATCCACCATCGCCACCCTTCGCCAGCTCCTGGCCTCATACGATGTCATCCTCCTCAGCGGAGGAGTCTCCGTGGGTGATCACGACCAGATCAAACCCGCCCTGCACGCCCTCGGCATCACCCCGGATCTCTGGCGGGTCAAAGTGAAACCCGGCAAGCCCTTCCTCTTCGCCCGGCATGAAGGCAAATGCATCTTCGGCCTGCCCGGTAATCCTGTTTCCAGCTACATCACCTATCAGCTATTCGTCCGTCCTGCTCTGCTCAAATGGATGGGAGCCCAGGAGTTGGATCTCGTCCGTACTCCTGCCATGACGACCAAGGCCCTCCATAACGACGGCGACCGCCCGCACTACCTGCGTGGAATCCTCAAAAATGGCCAGTTCACGGTCACGGGCCTGCAGCAAAGCCACGCCCTCTTTGCCCTCAGCCAGGCCAATGCCCTGCTGCGCCTGGAGCCGGATCAGCAGGTGCCAGAAAGCTCTGCCGTGGAAGTTCTGCTATGATCCGTATCTCAAGTCTCCGGTAAAATCTGCGGTTTGATCACCGTGACATGCATCGGCTCCAGAGCTGCCTTCAGCCGCTCAAACATCGCCTCATCCTCGTAAGTGCCCACGATGGCGCCGCCACTTCCCGTGAATTTGGCACTTGCTCCGCAGTCCCGCGCTGCATCCACCATGTCCAGATTCCCCTGGCTCAGCTTGTACAAGCGCCGCCGCAGGTCAAAGTTCTCATTCAGCAGGGGCCCCATCTCGTGGCCTCGCTTTTCCAGCATCAGGTCGCGCACCCGCTGGGCCAGATTTGCCCACTGGTACATCGCGCTCACAATCTCCCGGTCGCCCCGGTTCCAGCGGCCCCGGATGTCGTTGTGAAAAACCTCCGTTCCCTCGCTGAGCTTGGAGGTATAGGCCACATACACTGGCGGCATCAGGGCCGGGTCCAGCGGTTCATAAATGCCATAACCCAGCTTCTCAATGGAAGCCCGGTTGAAATCCATGAAAACCACTCCCTCATAGGCCTGGATCACCCGGTCCTGCAGGCCCGCCGGGATGCAAAGCTCATCATTTTCTACGCTCAGCACCAGGCCCGGCAGAATATGAGTGGGGATCTCCACTTGATAAAATTGCATCAGCGCCCGCCAGCAGGCCGTGATGATCGCGCTGCTTCCTGCCATACCCACCTGCGGAGGTACGTCGCTGTGATAGCGCAGGGTGAAATTACGCCCATGCAGTTCCAGGCCTTCTTTCGTGCAATATTCAAAGAATCGCTTCACACTCGCCTTCAACAGGCGGATCCCTCCGTAATAGCCGTTCTGCCGCACATCCCGGACCAGCTCTTCGATGCTGCAAAATGCGGAATGATCCCGCTGATTAGGCTCAATCGTCAACTCAGGGCTTTCAAAAAGCGTGATTTCCGCCGCGAAGTTGCGGATGATGAACGAGATCGTCTTGCCAAAATAGCCGTCCGAAGGGTTGCCCACCAGTCCGGCGCGGGCATAGGCTTTGGTTTTAATGAGCATGGATTCGGGAGAAAAGGAGGGGCAGACCCTAAAGGAGGCGGCGGAACTGGCAACCTGAATGCCCATCTTTGACAAAACTGCCCGTTTTCTGCCAGGATATTCACTCTTCCTCTAAAAAAGCCTTGCCGTTTATTCATTTGCCGCCACCTTCGCGGCCCCTATGTCCAAAAACGCTGGTATAGCCAAAACGAGAAAAGCTTACTCTAAACGGTTCAAAGTAACTGCAACAGGTAAGGTGCTTCGCCGCAAACAAGGCAAGCGCCACATCTTGCAGAACAAGAGCCGCAAACGGAAGCGCAACCTCGGTAAAGTCGCCCTTGTGGCAGAAGTGGATAAAGCAGGAGTCCTGGCCAACATGCCGTTCTCCCATCGCGGTTAATCCACGGTCCCCTAGCGGGACCCCGATGCTCCGGTCTGGCTTCACTCACGTGAAGGCCTCAGATCAGGTGAGGCCGGTCATCGTCTCCTTAACAACAGCCTGTTCACAGAAATAGAAAATGCCAAGAGCCACCAACGCACCCGCTAGCCGCAAACGCCGCAAGCGCACACTCGCGAAAGCCAAGGGCTTCCGCGGGTTCCGATCCACCCATTTCCGTTACGCCAAGGACGCTGTCCGCAAGGCGATGACGTATAACTACCGCGACCGCAAGGTCCGCAAGCGCACCTTCCGCAACTTGTGGATCCAGCGTATCAACGCTGCTGCGCGTAACGTCGGCATCACCTACAGCCGCCTGATGGAAGGCCTGAAGTTTGCCGGCATCGAAATCGACCGCAAGGTCCTTTCCGACATCGCCATCCAGGACGAAGCCGCTTTCGCCGCCCTCGCCAATCAGGCCAAGGCCGCCATCGAGAAAAAGAACGAGCAGGTCAAAGCTGCCGCTTAATCTCCAGACAACTTAATCCCCAAAACCTGAAACAGCCGGAGCGAAAGCCCCGGCTGTTTTATTTGGTACTCGTTAGGGGCGCATAAACAAAAAAGCCACGCCCTTTCAGGCGTGGCCATCAAATTCCGGCATGGGCTCACCCCGCCGGGAACGGATTCCTCTCCTCAAATCCCGCCTGGTGCCAGTAAGGATAGGCCTTCGGTTTGTCACTCGCGGCATCCAGCTTGGCCACCTGCTCCACAGTCAGGTTCCACCCCACCGCACCCAGGTTTTGTCGCAGTTGCTCCTCTGTGCGGGCACCGATGATGACGGTGGAGACGGTCGGCCTTTGAAGCAGCCAGTTCAACGCCACCTGCGGCACGCTTTTGCCGGTCTCTGCCGCCACTTCATCCAGGGCATCCACCACTTTGTAAAGATACTCATCGTCCACCTGCGGACCCATTTGATTGCTGAGTTTGTGATTGAGGCGGCTGGTTTCTGGCCGTGGCTGATTGCGCCGGATCTTGCCGGTCAGCCGCCCCCAGCCCAACGGACTCCACACCACCGCGCCCACCTTTTGATCCAGACCGAGGGGCATGAGCTCCCATTCATAATCCCGCCCGATGAGCGAGTAATAAGTCTGGTTGGCCACATACCGGGTCAGGCCGTGCTTGTCCGCATAGGCCTGGGCTTTCATGAGGTGCCAGCCGGAAAAATTGGATACTCCGATGTACCGGATCTTCCCCGCACGCACGAGGTGATCCAGGGTGTTCATCACCTCTTCCACGGGCGTCATGGCATCGTATCCGTGAAGCTGGTAAAGGTCGATGTAGTCCGTGCCCAGGCGCTTCAGGCTGGCTTCCACGGAGCGTGTGAGGTGCCAGCGGGAGGACCCCACGTTGTTAGGCCCTTCACCAAAACGGAAGGTGCCTTTGGTGGAAATGAGAACTTCATCCCGCCGGCCTTTGATGGCCACGCCGAGGATCTCCTCTGCCATGCCCATGGAGTAAATGTCCGCTGTATCAAACATGTTCAGCCCATGCTCCAGGCAGATGTCCACCAGTCGCGAGGCCTCGGAAACATCCGATGCGCCCCATTCTTTGAAGAACTCCGTGCCGCCGCCGAAGGTCCCCGTGCCAAAGGTCAGTGCTGGTACTTTGAAGCCTGATCCGCCAAGTTGTCTGTATTCCATGATCCTATTTCTGTGTTTGAGTTTAGGTGAAGTGAAAGTTAGGAAAGGGCAGGGGAGGGCAGTGCGGCATTCATGTCCTGGAAAACATTCGCCGCGATCTCAAAGGAGCGCAGCCGCGCCTGCGGATCAAAAATATGCGCCGTGGCAATGATCTCATCCGCCTCCGCCGCATCCAGCAGATTTTGCAACTGCCGCCGCAGTGTCTCCGGACCGCCGACTGCCGAGCAGCTCGTCATCCGGTCCACCTGCGCGGCCTCCACCGGATTCCAGGCATCATTAATGTCATCCACGGGCGGCTGCAGTTCACGCGGACGGCCCCGGATGAGATTCAAAAACACTTGCTGCAAGGAACTGAACAGGCGCGTCGCCTCCTCATCCGTATCCGCCGCGATGACGTTCACGCCGACCATCGCATGCGGCTTGTCCAGAAACACGGAGGGCTTAAACCGGGTCCGGTAAATGTTCAGCGCCTGATATAGAAGCTCCGGTGCAAAGTGCGAGGCAAAGGCAAACGGCAGACCCGTCTCCGCTGCCAGGCTGGCGCTGAACGTGCTGCTGCCTAACAAATAGATGGGCACATGCGAATCCTGCCCCGGAACGGCCCAGACCTTTTGCCCCGGCTGGACGGTACCTAGATAACCTTGCAGTTCCCGCAGATCCTCCGGAAAGGTGTCACCGCTGCTGCCCAGACCCCGGCGCAACGCGCGCGAAGTCGTCTGGTCTCCGCCCGGAGCCCGCCCCAGCCCCAGGTCAATTCGCCCCGGATACAGCGCCTCCAGCGTACCGAACTGCTCCGCGATCACCAGCGGCGCATGGTTAGGCAGCATGATGCCACCAGATCCCACACGCATTTTGGTGGTTCCGCCCGCCAGGTGACCAATGACCACCGATGTGGCCGCACTGGCCACGCCGGGGATGTTGTGGTGCTCCGCCACCCAGTAGCGGTGATAGCCCCACTTCTCAGCATGCTGGGCCAGTTCCAAAGCCCTGGCCAGGGCCTCCGCCGCCGTGCTCCCTTGGACGATGGGCACCAGATCCAGCACCGAATAAAGGAAGTCGTGTGTGTGTTTCATAACGATGGGTAATCGGTGTAACCCTTCGGCCCGTCTGCATAGAACGTCTGCGGGTCCGCCTCATTCAGCACCGCTTTTTTGGCAAAGCGTGCTGGCAGGTCCGGATTCGAGATAAACGGCACCCCAAACGCCACCGCATCCGCATCTCCTGCCGCGATGATTTCATTGCCCGTCTCCAGGGTGAATTTTTCATTGGCCACATACACCCCCCCGAAGGCCTTCTTCAGTGCGGGCCCCAGGCTGTCCGGGCCCTGCTTTTCACGCGCACAAATGAAAGCAATCTTCCGCCGGCCCAATTCGCGGGCGACATAACCAAATGTTTCGCCAGGATTGTCATCGCCCATGTCATGGGCATCCATACGCGGGGCGAGGTGCATGCCCACCCGGTCGGCACCCCAGACGGAAATGGCTGCATCCGTGACCTCCAGCATCAGCCGTGCGCGGTTTTCCACCGGCCCGCCATACTCATCCGTGCGCAGGTTGGTCTTAGTCTGCAAAAACTGGTCTGGCAGATAGCCATTGGCCCCGTGAATCTCGACGCCGTCAAAGCCCGCCTTGAGCGCGTTTTCCGCCCCCTTGCGATAGGCCTCGATCACGGCAGGAATCTCCTTCAGCTCCAGAGGCCTTGGCGTAACAAACGGCTTCTCTGGACGCACCAGGCTCACATGGCCCGCTGGGCGCACTGCACTGGGGGCCACAGGAAGCTCCCCGTTTAAAAACATCGGGTCCGACATCCGGCCCACATGCCAGAGCTGCAAGAAGATGCGCCCCCCAGCTTCGTGCACCGTCTTCGTCACCAGCTTCCAGCCCTCCACCTGCTCATCCGACCAGATGCCGGGTGTGTTTGCATAGCCCACGCCCATGGGCGTTACCGAAGTGGCCTCGCTCAGGATCAGACCCGCGCTTGACCTCTGGCGGTAATATTCCGCCATAAGTGCATTGGGAATGCGTTCCACCCCGGCACGGCTGCGGGTGAGGGGGGCCATAAAAATGCGATTGGGCAGGTGCAGCGCGCCCAGTTGTAGCGAATCAAAAAGAGAGGACATATGTGTTAGTTCTATAGTTCACTAATACGGAACTAAAGAATGATTGAACTGCAAGTGATTTTTGTGTATGATTAAAACCATCAGACCGCTCCACCATCCTTCGCCCGAAAGCATCACCGTCACAGGCATCCTTCACGCCCTGTCTGATCCGGTGCGGATGAGCATTGTCGCCGAGCTGCGCAAGTGTGAGGCCGGGCTCAACTGTGTGGAGACCACCAGCCGGCTGCATTTTTCCATGCCTAAGTCCACCTGCTCCCAGCATTACCGCATCCTGCGTGAGTCCGGCCTCATTTACAGCGAGCGGCGGGGCGTGGAGCTGACCAGCAGAGTGAGACGCAAAGAACTCGACAGCCGCTTCCCCGGTCTCCTGGATGCAATCCTCAAAGCCTGGCGCAAAGAACAGGAGGGGGGAGCGACAGTCACTCCAGCATTCTCTCAGGGGCGCTGATAGGGCCGCAATTTGCCTGCATTCGCAAGCAGCACCACTGCCTTCACCATCGGTAGTTGATCTTTGATGACGCACACCGACAACGTTTGATCCTGGCCGTGGTAACGGGCATAGCCGCGCTTCTCCTCATCAAAATGGATGCTGTAATATTCAAGCGCCGGAATCAGGTCCTGGGCTGCTGCATCCTTGGATACACCCAATGTGGCCAACCCCTGTTCATTGAGAACAAATGCCTCGGCATAAAGCATCATCCCGGTGTCATCAATCCCTTCACTACGGGTAAACTCCAGCATCAGCCCGCTCTCATCCCAGCCTCGAACCGACCAATCACAGGCGGAAAGCCCGGCGATATAATTCAGAATTTCGCTAACTGGACAGTCTTTGACATCCATCGAAATAACGAGTGCTTTAGCAGGATCCCAGGGAATCCTGATGTGGAGTGCTGACTCACGCCCCAAAACTTGTTTCCATAGTTGCGATATCGCTTCCTTCGGAGTTGCTCCATAAATTTCGTAGCGCGCAACCTGCTTCGCCAGCGCCCTGAGATCCTCCTGCTGCAATTTCCTCAATTCCACCTGATCCGGCCCCGCTTCTTGCGCCTGCAATGCCGAAAAACCGAGCATTGTGATGAAGAGCCAAGTGGAACGGTTTCTATTCATTCGCTTTTTTAGCATTCTTTGGCTGCTTTAAGCAACCGCAGATACCTTCTGCCTGTCGAGTTCAACAAGGGTAAACTCATTGAGCGCATCAAGGATGGCTGGCAAATGCGCCTCAAACATCTGCCGCGTCTCTTTTAGCCCCATGTTTCCCGTCCTCAACAGCACCAGCTTCCACGGCCGTCCCTGCAAAAGGTGCGAATGATAAAAGTCGGTGTATTTGGTAACCACGACCCGATGCTCAGCCATAGAAACCTGGTTTAACAGACTGTCTCTTGAGGCGTTTTGATTTGGCAGATCCAGGGTATGAATAGCGTCTTGCCCGGCTTTTTGGAACACCATTTTTAGACTCGGAGGCAGGTGTGCATCAATCAGAAATTTCATGCTGTGACGAGCTGCCAGCTTCGCATTTTCAGTGACTGTGTAGCAAACTGGAGGCAAGCCAGCAGATCCTCACGCTCCAGGTCAGAAAACTCCGCCAGGACCTCTTCAAAACTGTCGCCGCCGGCCAGGTATTCGAGAACCGATTCCACCGGATACCGCAGCCCCCGGATGGTGGGCTTTCCGTGGCAAATTTCTGGATCAATCACGATCCGATGCAAAAGGCTTCCTGGTTCGGTCGAAGTCATGCACTCACACAAAGCCTCAAAATCCAAAAAATCAACTCCCCATCACCCCCGCGCGATCCTCTGCTGTAGCAGCACCTCAAAGAACAGCAGCGCCAGCAGCCCTAGTAAAAACGGCTGCCAAAGTTCGCTTCCGTGCCGTCGCGTGCGGTCCAGTTTCTGCCAGGCATCAAACGATTCCACAAAGGCGGCATCATACCGTTCAGCCAGCTTTTTCACCTGGTCCGCAGGCAGCGCGGCGAGATTGGATTCCGCTGCATCCAGGTTGTAGGCCAGCAGGCGGGTGCGGTTGCCCTGTGTCAGCCGGTAGATGCCCGGCGCGGTGATGGCGGGAGATTCCAGCAGGCCCTGTTCGCCATCCGCTTTTACCTTTAGCTCCTGCGTCTGCCCGGTTGGACCTTGCAGCGTGTATGTCTGCCCAGCCGTCTCCTTGGGCAGCGCCAGCCGCAGCGGTTTTCCCACTTCGGCCCAGGCCGTGACAGCGCTCTGCGTGGCGAGATACGTCACCAGCCTTTGCATCAGCGGCACAAAGAATGGCTGCAATGGCAGATTGCTCCACTCGGCATCTGCGGTCGTCGCCGAGAGGATCACCCGGCCACGCTCGCGTGCCTTCTCGATGAACAAAGGCGTGCCCCGGTCCAGCTGCAGGAGGGGCTGGGTGTCCGCATTTTCCGGCACGTCAAATTCCAGCCAGCTTTGGAACTCCGCATCCTGCAGCCGTCCCCCGCGTGCATCATTAAAATAAACGACTGCCGGGTGAGTCAGCCGCTGTTGCAGCACCCGTGCAGGCGAGGCCGCACTGGCGCGTTGCAAACCTTTGATGCCCACTGGCAGTAGGCCCTCGCTCTTTTTGTAAAACTCCCGGTTATACCAGTCCAGGTCGCAATGCGGACCGGCAAAGACGATCAGCCCGCCGCCAGCCTTCACAAACTTGTCCAGCTCCGTCAACCGGTTGCCTTGCAGACGGTCCACATCCGCCAACACAATGATCTCCTTGCCCTTATAATCACTGTCCCGCAGTCGCCGCGAGTCCACCTTGGTGATGCGGATCAGGTCTTTCAATGTAGTTGCCTCGGCGGACAGATACGGCGTCAGCGCCAGCTCCAGAAAATCCGTCGCCCCGCCCAGTGGCTCCGTGGCCGGATCCCCGTCCACCAGCAGCACATCCAGCTGGTTGCGCACCTGCACCACCGAGTAAAAAGCATTGTCATCCGGGAAGCTGTCCCCTTCCAGCCGCACCGCCAGGGAATGGTCCCCCACTTTGTCAAAGGCATGCGTGAAGCTGATCACCGCCTCCCCTTCCGGTGCCAAAGAAACGCGGGAAGTGCGCAGCCGCGCTCCGTCTGTTTCCAGATGCACGGCCACATCTTGCCAGGCGCGTTTACCATGGTTGGCTATCCGCACTCGCAGCCCCACCGGCTGTCCCTCTGCCAGCACCAGGGCGGACAGCTCCGCACTGGCGATGCTCAGATTTTCGGTCAGATCACTGGTTAGGCGGTAAAAGGTCACCTGCGGTTTCGGCTCCTGCTTCAGCAGCGCCTCCAGTGCCGGCAATGCCGCACCGTCCGCCGCGCCCTGCCAGTCACTCGCCTGGAAGTCGGAGAGGATCGCCAGTTCCCGCGCACCGTTCGGAGCCTGGGCCAGCGCACCGGCCGCCGTTTGCAGCGCCTCATTTACCTTCACCGGTCCCGCCTGGTTGGCCGTCTCCGCCAGTTGCGGCGGGATGACCTCCAGCGTGCTGGTGGACTGGTCCATCAGCCGCCGCGCCGTTCCGCCCGCCAGCACCACCTGCGCATCAGATCCCTTGGGCTGCGCCTCCAGCACCTGCCCCACATCCGCCCGCGCCCGCTCCGCTGGCGATCCCCCCGCTGCCGGAGCCCGCATGGAAAAGGAATCATCCAGCATCATCACCAGCGACGTCTTACCGATCCCCAGCGACCGCAGTGCCGTCAAGACCGGTCGCGCCAGGCACAGCGCCAGCACGATGGGAATCGCAATGCGCACCGCCAGCAGCAGCCACTGCTCAATGTTCAGCCGCCGCTTCCGCTGCTTGATCACTTCCTGCAAAAGATGCATCGCCCCCCACGCCACCGTCTGCACCCGCCGCCGGTTTAGCAGATGGATCATCAGCGGCACCAGAAAGGCAGCACCGCCAGCGAGGAGGATAGCGTTGAGGAAAGTCATGGGAGGGGAAATCCGAATGACGAATGACGAATGACGGAATGACGAATGGCCATGAAGACCAAAGTCACAGGGCACCTCTGTTCAATGGTCTTCTGAGACGGCATCATATTGGCAAAACTTTTCGTCATTCGTCATTCGGATTTCGTCATTCACCTCATCCTCAGTGCCAGATAACTCCTCAGCGCCGCCGCGTGCGGTTCATCCGTCGGCAGGCTCAGGTAGTCCACCTGATGTTTGCGAAAACCCTCCGTGAGCTTTCCCTGAAAGTCCTTCAGCACCTCCATGTAGCGCTGGCGCACGGCTGCAGGATCCAGCAGCAGGGACTCTTCCGCATTCTCCAGATTTTCAAAGCGCGACCACTGCCCAAAGGGGAACTCCAGCTCATCGCGATCCCAGAGCTGCATGGCGATGATCTCATGCCCCTTCTTCCTCAGCACGCCGATGGCCCGCATGATGGCCGCCGCATCGTCGAAGAAGTCACTGATCAAGATGACCAGTCCCCGTCGCTTCAGCCGTTGTGCCAAAGATTCCAGCACCGGAGCCAGAGCCGTGTCCTTGCCAGGCTCCGTTTTCACCATCGTTTCCAGCAAATGATGCAGGTGCGTGATGCGCGTCCGGTTGGGGATGAACTCGCGGATCTTGCTGTCAAAGGTGATCAGCCCCACCGCATCCTGTTGCGACATCAGCAGGTAGGCCATCGCCGCAGCCAGCTTGCGCGCATAGTCGAATTTTTGCACCCCCTTCTGTCCCCGGTAGCCCATGGACCCGCTGGCATCCAGCACCACCGTGGCCCGCAGGTTTGTCTCCTCATCAAACTCCCGGATGTAAAACCGGTCCGCCCTCCCAAAAATCTTCCAGTCCAGCCTGCGGATGTCATCCCCCTGCACATACGGTCGGTGCTGGCGGAACTCCACGCTGAAGCCCTTGTGCGGAGACGCATGGTTCCCCGTCGTAAACCCCTCCACCACCGTCCGTGCAAAGAGCTGCAAGCTCTGCAGACTGGTGATGTCTTCAGCTTCGAGGATGGAGGAGAGGGTGGCCATTCAGACTTTTAGACAGGATTAAAGGATTTTCAGGATTAACAAAAATCGGATTTTTTCATTTAGCCGACTGAAGAGGATCCATCCAAAGCAGATTCAAAGTTATCTCCGGTAAATCATGGAAATCCTGCAATCCTGTCTAGAATCGGGTCTCACAACACCCTGCCCTCCGCTTTTTTGACCTTCGCGATCAGCTCCTTCACGATCATGTCCACCGTCACCCCTTCCGCCTCGGCGTGGAATGTGGGCACCAGCCGGTGTCTGAGCGCCGGCATCGCCAGGGCTTCAATGTCATCCGTGGTCACATGTGTACGGCCATGCAGCAGTGCACGAACTTTGCCTGCCAGCACAAGCATCTGGCTGGCGCGAGGGCCGGCCCCCCAGCTTAGCATCTCCTTCACATAGGGCAGGGCATCGGGTTCATTGGGGCGCGTCGCCCGGACCAGGTCCAAAACGAAGTCCGTCACATGATCCGGCACCGGCACCTTCCTGGCCAGCGCCTGGGCGGATTGCAGTTCTTCCGCCGTGATCACGGCTTCGATCTCCTCTTGCACCCCGCCAGTGGTCCGGGCGATGACCTCGCGCTCCTCTTCCCTTGAGGGATAGTCCACTTTGATCAGAAACAAAAACCGGTCCTTTTGCGCCTCGGGCAGCGGGTAGGTTCCCTCCTGCTCGATGGGGTTTTGGGTGGCCAGCACAAAGAAGGGCTTCGGCAAAATATACGTCTCCTGGCCCACGGTCACACTTTTCTCCTGCATGGCTTCCAGAAGGGCGGCCTGTGTTTTGGGCGGTGTACGGTTGATCTCGTCCGCCAGGATGATCTGGGAAAAAATGGGCCCTTTTTGGAAAACCAGCTTCCGCCGTCCCGTCTCCGAGTCCTCCTGGATGATTTCCGTCCCGGTGATGTCCGCCGGCATCAGGTCCGGGGTGAACTGGATACGCCGGAAGCCCAGGTGCATTGCATCCGCCAGGGATTTCACCAGCAGCGTTTTCGCCAGTCCGGGAGCGCCTTCCAGCAGGCTGTGCCCCCCGGCTGCAATGGCGATGAACACTTGTTCAATCACCGCCTCCTGGCCCACAATGCGCCGGCCCAGCGCGGTTTTGAGTTTGTTGAAACCTGAGACAAAGGCGGCAGCGGCGGCAGTATCGGACATGGGGTGGTGCGGGGGAGAGAGCAAAGGGACGTTGTGACACGGAACCATAGCCTCTTTTCTTTCTCAATCGCTCTCAATGAGTTTTTGAATCCCTCAAACGGGAAAAGAAATGACGCTTTTCGGCTTCACAGTCTGAAAATAAATTGTTAGAGTTGTAACGGATAACCTTTTTCAGGGTGATTATTCATTGAACAGAAGTTTAAAAACAGGTTTCAGTCCATGAATGTCAGTCGCAAGTTGCTTGCGAACCGGTTAGATGTTAAGAGGTTCCATTAATTTCCTGGCCAAGCTTCCCTATCCATTTTCTCATTATGATGAAACGCATTTATTGTCTGGCTGCATCCTGCTTGCTGGCTGCAACCGCCATCGCCCAGACAACGGTAACCACTCCTGTGATGGGATTCCTCACTCTCAACCTCACCCCAGGCACCAATTTCATGGGTTTCGCCCTGCTGCCTTCCATGGAGATGCAAGGCCTTGTCAATATTGATGCGGGCCGCACCAGCATTTTCCTGCAAGGCGCGCCGAACGTCGCCTTGATCAACGACCAGTTTAACACCGGCAGTCTGCCATCCCACACCATTGAGATCTCCGGCAGTGACGGAGATGCCGGGGTCGGTTTTACCAGCGTCATTACAGACACCTTCGCTCTGGACAACGAAATCGTCCTGGCAGACGCCATCCCGGAAGGCGTGGCCGATGGTGCCACTGTCAAAATCTGGAAGCTTTGGACCCTGGCCGATGTCTTTGGGGCTGACAATTCTGCAGGACTGACAGACGCCGCTGCACCTGCTCAGGCTGATCTGATCCAGATTCCTAACGGGGTTGGATTTGACCAGTATTTCTATTCCAACGGTGAGGGAGAATACACCGCCGGCTGGCGCCTTGTCGGAGATTTCACCACGGATCAGGGCGTGGTTCCCTTGGAGTTTGCAGGCGGCATCGCCATCACAGCCCGTTCTGCCAAATCGGTTGTCATCGTTGGTCAGGTCAAACCAGGCAATACCCGTGTCAACCTTCAGACGGGTAACAACTTTGTCGCCAACCTCTGCCCGGTGAATGCTGTTGACTCTGAAGTCGGGCTTACTCTGGAAACATCCGGTCTTCAAGAAGGCCTTACCCATGGCCTCACTTCTGTCCAGGCTGACCGTGTGCTGCTCTGGGATGCTCAGGCTGGCGGCTACATCCAATATTATTATTCCGCTCCCGGCGGCATCGCAGGCACGGGCTGGCGGCGCATCGGAGCTGGCATGGCAGATCAGAAAGATGTGCCACTTCCTGACGGAGCCTACATCATTCATCGTGTGGGCGGGCCTGTCAGCATTCAGCTCAATCAGGGCGCATTTTGATTCCGTCCCAGCGCACTTCGTCGAATTTCCTTTTGATATGAAAAAAATCTTCCTCGCGCTGGCTTTGGCATTGTCTCTGGTGCCCCTGGCCCGCTCTGCCACCCTGACCGTCTCCAATTATAACGGCCTGGCTGCTCACGGCATCGCCAGCAGCGAAAGCACCCTGGTCGCTGAGGGCAAAGGATTTATCGGCCGCATGACCATCTCCGATGGAGAAGTGGAAACGCTCCTGGCCGCTGGCAATATCACCGCCCTGGTCGAGGCCTTTGAGGTTTTCGGTTCTGCGGCTACACCCTTTCCTGTCACCTCCTTTGCCCAGAATGGTTTATTTGAGAACCAGATCACCTTCAGCACCGCTCCATCCGCCGAAAATGATTTCGCCGGCAGCTCCATTTTCATCTGGCTGTTCGTCGGAGCCAACCGGCTGGATGCCACGGAGATTCTTCTGGCCAAACTGCCCGCCGTTTTCCCGGCAGATCCCGAAGAGGGGCCTCCTGTGAATGCCAGCGTCTTTCTTCGTCCCGATGCCACCTTCTTTGCAGGCGCTGTGAGCGCCCAGACGCACGACTACGGTCTCGGCGACGGGGCAGTCGCCAAACTGGAAATGGAAGTCCAGTTTTTTGTTCCGCCCAATCAGCCGCCTGTGGCCTTGGCCGGTACGCTCACCATTGACCGTGGCCTGTCCGCTTCCGGCACCGTTACAGGCACCGATGCCGATGACGATACACTTACCTTTTTCGTCGTGGATGAACCCACCAAGGGAACTGTGGATATCGAGGAAGATGGCAGCTACCTGTACACCTCCACTGCAGGCCAGACCGGCAATGACAGCTTCACTTTCCGGGCGTATGACGGCAAGGATTACTCTGCCCCGGCCACCGTTGCTGTGACCATCGTGGATAACAATCCGCCTGTTGCCATTGCTGGCACCCTCTCTCTCAATCGTGGCCAGACCTCCGGCGGCACCGTTACCGGCACCGATGCCGACCTGGATGCTCTGACCTTCTTCGTAGTGGATGCACCGGCCAAAGGTACTTTGGATCTTGAGGAAGACGGCACCTACGAGTACACAGCCACAGCTGGTCTGACCGGCAATGACAGTTTCACCTTCCGTGCCTTTGATGGACTGGACTCTTCCACACCTGCCACCGTCACCATCACCATCTCAGATCTGCCTCCAGGTTCGGAAGCCCCTGTCATTGCCATCAGTACGCTGGATCCCGGTTACGTCGGTTCTTATTATGAATTTGAAGTGGCGGTTGCCAATGCTCCCCAGGGCAATGCCTCTACCTTCACGGCCAAAGGACTTCCAAGCGGCCTGAAAATGAACAAAACCACCGGTGTCATCAGCGGTTACCCTACCAAGGCGTTCACTGACAAGGAAGTGACCCTCTTTGCCAAAAACAGCGTCGGCGACAGCGGCAATGTTGTTGTTACCATCACCATTGATGAAGTTCCTGCCGCCGCTGTCGGCACCTTCCTGGCCGCAATCGAGCGCAAACCAGAAATCGCTGACGGCTTCGGTGGCCGCCTCAATCTCACCACTACCACCAAAGGCGCTTTCACGGCCAAGCTCCTTTCCGGTTCCACAGCCTATTCCGCCAAAGGCAAGCTCACCATCTCTGACGTCGGTGACGTCACCGTCGTTGGCATCCCCGAGCTGGAATTCACCCGTAAAGGCCAGCCAACTCTCATCGCAGAACTTACTTTCGACATCGCTGACGGCTCTATCGAGAGCTTCCAGTTGACCGGCACCCTTAAAAATCCAGAAGACATAAGCACCAATGTGTTCGGCGTCCGCAACACCTGGACCAAGACCTCCAAGCCTACGCAATACACTGGAAGCTACACCTATAGCCTTCGCCTCCCTGATGCGCCTGAATTCATCGGTAATCCCCTTATCCCGCAGGGAGATGGATTCGGGGCCCTGACAGTTACCGACAAGGGCACCGCCACCTTGGTGGGCAGGACTGCCGATGGCAAGTCCTTCACCGTCCCCACTATCCTTGGTCCACGGGGGGATTTGCCGATCTTCAGTCCTTTTGCCGTCAAGACCAGCTCTCTGGTGGGCATTCCCAAGATTGACATTCCTGAAGCACCTTCAGCGACCGTCCTCAACAGCATTACGGGTGCTGTCAGCTGGATGAAGCCGCCTGCTGAGACCAAATCCAAAGACCGCGCTTATCGCGATGGGTTTGAAGCCTTTGACCTCACCCTCTCCGGGGGCATGTATCTGGCCCCTGCCTCTGGCGGCGTGGTCGCCGGTCTTGCCGACAACGGTACCTCGGACACCCAGGCCAATGCCTGGCTCACCTTCTCTGGCGGCGGGCTGCTGGTGGATGATATTGACACCTTCCCGTTTACCATCATGAACAAGAAGGACACGGGCATAAAACAGACCGTCATTGTTCCCAAGTCCACTCCGAAAACACCGGACACGAACCCGAATCCGAACACGGTCACCTTCAAGCTGCTGTCGAAACCCGCAGGTTACTTCTCCGGCACTTTCACCCTCCCCAACGAGGTCAAATCCCTCACACGCAAAACGCCGTTTCAAGGCACCTTTGTCCGCCACTCAGATGGCAGCTGGGAACGTGTCGGTTTCTTCCTCCTGGCTGAGCTTCCGGAAGGCAGTGAAAAAGTCACCACCTCCCCGCAGAACAGCGGCCTCATCGAGCTCCTCGCAGCGCCTCCTGTTTTATCCGGAGCTCTGCCTGACGAGGAGCAATGACCTCCCCCGCAATTTCATCAAACTTGCGCAGCCATCGTGTCGGGTCAGTTTCCTGCCGCAGCCAGTGCCTTCCGCTATTTCCCAGCGCCATCCGTTGGGTGACGGACATGGCCTCCAGGTTCAGCACATCCTGCACCAGCCCCGCCGCGTCTCCAGGCACATGCAGAAATCCTGTGCGGCTATGTTGGACTGTTTCCGTCAGCCCGCCTGAGCTTGCTGCCAATACCGGCTTGGCATAATCATAAGCCTCATATGTGACCAGCCCCAATGGCTCCCACCAGACGGATGGCACCACCACCGCCCGGCAGCGCAGCAACTGGTCGGTCTTGGTTTCCCCGCCTACATTTCCCAGGGCACAGATAAAAGGGTTCGTGCGTGCATGCTGTCTCACCTGTTCCGCCATCGGCCCTTCACCTGCAATGTGCAGTCGCGGCGTGGCTTTGCCCAGTTGTGCCTGCAGCATGTCCCAGGCATCCAGAAGCGTCGGCAGCCCTTTCTCTTCGATCAGCCGCCCCAGAAATAGGTAATAGCCCGCATCTTGTTTCTCAGGTGCCTGCGGCAGGCAGTCCCACGCATGCCTGAGTGTCACAATGCGGTCGGGAGCCACCGCTCCGGCCTCGATCAGCCGCTCTCTCATGAAATCCGAAATGGCGATCCACTTTTTCACGCTGCCCAGCCACCCGCTGCGATGCAGCATTTTCTGAAGTGTCGCCATCATCAGCGTGCGTACGCGGGAATTCATCCACACACCGTCACGTACCGCCTGCCAGTGGTTCCCGTATAATGAGTCCGTTTGCAGCATGCCCCGCGAATATAGACTGCCAACTGCAAAAGGGCGGTAATTGTGGAGAAACTGGACCACCGGGATGCCCTTGCGGCTGGCCGCATGGTAGATGGCCGGAGACCCCACCGGAAACAGGTTATGAAATACTGCCAGATCAGCCCCGCTTTCCTCCACCGCCGATTCAAAACGTCGGCGGCTCGCCGGATTGTAGAAAAAGCGCCAGCCCTGGCTCAACCTCCCAGGGGCATCAGGTCTCAGCCACTCCTCGCTGGCGAACCGGCAGCTATGCACCTGATGGCGGGTGGCCAGCATGGCGCGGATACGCTCCACTGCGAATTCCTCCCCGCCCGCCAAACGGTAGCGGTTGAAAACGTCCAGGATCGAAAGAGCCATATGTCAGGCTTTAATGCCATAATCATGGCGTCTGCGCCACGACCAAAGTCGAATGTCCATAAAGCCATTGTCTTTCGCCTCCGTATCGGGAACAATTCCACAAACCATGACTGACACCCCCCAGGACCCTCCAGAAGCCCCCAAGCAGCCGCCGTCGCCGGACGAGATCACGCGCAAGCTTGAGGACTTCATCAAGAACAGCCTCGGTGGCCAGGTCGTCTTTTCACGCGTGGAGCCCGGGATGCGTTCCGTGGCGGAGGAAGAATCCGCAGAGGCCCAGCCGCCGCCGGAGGAGCCTGCCCCATCATACGATTTCCGTTACAAACCCGCTGATATCAAAGCTTATCTGGACCGTTTTGTGATCCGCCAGGACGAGGCAAAAAAAGTCCTCGCCACCGCCGTCTGCGACCACTACAACCACGCCCGCATGCTGCGGGAGCACAAGAAGCAGGCTGGGGCCTCCCCACTGGAGTTCACCAAGCAGAATGTCCTGATCACCGGTCCGACCGGCGTCGGCAAGACCTATCTGGTCAAGCACATCGCTGATCTCATCGGTGTCCCGTTTGTAAAGGCCGATGCCACCAAGTTTAGCGAGACCGGATACGTCGGGGCTGATGTGGACGATCTGGTCCGTGACCTCGTTGCCAAGGCCAATGGCAATGTCCAGCTTGCGCAGCACGGCATCATTTACCTGGATGAAATTGACAAGCTGGCCACTGGCGGTGAAGGCCGGATAGGTCGTGATGTCAGTGGGCGCGGCGTCCAGACGGCCCTGCTCAAGCTGATGGAGGAGACCGAAGTCTCCCTCTATGCGCCCAATGATATGCGCAGCCAGATGCAAATGATGTTTGATACCCGCAAAGGCCGCACGGGCCGTGAGGTCGTCAATACCCGCAACATCCTCTTCATCGTCAGCGGCGCTTTCTCAGGGCTGGAAAAGATCATCGAAAAACGCCAGGCCAAGGCCGCTATCGGCTTCGGTGCCATGGTCACGGAAAAACCCCGTACGGATGACATGCTCCGCGAGGCCAGGACCAAGGACTTCATTGATTACGGATTCGAGGCTGAGTTCATTGGTCGTCTCCCTGTGCGTGTCTTCTGCGACACCCTCAACGCTGATGATCTCTTCCAGATCATGAAGAATAGCGAGGGCAGTCTCATCCGCCAGTATGAGCGCGAGTTCCACGCCTATGGCGTCCGCACGGTCTTTGAAGATGATGCACTGAGAGCCGTGGCTGAGCGGGCCGCAGAGGAAAAGACCGGTGCGCGCGGTCTCGTCACCGCATGGGAAAAAGTGTTGCGTGACTTTAAGTTTGAGCTGCCCAGCCTGGCTCTGCCTGACCTGATCGTCAACGGAACCCTGGTGAAGGATCCCGCCGCTGCACTGGAACGCTGCCGACAGGATGCCCAGAGCTTCAGCACGGATTCCCGGGCGGAGATTGTGCATCGCTTTGCCAGTCACTTCTCCATTGAGCATGGCCTGGAGCTTGTCTTTGATACCGAGGCGGTCCGTGCCCTGGTCAACCGCGCGGAGCGTGAAGGCTGCGGCATTCAGG
The DNA here is from genome assembly GCF_039655865.1 of Prosthecobacter sp. SYSU 5D2. Lineage (NCBI taxonomy): Bacteria > Pseudomonadati > Verrucomicrobiota > Verrucomicrobiia > Verrucomicrobiales > Verrucomicrobiaceae > Prosthecobacter > Prosthecobacter sp. SYSU 5D2. The sequence continues at coordinate 156,342 of NZ_JBBYXL010000003.1, read as the reverse complement.
AACTCTGTGACCGTCTGTTCAAAGACTATCCCTTTGGTCTCCAGCTTGTCTCCCGCAGCTCCGGCCAGAAGGCCTTCCATATAGACCAGGAGTCCGTGGAACATCCGGACCGTTTTCTGAGCGAGCTTGTTGTCGCCTCCTACCGCCAGCCTGAATCTCCCGTCTCCTGATCCTATGGACCGCCATCGCGTCACCTTCATGTTTATCGGCATCCTTGTTTGTGTGCCCATGCTTGCCTTGTACCAGTTTGGCCTGTTTCCTGACATGGCCCGCTGGTTAGGGGAGCAGCTTCCCCGCCTGGTGGTCGTGCCGGAGGGCGGATTAAAGAGCAGCCTTCTTCTTCAATACGGCTACTACACGGTCTTTGCCTTTCTGAGCGCCTGGCTCGGACTGGCCATGCAGGCCATGTGGCAGAAGTTTGCCTTTTTGTTAGGCTTCTCCTATCTGACCCTCAGTCTGACTGTGGCCCTGGCCTGGAGCGGCGTGCTGTTTGAACCTTTCAGCGGTCTGCTGGCCGCGTGGGTGGCCTGCCTGGTGGCTCTCATGGTCGCCGATGTGTCAGTCCCGGAGCCGGTGGTTGAGGCCAAAAAAGAAGGGTGAACCTTGCGGTCCACCCTTCTTCAGTTCGATATTTGGAGTCGTCTTAGAAATTGAAGCTCAGAGTCACAGAGCCAAAGATCTGGGCATTGTCCTGGCCTCGGAATTCCTTGGTCCGGTAGATATATGCATAGCTGAGCTTGGTATTCTTCCAGTTCATACCGATACCGGCGGAGAGGTCGCCAACCAGGGGATACTTGTCCACAGAGTGGCTGTCGCGGAAGGTATTCCCGTCCAGGAAGATGTTGCGGGCGACGGCACGGCCTTCACCACGAATGAAGAAATGGAAGCCAAAGCGGCGGGCCCAGGACTTGGCGGTGTAGGGGTTCTCAATCGCGGTCGGGGTGGTGGCGGCCTCGGTGATCGCTCCGGTGCCAAAGTCATCGGGAAGGTTGTATCCGAAGCGGAGTTCGGTGCCGAGGGTGGCGTGGGTCATGACATTGCCGAGTGTTGCGCCGGCATAGGGCAGGATGTCCCAGTCCCAGCCGTGAAAGTCCTTGCGGTCGCGGATGCGCCACATGCGTTCGTAGGAGGCATTGACACCGATCTCGTTACCGATCTGGTTGTCCCAGCCGTTGGGGAAGCTCTGGTTGCGGGCTTCATGGACCAGGCGCTGGGTTTCTTCAGCGTAGGACCAGGGGCCGACCACGCCGATGTTCAGAGCCAGGGTATTCTTGACCTTGTGGTTCTTCCAGATGATGCCCATGCCGACGTATAACCAGCCGGCATACGGACGCTCGTCATCCACCAGGTTAAACGCATCCACGTCCCGCGGAGTAAACATGCTCTGGCCAAGGCTGATGGCCACATTGCGCTCAAAGTCGGAATTGCCGGTCCAACCGAAGTTGTCGAAGTATCCGGCCATGCCCCCAATGGTGGCATCGTCACCGAACTTGCGCAGGGCAGGGGAGGTCCAGCTGATGCGGGTGCCATTGGTATAATTCTCATCCGTCCGGGCGAAGAGGTCGTTCTCAAAGTAGAACGACAAAGTCCCAAATCGGTTGGGATCGATCTCCTGGGCTTGGAGGGTTGAATGCAGCGACAGAGCAGCAAGGAAACAGAGGATAGGTTTCATGGAGGGGTGCAATTTATGGACCAACTCCAACGAGACTCTGCACATCCTGTGCCGTCAATGGAATGTGCAATAAATCCTTGATGCTCAAGGACTTCGGAGGGCGAAATGCACTGGAAGGATGCGTATTGCATGAAGCTAAAGGCGTTTCATGCAATACGCATAAATTTTACTTCACTTCCACGGCGCCCTGCTCACCTAACTTTAAGGTAGGTACGGTTGCATCGTCGCTGACGATGAGGCTGATCCAATGACCGGCGACGGCGTGGGCGGGGAAACCGCAGGCGAGGGCGAACTCGCCGGCTTCATCGGGAGTGAAGCTGAAATCGGCCTGTCCCATGGTCATGCCGGTCAGGTGTTTGGGGGTAGCTCCGCCTTCGAAGTAAGGTTCCGGAACCTGCAGCTTTTTGGTTTCAGCCTGCTCGGTGACGATGGCGCTGTGAGGGATGGGGCTGGGGTTGATGAAGGTGACGTCCACCTTCCAGCCGGTGGGAATGGTGAGGACGGCCTTGCCATGGGAATAGCCGTTGAAGTTCATGCCATAGTTCACGGCATTGAAAGTGGCCACGAGCTTGACCTTGACGCTCTTCGGCTCGGTGCCGGGCTTGAGAAGGTCCTCGGGAGTGATGCCAGCAAAGAGTTCTTTTTTCAGACCAGGGATTTCCATCGCCCCATGGTCATGAGCAGGAGGGGGCGTTTGGGCGAAGACCAGACTGGTGAGGCTGAGCAGAGACAATAGAAAGGGGCGTAGCATGGTGAAGGGGGGCATTGAGCGGATTTAAAGGAGGCTTTGACCGCACGGGCGGCCAAAGCCTGTAAAAATCAACGACGTGTTATTTGGCACCCAGAGGCGCGGTGAGGGCGTCTTTGGGGACTTTGGCGGTGGGGACGATTTTCCACACTGCACCACGCTCGCTGGTGTAGGGGTCCACGGGGCCGCCGTAGTTGGCGGTGGCGTGAGTGAGGTAGATGGCTCCGTCAGGGCCGGTGCCGCTGCCGGTGGGGCGGATGCCATCGGCGAGGTCCAGCAGCTCCTGCATCTGCCAGGTGCCGTCCACCTGTTTCATGCCCCAGACTTTGCCGCTGCCCCAGTCGGCGGAGAAATAAACGCCATCGAGTTCCGGGTATTCTTTGCCGCGATAAACGCCCAGGTTGATGACGCAGATGCCCTGGTCCACGTGGCTGTATTCGGCGATGGGCATGACACCAACTACGGGATAGTTCTCGGGATCCACAGAGGTCTCGCTGCCGTCGGGGTTCTTCTTCAGGATCATGGGGAAGGGATGGCTGCCGCACATGAACTTCCAGCCGTAGTTTTCGCCGCCTTTGCTGCTGGCAGGCTGCATGTTGATCTCTTCCCAGTGGTTCTGGCCGATGTCGGCGATGTACATGTCGCCGGTCTTCGAGTCGAAGCTGAAGGTCCAGGGGTTACGAAGGCCGTAGGACCAGATCTCGGGCTTGGCGCGGGGGCGGACTTTGGAGAAGGCCTCTTCGCTGACGCCGAAGAGGGTCATCTGCTGGAGGGGGGTGATGAAGGGATTGTCCTTCGGGATGCCGTAGGCGCGGTCGGTGCTGCTCTGGTTGATGTCAATGCGGAGCATTTTGCCTAACCAGGTATGCAGATCCTGGCCGGCGTTGATGACATCGCCCTCCCAGCCGCCGTCGCCGACGCCGATGTAAAGATAACCGTCGGGGCCGAAGGCGATCTGGCCGCCGTGATGATTGCAGTAGGGGAAATCTATCTGCATGATGATCCGCACGCTTTCGGGATCCAGGCGGTCGGGATTGCTCTTGGAGACGGTGTATTCGGCGATCATGGTCGCGCCGTTAAACCAGAGGTCGGCATAGGCGATGTACACCTTGCCGTTGGTTTTGAAATCGGGGTGGAAAGCCATGCTGTACATGCCCAGCTCCAGGAAGGATGAGATGGTCTTGTCCTTGAGGTCCAGGAAGGGGCGCTTGGCCTTTTTGCCGTCCTTGATGATCTGGATGACACCTGGGCGCTCAACGACGAAGATACGGCCGGTGCCATCATCAGGGGCGGCGACACTGACGGGATCCACCAGATCGTCGGCGACCTTGACCAGGGAGATGGCGACATTGCCAGGGAGCTTGCCGCCGGGCTGGGCAGGCTTGGTTTCTGCGGCAAAGCTGGCGCTGGCAAGCAGGGCGATGAGGGTAAAGAGAGCGGGTTTGAATTTCATGGTACTGGGTTGGGACGTTGATGTGGGATGCTCAACGGAGGGAGGCTAAGAAAGTCCCGCAGAGGTGACAAGCCTGAAATGCTTTTGCCGGAATGATCCATGCTGGGAGAGGGATGGAGCAAGGAGCGGGGATGAGGGGAAAAGCTTATTTGAAGGTGAGGGGATTATTAAACCACTAATGCTCGGCAATAAGCATTAATATCAGAGACTGTCAGAGAGGATGAAGGTTTGGAACAGGGGCTGGATGAAGAGGGGGGCTCAAAATCAGCGGTGAGATGGGATTTGGCTTGGCGAGGGGGCGGGGATGGGTGAGCAATGGGGAGACTTGCTCGTTTGTTTGTTTATTTTGTCCTGCCATGCCTGCTCTTGATTATCCGCCGCCGCTTCAGCGTCTGATTGCGCAGATCCGTGCGTTGCCGGGGCTCGGGCCGCGGAGTGCGGAGCGGGTGGTGCTGTGGCTGATGCAGGACGGGACCCGGGTGGAGCCGCTGATGGACGGGCTGCGGGACCTGGGGGAGCGGGTGGTGGCGTGTGACCAGTGCGGGTTTTTTATCGAGCGGGAGGAGGCCTGCGTACTGTGTGAGAGCCCGAAGCGGAACCATGCGCTGATTTGTGTGGTGGAGCAGGCGGCGGATGTGCTGAGGCTGGAGCGGAGCGGGGCCTTCACCGGGCTGTATCATGTGCTGGGCGGGAAGCTGTCGCCGCTGGACAATGTGACGCCGGAGGATCTGCGGATTGAAGCGCTGATGGGGCGGGTGCGGGGGCTGAATGTGGAGGAGGTGATCCTGGCGGTGGGGAGTGATGTGGAGGGGGAGGCGACGGCGAGTTATGTGGGAGATCTGCTCCGGGCGGAGGGGGTGGCAGTGTCACGCCTTGCGCAGGGTATGCCGGCAGGCGGCGGTCTGGACCATGTGGATGAGCTGACGCTGTACCAGGCACTGCAAGGGCGGCGGCGGGTGTGAGGGGCGGGGGGAAGCGTGGAGCTTGGGGCGCGGAGCAGGGGGAGCGGGTTTGGGGGAAAGTTTGGTTTTCCACAAACTTCATGCTTTCTTAAATGCTGGGCTGAACTAATCTCGCCCCCGTGATTTCTCAACGCATGTATCTCAGTATCTGGCTCGGCATCCTCATGGGCAGCTCCGGCTGCAGTTCCCCGGACAATAAGTCGGAGGATCTGGCGGAGGTGCGGAGGGCAACTCTAATGGAAGAGAACCGGGATCCGGTGATCTTGGACAATCCGCTGGCCAAGCGGATGAACAATCCGTCCACGATGCCGACGGTGCCACCGGCGGGGGCGAAGATCAGCTACTCGCAGGTGAACATCACGGAGAAGGTGGTGGCGATGACCTTTGACGACGGGCCGCATCCGTCGCTGACGCCGAAGCTGCTGGACATCCTGAAGGAGCGGAACATCAAGTGTACGTTTTTTGTGATCGGCAAGCAGGTGAAGATGTATCCGGCCATCATCAAGCGGATGATCGCGGAAGGGCATGAGGTGGCGAACCATACTTGGACGCACGCAAGCCTGACGAGCCGGAGCGATGCGCAGATCCGCTCGGAACTGCAGCAGAGCGAGGATGCGCTGGTGTCCGTGGCGAACTATCGGCCACAACTGATCCGGCCGCCGTATGGGGCGATCAATACGCGGATCAAGCAGCTGATGTTCTCGGAGTTTGGGTATTCAACGATCATGTGGTCGGTGGATCCGCAGGACTGGCGCAGGCCGGGGGTATCTGTGGTGACGAGCCGGCTGGTGAACGGGGCGCATCCGGGCGCGATCATGCTGGCGCATGACATTCACCCGCCGACGATCCAGGCGATGCCCGGGATGTTTGACCAGCTTCTGGCCAAGGGGTATCAGTTTGTGACGGTGAGCCAGCTCCTAAACATGGAGAAGGCGAACATGCCCGTGGGCGTGGTGATCCGCCCGGCGATGGCGGTGGATGAGAATGATCCGACGCCACTGCCGATCCCACAGTGACCGGGTGGTGTGTTTTTTGGCTGGAGGGTTCAGGGTTCTGGAACAGAGTGGCTGCACCCGCACCGGTGTGTGTTGGTCGTTGAAATGATGCTTTGTCCGGAAATTCCCCCTCTTTTTCTGAAATCCACCCTACCATGATCGGCGACGAGTACTTCCAGTTGCGCACCCGTCTGAGCACGGAGTTGCATGCGCTCGCGGAGGTGATCCGTGATGTGGGCGGGGATACGGAGTCCATCGCCATTGCGGAAAATCTGATCGCGAGCCTGAAGGAGCCGTTTGTTTTTGTCGTGGTGGGAGAGGTGAATGTGGGGAAGTCCACGTTTTTGAATGCACTGTTCGGGCAGGATTTTTCCCGAACAGGGGTGATGCCGACGACGGACAAGATTCTGTTTTTCAAGCACGGGCCGGTGCAGCAGGTGGTGCCGGTAACGCCAACGCTGGATGAGGTGCACCTGCCAAGCGAGCTGCTGCGGGATTTCCACATTGTGGATACGCCGGGCACGAACTCGATCGAGAACGAGCATCAGGAGATCACGGAGCGGTTTGTGCCGATTGCAGACCTGGTGATTTTTGTGTTCAGCGCGATGAATCCCTGGGGGGCATCGGCGTGGCAGTTTCTGGACAAAGTGCACAAGCACTGGATGCGTAACGTGGTGTTTGTGCTGCAGCAGTGTGATCTCCGCAGCCCGGAGGAAATCCAGGTGATCACGGATTACATGGGGCAGCTTTCGCGGCAGCGGTATGCGCAGGATTTTCCGCTGTTTCCCGTGTCGGCCAAGCTAGCTTATCAGGCGCGGAATGCGCCGGTAGGCGGGGCGGAGCTGCTGGAGGAGAGCGGCTTTCAGCGGCTAGAGGACCACATTTCCCTTCTGGTGGGAAAGAACGCGGCGAGGCTGAACAAGCTGTCAAGCACGGTGCGGCTGGCGCGCCAGCTGCTCACGAACCTGCGTGAGCATGTGGCCCAGGCCACGCAGCATGCACAGCATTCGGCGGCGCTGGTGCAGGAGTTTTTAACAGAGCGGGAGATGCAGGTGGACCGGACGATGAAGAAGATCCTGCCGGCGCTGGATGCAACGGAGCGGGACTACCACGAGGCCTGTGTGCGGGTGGCGGGTCTGGCGGATGATGTGCTGGCGACGCGGCAGGCCTTTTCCAAGGATCCGGCGCTGGTGGAGGAGGAGACGAAGCCGGAGAGCCTGGACCACCGTTTGTTCCAGGACCTGCAACAACGAAGCGGGGACCGGTGGCGGCAGGTGGGCATCATTTTGGAGGAGGACTGCCTGCAATATGACCGCTTTTTGCACTCGCAGGGACGGGGGACGCTGTTCCCGGCGGATGTGGAGCTGCCGACGGAGGCGGACCCGGAGCTGAGGCGGCTGTTTGCGGTGCACATTGACAGCACCATCCGGCGTTTTGTGCTGGGGCTGAAGCTGGATGAGGCCATCGAACCGGGACTGGAGAAGGCGCGCAAGCGGGCGCGCTGGGTTCCCTGGCTGCTGCTGCCTGTGCTGGCAGCGGTGGGGGCGGCCTGGTTCTTTGACGGGCCGATGGGAGCGGCGGTGTCAGCCGGTGGTGGAATGCTGCTGCTGGGTTTTGCTCTCCTGATCGCACAGTCGGCACTGAACCGGACGCGTGGGGAGCTGGTGGACCGTCTGGAAAGCTCCACGATGAAACTGAGGGACATGCTGCTGACGCAGGTGCAGAGCGATGTGGAGAGTCTGTTTTCACGTTTTCTGCCGATGCTGGAACCGGCGCAACTGGAAGCCAATGAGCGGGAGCGGCAGCTGCTGGGACAGACGGAGCGGTTGCAGGCGCTGACAGATTCGTTTCATGCATTCCAGCGGGAATTGACCCACTGAGAGTGACGAAATTGTCACGAGTCTTTTGGGGTTCTGCCTGCAAAGTGCAGGATCCAATTTTTGTGACTGAACTGCTTCTCATTGATACCATTGGCCCCTTTTTCCGGGGCTATGACCGGCGTGTGATCAACTGGTCCAAAATACCCTGGGATCATGCGGGCAGGCAGGGGGCGACGTGGTGGGAGACGGTGTGCCGGGAGCTTAATGTCATTGGCCGGCAGGCGGCCAGCTGGGGCTTCAATGCGGCCTCCATTGATGATGTGGCGCATCTGGCGGACCACGAGTGGATTGAGCCGGAGGTGAGGCGGCGGATAGCGCGGTATCGCAGCGAGATGAGAAATTGTTTTCAGGTGCTGGGCGGAGCGGGTCTGAAGGTGCATGTGACGATGGATGTGTTTTCCGCCACACCAGGGCTGCTGAAGCGGCTGGCCATTGAGGGGGTGAGTGTGAATGACTATCTGAAGGGGCTGATGGACCGGTTTCTGACGGATTTCCCCGAGGTGGCGGGGGTGATTGTACGCATCGGGGAATCAGACGGGAAGGATGTGCATGATGACTTCCGCAGCCAGCTGGTGATCCGCACCCCGGCGGATGCGCGGGTGTTTTTGCAGGCGCTGCTGCCGGTTTTTGAGAAGCATGGGCGGCGGCTGATCTTCCGCACCTGGACGGTGGGGGCGTACCCAATCGGGGATCTGATGTGGCATCGGGGAACCTTTGCGGAGACGTTCAGGGGTATCACGAGCAAATCTTTGGTGGTCTCGATGAAATATGGGGAGACGGATTTTTTCCGATATTTGCCACTGAACCGGAACTTCTTTCGCACCCCGCTGGCGAAAATTGTGGAACTGCAAACGCGGCGTGAATACGAGGGCTGCGGGGAGTACCCGAGCTTTGTGGGCTGGATGTATGAGCGGTATGCGCGGGAGCTGAAGCAGGCGCAGAATGTCATCGGCTGCATGGTGTGGTGCCAGACAGGGGGCTGGGTACCGTTTCGCAGACTGGCTTTTATTGATCCAGAGGCACTGTGGAACGACCTGAACACCTACGTCACCATCCGGATAGTTAAGGATGGCATGCTGGTGGAGGATGCGGTGAGGGCCTTTGCCACGCAGCGGCGGCTGGGGGATGCGGATGCGCTTTTAGAACTGCTGCGGCTGGCGGATGAATGTGTACGCGAACTGCTGTATGTGGAGGAGTTTGCGCAGCAGAAGCTGTTCTTCCGGCGGGTGCGCATCCCGCCGGTACTGACGGTTTACTGGGGGAACCTGTTTGTCAGCCACAGCATCCGCAAGCTGCTGCGCTACTTTGTCCGGGATGCGGACGGGGCGCTGAGGAGTGCGCAGCGGTGCATGGACAATCTGGAGCGGATGCTGCCGCTGGCGGAGCGCGCAGGCGTGCCAGTGGCGGACATTGTGTATATGAAGGATACCTTTGGCCTGCTGGCGCTGGCACGGGAATACTACTTTGCCGATGATGCGGCGGGCATTGAGGAGCGTATCCAGGAAGCAAAACGGGCGTATAAGGCCAAGTATAACAAACGCGGGTTGCGTGCGCGTTATCGGGTGAAGACGGACTTCAAGCCACTGCTGCTGAATCCGCGCCATCTGGGCTGGGCGGTGAAGTTTCTCATGCGGCGACAGCGGGGTTACCGGGTGGTGGACCGGCTGATCATCCTGAGTGCGCTGTCGTTGATCTACCGCTTCATCGCAGCGCGGAGGCCGCATTGGATACCGGGTTTTGCGTCGAAGAGCGCCATGGGGGTGGATGTGGTGTTCCGCTAAAGGTGCATTATTTACAGCCAAGGAAAGGGATGTGAAGGGCGTTTGATCAGGGTCCTTCATGAAACTGCTTTTCCTCGTTGCCTTTGTCCTCACCTTTCCGGCTTATGCTCTCACGATAGATGAGGCACTGAAGATGGGGAAAGGTTGGTCTAACAAGGTGTTTCGTGATGAGGTGGACCCGGTATGGTTGGATGATGATCGCTTTTGGTACCGGGTGCGCACAGGTCCGTTGCAGTATGAACTGGTGCAGGTGAATGCATTGAAGGGGGAGCGCCTGGCCGGGCCGGCCTCGAAGGGCGGTGGGCTGCCAGGGCAGGGGAAAATGAAGACGTCACAAAGCGAAGAGAAGCGGCATGCCTCGACGGCGGGAGGGGCGGAGACGCGAATCAGTTTTGAAAACAAAGTGAGGGAGCCGGTGAAGATGGTATGGGTGAATGCGGATGGCGAGGAGCGCGACTATGGCGAGGTACAGCCTGGAGGGGTTTTCACTCAGAACACGTATGCGGGCCACGTGTGGCTGATGAAAGGCCAGAATGACCGCCCGATAGCGGTAGTGACGGCCAAGCCCTATGATCTGGAGGTGGAGATTGATGGTGCGTCACCAGTTTTTAAAAATGGCGGGGAAGCGAAGGTGCCCCGCGGCCGGTCACCAGACGGGAAATGGAGCGCCGTGGTGGAGCGGGGGCGGGTGATGGTGCGGCCGCTGCCAGCGGGAGAGGCGTTGCAGGTGGAGATGGGGATGGGGATGGGCGAGGGACTGTGGGTATATGAAGGCATCACCTGGGCGCCGGATTCATCCGCCTTTGTGCTCTGTGCGGGGAAGCCGGTGACAAAAAGGAAGGTGACGATTGTGGAGTCATCGCCCAAGGGCCGGTTGCAGCCAGAGCGGATGGAATTTGAATATCCCAAACCGGGAGATGATCTGCCGAAACCGAGTCCATTGATTGTGCGGCGGGAAGGGGAGGGGTTTGCCGTGGTGAAGGTGGGTGGCGCGCTATTTGAAAATCCGTTCATCCAAAGGCATCACTTTGACATCCGGTGGGCGGAGGACAGCGGAGAGTTTTACTTGGATTACAATGAGCGTGGGCATCAGCGCTACCGCATCGTCGGCGTGAATTCGCGGACCGGAGCTGCCCGGACAGTGGTGGAAGAGACGAACAGGACTTTTATTGATCATACGAGCAAGACCTGGCGGCACTGGCTGGAGAAAACCGGTGAACTGTTGTGGACGAGTGAACGTGACGGATGGTGCCATCTATGGCTTTATGATGTGCGGACCGGGACGGTAAAAAACCAGGTCACACAGGGAGCCTGGGTGATGAGAAAGGTGGATCATGTGGATGAGGTGAAGCGCCAGGTGTGGTTCCTGGCATCCGGCCTCCGGGAGGGGGAGGACCCATACCATGAGCACCTGTGCCGGGTTAACCTGGACGGGACGGGTTTTAAACGGTTGACGGAAGGGGACGGGCAGCACCGCATCCAGTGGTCGCCGAACAAAAAGTATTACATTGATACCTGGTCGCGGGCGGACCAGCCACCGGTCACGGAGCTGCGTCGGAGCGAGGACGGGGATCTGGTTTGCGTGCTGGAGAAGGCGGATGTGCGTGCATTGCTGGCGGCGGGGTGGCAGATGCCGGAGCGTTTTGTGGCCAAGGGCCGGGACGAGAAGACGGACATTCACGGAGTGATGGTCAAGCCGTCGTTCTTTGACCCGGCGAAGTCTTATCCGGTGGTGGAGCAGGTGTATGCAGGTCCGCACGGGGCCTTTTCACCCAAGGAGTTTGGGGTTTTACACAGGCAGCACGAACTGGCGGAACTGGGTTTCATTGTCGTGCAGGCGGACGGGATGGGGACCAACCATCGGGGGAAGGTGTTTCATGATGTGTGCTGGAAGAACTTGAAGGATGCGGGCTTCCCGGACCGCATGGCCTGGATGAAGGCGGCTGCGGCGACCCGTCCCTGGATGGATCTAAAACGAGTAGGCATCTATGGCGGCAGTGCAGGCGGCCAGAGCGCGATGCGGGCGCTGCTGGACCACCACGATTTTTACCAGGTGGCGGTGGCGGACTGCGGCTGCCATGACAACCGGATGGACAAGATCTGGTGGAATGAGCAGTGGATGGGCTGGCCGGTGGACAAGAGTTACGCGCGGAGCTCCAATGTGGAGGATGCGCGCAAGCTGCAAGGGCGGCTGCTCCTGATCGTGGGGGAGCTGGACACCAATGTGGACCCTTCCAGCACGACCCAAGTGGTGAATGCGCTGCAAAAGGCGGGCAAGACCTTTGACTACATGCCTATCATGGGCACGGGGCACAGTGCGGCAGAGACGCCGTATGGGACGCGGTTGAGGATGGAGTTTTTGGTGCGCTGGCTGAGACCGTGAAAAGGTCTGCACTGTCACCAGTGCGGGAACGCTGGGGTCACCGAGGTGGAATACCCCAAAGAGCTTCGACAGCAGCTGGGTTATCGCGGAATTATTGTGAGTTTCTACGCGGCTTTTCGCATTGGGGACAGTGCGAGCCACTTTCAGTCCTTGATGCGGTAGCGCGTCCGGCGGCTGTTGAGCCAGCGGACGCCGAACATGTCGCAGGTGGCACGCCAGGCTCGGTTGCCGAAGCCGTATTTGCTGACTCCACTGACGCGGGGGCGGTGATTGACGGGCATCTCGGTGACACGGAAATCCATGTTGCGAATGAGGGCGGGGATGAAGCGGTGCATGCCGTTGAACAGCAGCAGGGCCTCCCGGCAGTCGCGGCGCATGACCTTGAGGGTGCAGCCGGTATCGCGCACATGGTCGCCAATGAAACGGGAGCGGACACCGTTGGCGATGCGGCTTTGCAGGCGCTTGAAGGGGGTATCTTTGCGCTTGGCACGGTAGCCGCAGACGAGGTCGTAACCTTCGCCCAGCTTAGCAATCATGGCGGGGATATCGGCGGGGTCGTTCTGGAGGTCACCATCCAGGGTGACGATGATGTCGCCCCGGGACTGATGGATACCGGCATGCATGGCGGCGCTCTGGCCGGCGTTCTGGGCAAACTCAATGACGCGGACACGGTCATCGCGCCGGACCCGGGTGACGGTGGCATCGGTGCTGCCGTCATCTACCAGGACCAGTTCATAATCCATGCCGGCCAGCGCGGCAGCGATCTGGGTCTGGAGTTCGACGACGTTTCCCTCCTCGTTATAAAGGGGGACGACGACGGAAATGGCAGGTGACGAAGGCATGATTCGGGCAGCCTTCATCCATCCCAAGCCTGTCCCCGGTGGCAAGCGGAGATTTGACCTGCTTGCGGGAGCAGATAAAAGAACCGAGCTACCTGGCGGGCATGTAGATGATGTTCGGCGCACGGCGGCGGACGCCGATGAAGACAGGGGAAAGCTGCTGCTCCAGCCAGCGATGTTTGAATTCCAGCGTCGTGTTCAGCGCGGCGAAGTGCCAGGGGCCGTCTTCGGTGCGGATGCTGTATTGCAGGGCGCGACCGCCATCCAGGAGGGTGGCGTGCTGGACCTCCAGCTTGCGGGCGATCTCACTGACTTCGGCGACGTTCATCACGCCACCGTCACCGGAGACGATGAAGACGATAGTTCCGTCCTTTTTCATGCCGGCCAGGGAGCGGTAGCTGATTTTGGAGCCGTCGAAAAATTTGTCGGGCTTCATGGAGACATAGGAGAAGGTGGTGTGGTTCTTCATCACCGAAGGGTAACCCTGGGTGCCCTCCTCAATGGGGCCTGGAATGTCATCGAGCAGGGATTTGGGGCCGAAGTAAGGGAGACCGCCTTTGACAAAAAAGCAGCCGCTCCATTCGGGGAAGGAGGGATTCACCTGTACGCCCTCATGCCAGACCCAGCCGAGGGGCTTGCCCTTGGGGTCGCGGAAATTCGCGGTGATGGAGAACCAGAGGTTGTCCGCCTCCATGCGTTTGGCGGCGGTGGTGACGGCAAATTTGGGCTGCTTTTCGTAGCTCGTCATGAACTCGAAATGGTCCGGGGAGAAGGTGATGACATGGACCTCGGCACCGAGAATTTTATGGGCTGCTTTCGCGGCGGTGCCACCTTCACGGCTGACTTTAAGCGTGGACCATTTCATGCCCTGCTCGGAATGGCGCTCGATGAGGCCCTGGCTGATCTCGGCAGCGGTGATTTTGGGTGCTTCTTTCCACTGGCCGCCCGAACCCCGAATAAGAAGTGGCTCCTTGGAATCCCGTACGCTGAGGGCGACGAGGTTGCTGTCGAGGTTAAAAAACCAGACTCCGCACAGCCATAGGACGAGGCCAGCAGCTAGGATAAGCAGCAGCAGCGCCTTGAAGCATCCCCAGTTGATGGCAGCCTTTTTCGTCTTCTTCACAGACGGTCATGATGCGCTGGAAATGACCTGAGTCAAAGAGGTACGGTTTCTCAAGGTGGAAACGAAGAGGTATCCTTAAATAATATTTCCTAAGCGGAAAACGGTGGTCAAGAGATGATCTCACTGGCCACGCTGCCATACACATCCGTCAGGCGGAAATCGCGGCCAGCGTAGCGGTAGGTGAGTTTTTCGTGGTCCAGGCCCAGGAGGTGCAGGACGGTGGCGTGCCAGTCGTGGATGTGCATTTTGTTTTCGACCGCCTCGTAGCCGTATTCATCCGTCTTGCCGTAGTTCATGCCGCCCTTGACGCCGCCCCCGGCCATCCACATGGTGAAGCCTTTGTGGTTGTGGTCGCGCCCATCATCACCCTGGCTGTGAGGTGTGCGGCCAAATTCGCCGCCCCAGATGACGAGGGTGTCCTTGAGCAGGCCGCGCAGTTTGAGGTCTTGCAGGAGGCCGGCCACGGGATGGTCAATGGCCTCACAGTTGCGCTCCAGCGCAGCTTTGAGATTGAAATGCTGGTCCCAGTTGCCGTGGGTGATCTCGATGAAACGAACGCCGGCTTCGACGAGCTTGCGGGCCATGAGGCACTGCTTGCCAAAGGTGTCCGTGCTGTCATTGCCGATGCCATAGAGGTTCTTGGTGGCGGCGGTTTCCTTGGACAGGTCTAGCACTTTTGGCACCTCCGCCTGCATGCGGAAGGCGAGTTCGTAGGACTCGATGACGCCTTCCACCTCGGCGCTGACGCCGCCATCCTGGGCCATGCGGGACTGGTTCAGGGACTGGACGAGGTCAAGCTGCGTGCGCTGGGCTTCGGTGTTGTAGCGGCTGTTTTTGATGTTGGCGATGCTGGCCTGCTCCATGCCACCGCCCATACGGCGGGCGAAGGCACCGCCACCAGGGAGGCCGTTGCCGCCGATCTTGGTGCCCTGGTAAATGGCGGGCAGAAAGGCGCTGCCGTAGCTGCGGGTGGCATTGCCAGGAGGATTGATGGTGATGAAACCGGGGAGGTTTTCATTCTGCGTGCCCAGGCCATAAAGTGCCCAGGATCCGAGTGACGGCCTAACAAACTGTGTGGTTCCGGTGTGGAGCTGGGTAAAGGCCTGCGGGTGGGCGGGCAGGTCGGTGGCCATGGAATTGATGACGCAGAGGTCATCGGCGTGTTTGGCCAGGTTGGGCAGGAGCTCGGAAACCCAGAGGCCGCTTTTGCCATGGCGGTTGAATTTCCAAGGGGAGCCCATGAGTTTTGCCTGGCCGTAACGCCCGGCGATGGAGGGGGCGCTTTTGCCAGTATCGGTGCCCAGTTTGGGTTTGTAATCCAGCAGGTCCACATGCGAGGGAGCACCCTGCATGCAGAGGAAGATGACGTGTTTGGCCTTGGGCAGCAGGTGCGGGTTTTTCGGTGCCAGAGGCGAGCCAGCACGGAGGGCCTGCTGCTGGGCCAGGGCGGCAAAGGCCAGGTAGCCGAAACCGCTGGAGGTGGTTTTGAGAAATTGACGGCGGCTGGAAGGAGTATCCATGGCGTGAGAGGGCAGAGGGTTTGACAAAGGATCAGTTTAAATAACGGAATTCGGCGCTGGCCATGAGGCTTTGGCAAAAGGCAGACAGGGCGGCGTACTGGGCCTGAGAGCGTGCTTCAGGCGTGCTTTTGTCTCCGGCGGCCTGCTGGGGGAAGCGGGTCCAGAAACTTCTGATGGCGGCCAATTCGTCCTCCGTGGGAGAGCGGGAAAAGGCGAGCTGGTAGGCGTAAATGAGACGGTCCATGGGGCTGCCCTCATGCTTGGCGAGGCGGGCGGCGAAAGCATCGGCCGCGCTGATGGATTGTGGGTTGTTCATGAGGAACAGGCTCTGGCCGGGGACGTTGGTGTTGTCACGCTCGCCATTGACCAGGCTGGCATCGGGGAAGTCGAAGACGCTGAGGATTTCCGGGATCTGGTCGCGGATGATGGGCAGGTAGATGCTGCGGTAGTTGTATGGCTGGGTGCTCAGGTCACGGGCGAGGGTGAAGATGCCTTCGCGGCCTTCCGGGGCGCGGGCGACGGGGGAGCCGTCAACGGGATAGAGATTGAGCGTGCCGGAGACGGCGAGCATGGCATCACGAATGGCCTCGGCATCCAGGCGGCGCTGGTTCATGCGCCAGCGGTATGTATTGTCCGGATCCACGGCAAAGTTTTGCGCATGGTAAGTGGAACTCATTTGATACGTGCGGGTGAACATGATTTCCCGGATGAGAGATTTGACCGACCAGCCGTTGTTCATGAAGGAAATGGCCAGATGATCGAGAAGCTCCGGGTGGGTGGGTTTCTGGCCCATGATGCCGAAGTTATCCGGCGAGGTGACGAGGCCGCTGCCCATGAGCTTGAGCCAGATGCGGTTGGCCATCACACGGGCAGTGAGAGGATTGTCCTTGGAGGCGATGAACCACGCAAGGTCCAGACGACCGCTGCCGGTACTGATATTGCGGGGTTCACCTTCAGCGCAGAGCACTTCGACGAGACCGCGAGGGACGATGTCGCCGGCTTGCTTGATATCGCCCCGAACGAGCAGCGGACTGTTGATAGGACGGCTGCGGTCCAGCACGCCCATGGCGAGCGTGCGCGGGGTGCCGTCATCCAGAAATTGCTCCAGATCCGCTTTCACCGTCTCTGCCCGGTCACGGGCTGCCCGCACACGGAGAAAGCTGGCGGCGGCGTTGCTGTCGCGGTCCTGCATGCGCTGGGCCAGGGCATCGCGCTGCATTTCTGCGGCGGCGGCTTCAGCCTCCTCGGAGCGGCGCTTGAGCTGGCCGACCTCTGAGGGGGAGATGCTGGCCAGGGCGGAGAGCTGGCCGGCGGCGGGGTCCAGCTCGATGAGGGTGCCGGGGTTGTTATTTTGAAGCTGGCGGTGGGTGCCGTAGAGCGTCTCGCTGCTGAGAAAGATGCCGGCCAGGGCGTAATAGTCGCGCTGGGTGACTGGATCAAACTTGTGGTCGTGACAGCGGGCGCAGGCGAGGGTAAGGCCTAACATGGATTGCGACAAGGCGTCTATCTGCTCATCCACGAGATCCATGTTGAACTGGCGCACATCGCGGTTGTTGTGGCCCTTGGAACCAATGGCCAGGAAGCCGGTGGCGACGATCTTTTCGGCCTGGTCACGTTTGTTGTCAGAGCGCATGAGATCCCCGGCGATCTGCTCTTTCAAAAACTGGTCATAGGGTTTGTCTCGGTTGAAGGCGTCAATGACGTAGTCGCGATAGCGCCAGGCATGAGGGTAGAGGAGGTTGACCTCTTTGCCGCTGCTTTCGGCATACCGGGCCACGTCCAGCCAGTGACGGCCCCAGCGCTCGCCAAATCGGGGCGAATCCAGATACTGCTCAATAACGCGTTTGATGGCCTCCGGGGAGGTGTCTTGGACAAAGGTTTCCACTTCATCCGGGGTGGGTGGCAGGCCGGTAAGGTCAAAGGAGATGCGGCGGATGAGGGTACGGCGGTCTGCATCCGGCATGGGCTGAATACCGGCGTTTTCAAAGCCTGCCTGGATCCACTGGTCAATGGTGGAGCGGGCCCAGTTTTCGTCTTTCAGATCGGGGACGACGGTGCTTTTGGGTTTTTGGAAAGCCCAGTGCTGGCGGCCTTCCTGCATGTTGATTTCGCGCCGCCCACCGGCCACATTGGGGATGGTCTGGTCGCGAGGATCCGGTGCGCCCATCTCGATCCATTTGCGAAAGTTGGCGATGACCTCGTCAGGCAGCTTGTCCTTCGGCGGCATCTGCATGTCGTCATTGGCCCAGGTGATGGCTTCATAGAGCGAGCTCTCAGAAAGGCTGCCGGGAGTGACGCCGGGATGGCCGGATTCGCCTCCAAGAAGAGTGCCCTGTTTGGTATCCAGAGTGAGGCCGCCTTTGATCTTTTCTGATTCCGCCGAGTGGCATTTGTAGCAGTGCTCCACCAGCACGGGGCGGATGTTCTTTTCAAAGAATGCCAGCTTGTCTGCAGGGATGCCGGCGTGGGCATCTGCTGTAAGATCCGCCGCGTGGAGGGAAAGGCAGAAAAGAGGGAGTGAGCAGAAGAGGATCTTCATGGCTGGAACGGGGTATCTCAGGAGCATGAAACACGGTTAGGCCAGGAAAGTTGCGCGCGACCGGTCAGAGCATTTCGTTGCGATACGCGGCGGGGGAGGTGTTGCGGTACTGGCGCATCATGCGGCTGAGGTAGTGACGGTTGATGAGACCGCATTGCTCGGCGATTTCATCGATGCTGGCGTCCCCATGGCGCAGCAGACGGCAGGCTTCATCCAGGCGGTAGTCCAGCAGCACTCGCATGGGGGCCTGCTGAAGCTCCTGCTGGAAGAGGTGGTTCAAATTGCGGACGCTAAGGCCGGCGTATCGGGCGATCTGCTCCGCCGTCAGCTTGAGGCTGAGGTGGGTGTTCATGAACTCCATGGCGGTGAGCACACGGGCGTCCAGGCGCTGCTGGTCCCAGACGCTGGAGGGCAGGCACTGTACGGCCTCCACGACCCAAAGGATGGAGAGCCAGGGAAAGCGGATTTTTTCACTGGCCGGGAGCGTCAGCTTTTGCATGATCTGGCGCATGTCTGCGGTGATGGGGAAGGCATAAATGCCGGGCGCGGCGCGGTCCGCGAGGGGGCCGAGATTGAAATGGGCATACCATTTGGCAAAGGGCTGGGAGGTGCGGGTGCTGAAGGTGGTGTGCGGGGGAATGAGGTAAACGTTGCCTGGAATGAGGGCGGTTTCCTGGCCGACGATTTCGACAATGCCACCGGCGATCAATGGCCAGTAGAGTCGCCAATAAGGATCATGAAAACGGCGCAGCTCCCATTGCTCCAGCTCGATCTTGCGGGTGGTGAGGATGTCCACGGTGACGCCGGGGAGGGCGACGGCGCGGTTTCCCACCACACGATGGGCTGCCCCGGGCGGGACGAGGCTGAGAACGGGTTTTTCCATTGCAGATTGCGAAATTCGACACAAGTCTAGCCATTCATGGTATGGATGACAAGGCCTCGATGGCTAGCATGCATGCCCGTTTAATTCCAACCAGATACTACTATGGCCGACATCAGCACCAGCGCAGCAGACAAGAAAGAGAAGGAATACTTCACCCATGTGCCCCAGGAAGCCCCGGGCTTTTTCCTCAAAGGCTCCCACCAGTATGACTGGGGTCTGAAGAACCGCCTGAGCCAGGTTTTCAATCCGAAGGACGGCCGCACCGTGATGCTGGCCTTTGACCACGGTTACTTCCAGGGCCCGACGACCGGCCTGGAGCGTGTGGACCAGACCATCCTGCCCCTGGAGCCGTATGCAGACTGCCTCATGCTGACCCGTGGCATCCAGCGCAGCGTCATCCCGGCCTCCACGCAGAAGGCCATCGCCCTGCGAGCCAGCGGCGGCACCTCCATGGTGAGCCCCTTTGAAGAATGGGAAGGCGAACTGGACGGCAAGAAGATCAAATTTGGCCGCCCCGGTTTTGAGCCGCTTTCCAATGAGAGCACCGCGCTGAACATCGAAGAGGCCATCCGCCTGAACGCCAGCGTGCTGGCCGTGCAGGTCTTCATCGGCAGCGCCTATGAGCGCCAGAGCCTGAAGAACCTGACGGATCTGGTGGATGCAGCTAGCCGCTATGGCATCGCCGTCATGGGCGTGACCGCTGTGGGCCGTGCGATGGCACGCACCGCACAGTATTTCCGCCTGGCCACCCGCATCATGGCGGAGCTGGGTGCGAATGTGGTGAAGTGCTATTACACAGATGAAGACTTCGAAACTGTGACCTCCTGCTGCCCTGTGCCGATCGTGATCGCCGGTGGCAAGAAGCTGCCTGAGCTGGACGCGCTGAAGATGTGCTACAATGCGATCCAGCAGGGTGCCAACGGTGTGGACATGGGCCGCAACATCTTCCAGAGCGATGCCCCGATCAGCATGATGCAGGCGGTGC
Source organism: Prosthecobacter sp. SYSU 5D2 (assembly GCF_039655865.1). Taxonomy (NCBI): domain Bacteria; kingdom Pseudomonadati; phylum Verrucomicrobiota; class Verrucomicrobiia; order Verrucomicrobiales; family Verrucomicrobiaceae; genus Prosthecobacter; species Prosthecobacter sp. SYSU 5D2. The sequence goes on along the minus strand of NZ_JBBYXL010000003.1, from coordinate 136,579 downwards.
GCGGTGTGGTGCATGAGAACCTGACGCCTGAGCAGGCTCATGATCTCTACAACGACCTCAAAGCACGCGGCACGAAGTAAGCCCAAGCCTGACCTCTTATGGAACTGAAACCCAATCAAGTGCGGCTGATGATGCTGCAGGTGGCGGATGCCATCATTGAGGCGGAGCCCATGCTCTCCCAGGCGGACCGTGACCTCGGCGATGGGGATCATGGCCTGGGCATGAAGCGCGGTATGGAAGCGGTGAAAGCGCAGCTTGAGCCCCTGGATGCCGCCAGTGTGGAGCAGGTGTTTGCAACCACGGGCAACGCCATGATGAGCAGCATGGGCGGTGCCTCTGGCGCCCTCTTCGGCACGGTCTATCGGGCCGGTGGCAAGGCAGTCAAAGATCGCGAGTTCCTGGATGCCGAAGGCCTGTCCCTGTTCCTGCAAGCCGCGCTGGAAGGCGTGATGAAGCGGGGCGGTGCCAAGCCGGGTGACAAGACCATGATTGATGCCCTGGCTCCTGCGGCTGACAAGGCCAAGGAAGTGACTGGACAGCCGCTGCCGGAAGCCCTTACGGCCGTCGTTGCCGCTGCGGAATCCGGCGTGGAAGCCAGCAAGGCGATGATCGCCCAGTTTGGCCGCGCCAAGACTCTTGGCGAAGCCTGCCTGGGCTTCCCGGATGCCGGTGCGCTTTCCGTGACCATCATGCTAAAAACCATGCTGGCCTTTGTGAAGGCGGACTAACAAAAAGGATTGTGTAAAATTGAAGCGTGGAGTCCGGCAACTGGCTCCACGTTTTCTTTTATCAGTCAGTTTCAGAAGGGAACTCTTCGCCGCTGAGCCTCAAGTCAAGCCGGTCGTCCGAATTCATGTCGAGCACCCGGATTGTGGTTCTGGCAATGGCGGACTTGCCCTTGAGGTGGACTCCGTCCCATTCAAAATGATCTTCCCATGTATCCTGGCGGGGATTGAAAAGTTCGGTGATCTTTTCGGATTGTGGGTCTATGCCAGTGAGGTTGCTGCCTTTGCGCAGGTTGCAGTCAATGCAGGCAAGGCATAGATTGTCGGGGCTGTCAGAACCGCCATGTTTCTTCGGTCGGATATGCTCGATGTGAAGCAATGCAAGCGGAGAGTCGTCTTGATGCAGGAGGCAGTATTCGCAGCGGTTGCGCGCACGACTTCTTACCTAAATCTTGACGGCCTCCGTCACTTGGCCAACTGACGGCTGAGATTGCGTGCCTGACGGCGAAGGATCGCAACGAACTTGTTGGCCTTGACGTAGCCTTCGTATTCCTCGGCTTCCTCAGGTGTCAGGCTACCTTCGGTGGACAGGCTGGCCAGGTGCTCGATTCGCCGGGTCAAAGCCGGATCCGGCTGGATGGAAAGCACGGCGTTTTCCTTGCCGGGTAGCAGAATTTGCAATAACGGGGTGACCCCGCGCTGAAAAGCAGCCTGAATGCTCATGGTAACAGATTACGTTTCATGGTGAAACCTGCAAGCTGGCATTTTTTGCATGAGCCTTGCTGGATGTTTGAAGGAAGGCCGAAAAAATCACATAGCGCATGGCACCGGTGTGGTAGGCGAGCCAGAGGCGGAGCATGGTGAGGGCGAAGATGCGGTTGTCGTTTTTGGGATCGAGGAGGAAGCGGATGTAGGTGGGGCGGCGGAGGGTGCCGAGGATAAAACGCCAGGCGCAGATGGGCCAGGTGCGGGCGACCTGCTTTGAGACGTCACGGGCCTCTTCGATGTGAAAGCCAGCGGCGGTCATCCAATGAGAGTATTCGGACTGGGTGCCGAGGCCGGGCATGCGGCCCTCCCGGCAGATGGGCTCGATGAGGTGGCGGTGATGCCAGGGCTTCAGCGTTTCATGGGCCAGCCAGGCGCAGATGACCAGGCGGCCGCCGGGCTTGAGAACGCGGGCAGCTTCGCTAAAAACGCGGGCTTTGTCGGCCATGTGCTCGGTGCTTTCGATGGCCATGAGGGCATCGTAAGCGGCAGCGGGACGTTTGTTGTGCAGCCAGTCTTCGAGCAGGAAGGTGGCTGGCAAGCCGGGTGGGGTGGCGCTGGCAGCGTAGCTTTGCTGGGCGGGGGAGATGGTGAGACCGGTGACTTTGACCTGCTGCTCGCTGGCGATGATGCGGGCGCTATGACCGTAGCCGCAGCCCACATCACAAAGCTCCATGCCGGGAGTCAGATGAAGCTTGGAAACGACAGCATTCAGCAGATTACGGGTGGCCTGCTCGCTGGTTTCGCGGCCCGTCAGCCAAAGACCGTGGTGGACGTGGTCACCCCAGATCTGGCGGTAAAAACGGTCCAGCTGGTCGTAATGACGGGCGACATCGTCAGGAGTGGCCGGCTGGTTGGAGGCGATCATGGCAGCCAGACTTGGAGCCGCAGAAACTGGCGTTCGGGTTCTTCCCCATGTGGCACGGAGGCGGTGACGGTGGAGCCTGGGATGCCCTGATCAACGCCCACGGTGGTCCAGGATAGGAGGTCGGGGCTTGTCTCGACGGCATAGATAAGATCGGTGCGTATGAGAGGGTAAACGAGCTGCAGGCGGTCATTTGTAAGAGTGGCAGTGGGGAGGTCCGGGCTGGAGTCCTTCATGGGGTCCATGTCCAGGGCGTATTCCAGGAGGAGGGGAATGCCGTCCTCGTCTGAATCCCAATCAATCGGGGTATCGGGAGGAAATTCCTGATTTGCTTTCCAGGACGAATAGGCGCCGTATTCATAGGCACCGATGTCATGTGCCGAACCCAGGGGACGCGCGGTGCCGAGAATGTCGGTAGGGACCTCTGGGAGAGGCGTGCCGGTATCAATCAGGGGTGATGCTGCTTTCAGCCGGTAGTCGCGCCCCGGTTCATCTACAAAGAGGCTGCCGAGGGCGACGGAGGGCAGGGAATGGGGTTCGTTTCCAGAAGCCCTCCAAGTATCCATGGAGATGCGGGAAATCTCGCCATCCGTGGATACAAAACGGCCGCCGCCAAAGGCATTGTAGTCGCTGTCGGTCCAGGCGGCATCTTCGGGGGTGTTCCAGGAGAAGGGGCCTTTGGCGGTGTTGGCATTGTAGAGGACGTTGTTGCGGACCAGGATGGGGCCGATGACATCGGTAATGCGCAGGTTGTAGCGGGCGGTGGCGGGGAGGATGATGGTGTTGTTCAGCACCTTCATGCCTTTGGGACCTTCGGCACCGCCGCCTTTGAATATGGCGATGCCGGTGGAGAGATTGTCAAAGATCAGATTGTTGCGGATGATGCCGTCCTGGAGGCCGTCCAGGTTCATGGCGGCCCCACCGATCTCACCATTGTTATAAATGATGTTCCCCTCATATACAGCTCCGGTGATGATGCCGTCGCCGCCCTGGAAAATGTCTCCGTTGGAGCGGAGGCCGGAGGCGACGTTGTCATGCAGTTTGTTACGCCGCACGATGGGGCGGTCGCCGCTGTTGGCCACGTAGATGCCATGCTCCTTCAGGCTGCCATAACAGTCGTTGTCTTCGATGAGCAAATCATCGCTGAAACTGGTGACGATGCCCCAGTACTGATTGTCGCCAAAAACGCAATTGCGGACGGTGACGTGTGAGCATTCGATGATGCGCATACCAGCACGGGTGGCATTGAAGGAACGGAATCCGTCAAAGACGACATTTGTGCATTGCCAGACGACGATGTTGTTTGGGTCGTTAATGCCACGGTCGGTGGTTTTGAGGATCTCGGCCTGGCGTCCGGGGGCGATGATGGTGGTGACGGTATCGGCAGAGCCGATGCCGACTGCATTGAAACCTTTATACGTCCCGTCTGCGACGATGACAGTATCCCCTGGGGAGATGACAGCGAGGGCTTTGCGGATCTCACGGAAAGGGGCTTGGGTGGTGCCAGGATGAGTATCGAGGCCGGTGCTGCTCACATGGTAGGTGGCACTGGAGGCGGTCCCACATCCCATGAGGATGAAGAGGAAGAAAGCACAGCGCTTGGAGAGCTTGCCATCAGCGGGGCGTGTTTGGAGTGATGGCATGAGAAGATGATTCATTGGACATCAGGAGCAGGGGGTATGCTCAATGGGGGGTAAATGAGCCGGGAAATTCCGGTGAGTGACAGAAGTACTGTGGATGAATCGTCTGAAAGGGAATGATGCGCTTAAATTGTCGAAACTGGATCAAAACGGGATTGATGGGGGTGTTTTCACTGATTATTAATACGGCTGCCTATGGTATAGAACGGCGGCCTAACATCATTGTGGTTTTGGCGGATGATCTGGGGTTTGGGGATGTTTCCTGCAACAATCCGGCTTCGAAGATCCAGACCCCGCATGTGGACCGCCTGGCGCTGGAAGGGATGCGGTTTACCGATGCGCATACGCCTTCGGCGGTGTGTACACCAACGCGCTACGGTCTGCTGACGGGGCGCTACTGCTGGCGCACGCGGCTTAAGTACCGGGTGCTGGACGGCTTTGACCCGCCGCTTATTGAGCCAGGGCAGGTGACGGTGGCGAGCCTGCTGAAAGAGCAGGGGTATCGTACGGCATGCATCGGCAAGTGGCATCTGGGCATGCAATGGACGGACAAGAATGGCCAGCCGGTCCCGGCAGTGCCGCTGGACCGCCGGGAGCCACCGCGCGCCGGGTTTGAGGTGGATTTTACGAAGCCCTTCACGGGCGGACCCGTGGCAGTGGGGTTTGACCATTATTTTGGTATCTCCGCCTCGCTGAACATGTCGCCCTTTTGTTATCTGGTGAATGACCGTGCGCTGAGGCTGCCCGTGTTGAATCAGGAGCGCATGCGCGACACCAATTTCATGGCGGTGGATGAAGGGGTGAGGTCGCCGGATTTCACCATCCATGGGGTAATGCCGAGGCTGGCGGGTGAAGCTGTGGCATTCATTGAAGAAAGGGCGGCAGCGGCGGACAAGAAGCCTTTTTTTCTGTATGCGCCGCTGACCTCGCCGCATCTGCCGGTGGTGACAAATACGGAGTACAAGGGCAAAAGCCAGGCCGGGGACTATGGGGACTTTGTCGTGGAGACTGACGCCTTTTTGGGAGCTTTGCTGGAGACGCTGGACCGTACCGGGCTGGCGGAGAATACGCTGGTGCTTTTCACCTCCGACAATGGCGGGCTGTATCATTATTGGGAGGCGAAGGAAGCGGACGATGTGAAGCATTACAAGGTACGCGGGCGGGGGGCGCATATCCAGGAATATGGTCACCAGGGGAATGCGCATCTGCGCGGAACGAAGGCGGACATCTGGGAAGGCGGGCACCGGGTGCCCTTCGTGGTGCGCTGGCCGGGCAAAACCCCTGCCGGGACGGTGAGTGCTGAGCTGGTGGAGCTGACGGACCTGCTGGCGACAGCGGCGGCGATCATAGGTGTGGACCTGCCTGCCGGGGCCGGGGAGGACAGCCGGGACATCCTGCCTGCGTTGCTAAAAGAAAAACCGGATAAGCCGCTGCGTGAGTTTGCCATTCACCATTCAATGAGCGGGGTGTTTGGCATCCGGCAGGGACCGTGGAAACTGGTGCCGCACCGGGGATCTGGCGGGTTCAGCCATCCGAAGGTCCTGGACCCGGCAAAAGAAGGCGGGCCGACGGGGCAGCTCTACAACCTGGAGACAGATCCCGCAGAGACGAAGAATGTGCATGCGGAACAACCGGAGATTGTCGCGCGGCTGAGCCGGCTGCTCAGAGAAGTGCAAGGGGATGATTTATAACCCAATGCAATCAGTTCACGGCCGTCATTCCAGGGCGGCTTTTGCTGCGCGCATGGCTGCATCCGGCACACTGATAGGCAGCATGTTAGCGTGCATCTGGCGTCCGATTTTGCCGCCATTCTCAAGGATCCTGGCCACACATTCGCCGGTTTCACTGGCCGTTTGGGAGCGGTAGGCGCAATGGCGGGAGAGCAGCATCTCCGCGTTCCCTTCCTCCTGGCCGGGGACTACATAGTCAATCACCGCCGGGATGCGGGCTGCCAGCACTTCATGCAAAATGGCACCGCCAGCTTTGCAGATGACCACATCGTGCGTGCGCAGCAGTTCGGGGATGCGGTCTGTCCAGCCGATGATCTCCACGGGGGCGTCTGGCATTTCATCGGTGAACTTGCGCAGCACATGATATAAACGCGAGCTGTGCTTGCCCACGGGGATGGTCAGTTGCACGCCCTTTTGCAGCAGCGGCTTCAGGGAGGCCAGCGTCATCCTGACGTGGCGGGCGGTGGTGGAGGGCAGGTAGAGAATGCGCTGTACTCCAGGACGGATGGCCTCCTCGGGCAATGTTTCGGTGAATTGAAGACTGACGGGGAAACCGGTGATGTGGACTTTCTCGTGCGGAATGCCCAGTTTCATGACCACTTCCCGGGTTTCGGCATCGGCCACGCAGTAGAGGTCGCTTGGTTGCATCAGCCAGATGCGGTGCACGCTGATGGAATCGGTGATGATGGTGACCAGTTTTGGTACTTCACCGTCCTGCTTGCGCAGGGCATCCATCAGTGCCGCATACAGCGGGTAGGTGCTGATAATAAGCCTTGGTTGCAGGGTCGTGATTTTTTCCCGCAGGCCGCGCACCAGCGGGGCCAGCCAGGCGCTGTCCTGAGGGTCCACATCGGACTTTTCCAGCATGTGGTACACCATGCGCCAGCCACTGGGAAAGTGCGTGATGGCCTGCTGGTACAAGTTTTTCAGCAGGGTGGCGATGCGTGGCTGCACCTCGCTGACAAGGTCGCAAGTCTGGACCTCCTCCCCTGGGCACAAACGGCGCAGTGCTTCGGAGGTGGAAAATGCGGCGGTGTTGTGCCCATCGCCAAAGCCTGCTGTCAGGACAAGAATCACAAGTCTATGGCTGGCTGAAAATTGGAGGAACTCAAACTAAATGTCAGGCTGCTAGACTCATGACTGGCAAACTTCGCTTCATCCATCATACTGCTCTCATGAATAAAGGCAGTGCTCTACTGGCCCTCCCTCTCGGGATTCTGGCCGTCGTCCTCTTTGCCGCCTGCGGATCTCCCGCCGGGCGCTCCAAAACCGCCATGTGGGAAGCCCGTTACAATGACAGGGCGCTCGGGCGCGTGACCCCTGAGCAGTTGCTGCGGGAGGTGGGTTTGCAAACGGACCTGATCCCGCCGGGCAAAGTGGGCCGATATAAATACCGGCCCATGACACCCCGGTACATCACCATTCACAGTACGCAAAATTACACCGGCAACGCGTATAACCACGCCCTGGCCCTGAAGAGGGGAGCCTTGCGTGCGACCAAGCGTCCTGGGGGCAACCGGATCGGCTTCCTGACCTGGCATTTTACCACGCAGTCCAATGTGGCCATCCAGCATCTGCCCTGCCGGGAGCAGGGGGAGCACGCCGACTTTGACGGCCCTGGGAACAACTACAGCATCGGCATCGAGATGTGCGAGCACCGGGGCAATGACATTGCGCTGACCATTGACAAAACGGCCCGTCTTTCCGCTTACTTGATGTACACTTACGGCATCCCGCTGAAACATGTGGTGCCGCACTATCACTGGCCGCGCATCAGCCCCAGCATCAAGGATCCCCACAAAAACTGCCCGCATTTCCTGCTGGATCGCGGCCGTCCCGGCCCCACCTGGCAGTGGTACCTGAGGCGTGTGCAGCTGCATTATAACCGCCTGGTGCCAGGTCCGGCACGCTCTCTGGGTTAATTTGAATGTCCGCTTTCACGGCTATGAAGACGCTGGTCCTCACCGCTATCCTTGGCCTGCTGGCCCTCCCTGCCGCTGCCCAGGTGGAGGTGGAAGTGCCCACGGCAGAAAAGGTGGCTGTGCTGGCTGACAAGCGCATTGCTGAAAGCAGTGGCATCGCACGCAGTCTGCGGCATCCCGGTATTTTTTGGACACATAATGATTCCGGTGGCGAGCCCTGCCTGTTTGCCATCAACCAGAAAGGGGAAACGGTGGCCAAGGTGCGTGTGCCGACGGCAGCTAATTTTGACTGGGAGGATATCACCCAAGGTCCTGATGAAAAGGGACAGCCCTGCCTGTTCATCGGGGACATCGGAGACAATCTGAAGCGCCGCGCCAGCATCCAGATCTATCGCATCCCGGAGCCGGACCTGCCTGAAGATGCTGAAAAGGAAGTCCTGTCCGCCGAGCCGGAAACCTGGCACGTGAGCTATCCTGATGGGCGGCATAACGCGGAGTGCCTGATGATGCATCCGCTGAACCGCCATCTCTTCATTGTGACCAAGACGGAGGATGGCCGCTGCGCCCTTTACCGTGTGCCAGAGGACCGCATCTCCGGCCAGGCGATGAAGCTGATCAAGATGGCTGATCTGAATTTCCCATCCCGCCCGAGGGAAGGGAAACGCCCCGGCATGGCCTGCATGGCTACCGCTGCTGATTTTTCCCCGGACGGCAGCTGGCTGGTCATCGGCACTTACAGTTACTTGCACGAATGGAAACTCAGCAAAAAAGCCTCCCTGGCTCAGTCACTGGCAGCACCCGCCAGGATCATCCAGCCGCCGCTGACGAAACAGATGGAAGCGGTGTGCTATGATGAGGACGGTGCTTCTCTCTGGTTCACCTCTGAGCAACTGCCTGTACCGCTTTACCGTCTTTCGAGAAAGTAGGCTTGGCATTTTGGGTATTGAGAGTAACTTTGCACCATGCATGAACCTCAAGATTTCATTCCTGAGTCCTTAGAAAATACACTGGAGGCAAATGCCCTGAAAAACATGGGACGTCGGGACTGGTTGAAGACGACCGGACTAGGCGCGCTGGCGGTCGCCGGAGGCGGCGCTGGGGTTTATTATTACACGCAGGTCCCGCCTTTGATTTTTGACGGGCGTCATGCCCGTGCCACGACTTATCATCCGCCGGTGCTGCATCACTTGGTGTATTATGCCAACCAGCTTGTGGACAAGCCCTACAAATGGGGCGGCGGTCACAAGCAGCTCTATGATGACGGGTTTGACTGCTCCGGCTCCATCTCCCACATTCTCTACCGCACGGGTCTGCTGGTGCGACCTTTGAATTCACGGGGATTTGCCGGATATGGAAAGCCAGGCGCGGGGCGTTATGTGTCTCTTTTTGTGAAACCGGGGAACCATGTTTTCATGTCCGTCTGCGGATTGCGGTTCGACACCTCGGGAACACAAACGGGGGAGGGGCCACGCTGGCGTTCCACTGCACGCCCGACGTCCGGTTTCATCAACCGGCATCCGCAGGGGCTATGAGGATCCTTTCGATCACGCGCACTTCACCGCAGCGCGTGTTTCCATGGCCTCCCACACCGCCTCTACCACACGCATGTAGCAGACGCCTTCGGTGAAGTCGGGCTTCGGACGCGGTGCCTGAGGATCACGTACGGCCTGGATAAAATCACGCTCCACGGTCCATTCACGCTGCATGTCATAAGGCACAGGCACTACCTCAAGCCCGCCGCCCCGTTTGCCCAGGGAGACTTCTTCGGTGGTGAAATCATAACTCAGGGTGCCTTCTGTGCCAAATAACCACAGTCTGTCCGTCGGTGCATGGGCGGCCACGCCGCTGAACATCATCGTGGCCTCCAGGCCGCTGCGGAACCTGGCCAGGACGTTGACAAAGTCCGGTGTCTCCACGGTGTAACCCTGCCGCTCCGGGATGACGATATTTCCACGCGCCTCAACTTCGGTGATGTGGCCTAACCATTTTTGCAAAACCTCCGTGTAGATGCCCAGGGTCAGGATCTGGATGCCGCTCGTCTCCGTGCGCTGGCGCCAGTGCGCAGGCTGGCTGGCGTCCAGCCATGCGCCGTTAAAGCTGTGCAGGAGTGCTTGATGCGGCGTGCCGATGGCACCGTCCGCCAGCAGCTTTTTCACCATCTCGCCGCTTTTCATCCCCTGGGGTGGAGGGCAGATGGCTGTCACCAGGTCCGGGCAGCTCTGTGCCCTTTCCCACATGTGCTCCGCCTCCTGCAGCGTGGCCGCCATGCGTGCCTGGGTGAAGACATGCTTGCCGCATTGCAGTCCAAAGTCCGTCACATCATGGTGCATGTACGGATGAGCGCCGATCCACACAATGTCCACGTTTTCATTGTCCACCACATCCTCCCAGCGGGCGATGGGTTTCGCCTCCGGTGCGAAGTCGCGGCAGAAGGCTTCTGCACTGGCCAGGGTGGAATTCGCCACCGCCGTGATCTGGATATTTGGCAGGGCACGCAGGCCTGGCAGATGCCGCTGCTTCACAATGCCGCCTGCGCCTACAATGCCGATGCGGAGGGTCTTTTCTTCATTCATGGATCATTTGTCATGCAGGCTTGCGCTCCGTGCAAAGGGATAGATTCCAGCTTGGCGTGTCTGCTCATCTGCATGACATTGTGGCATGCAGATCCTCCATCTTTACATCTCCCCGGAGCACAACTTCTTCGGCCATCACGGCCGGCCTGCCGGGCAGGCCCCGATGATCGAGGTGGACTCGATTGAATGCGTTGCCAGCCAGGGTCTGAAGGGGGACCGTTTTTTTGGATTCAAGGAGGACTACAAAGGACAGGTCACCTTCTTTGCCCACGAGGTCTATGAGCGCCTGTGCGAGCAGTTCCAGGTGATGGGTGTGGAGCCTTCCGTTTTCCGGCGCAACATCATCACCAAAGGAGCGGATCTGAATGCGCTCATCGGGCAGGAGTTTGAGATCCAGGGCGTGCGGTTTTTAGGCACCCAGGAAAGCGCGCCTTGCTACTGGATGAACCAGGCCTTTGCCGAGGGCGCTGAAGAGGCCATGAAAGGAGACGGCGGTCTGCGCGCCAAGATCCTCAGCGATGGTGTGCTAAGAAAAGAATAGGCTAACGAGGAACTGGTAGGATAACCTGACCAGCAAGTTGGTGAGTGGGAGCTTCGTCTTCTTATTTCCACCATGTACACCTTCCTTTTGCGATCTATTGGTACGGCAGCCTTTGGCCTTGCCCTCACTTTCCAACCGGCCTTTTCGGCAGAAGTCATTGAAGCCGATGTCTGCGTTTATGGCGGCACCAGCGGCGGTGTGGCGGCGGCGGTGCAAGTGGCCCGTATGGGGAAAAGCGTGGTCATTGCCGAACCGGGCAGGCATCTGGGCGGCATGACCTCCGGCGGTCTTAGCGCGGTGGACATTGGTGATCCTCGCAGCGTGGGCGGCATCTCCCGCGAATACTTCACCAAGCTGGCTGCGACCGTGGGCGTCGAACTCGCCTGGGACAAGGTCTTTATACCTGTCGGCGGCGGCCCGGCCACAGGCGGTGCCTATGCCATCGAGCCGCACAAGGCGGAGGAAGTTTATACGCATATGGCCAAGGAAGCCGGGGTGAAAGTTTACTTCAAAGCAAGGCTGGCCAAGGTGACCAAGGAAGGCGCTCGCATCACAGAGTTCGTGACCGAAGACGGAACCATTTTCCGGGCGAAGATGTTCCTGGACACCACTTATGAAGGTGACCTGATGGCGAAAGCGGGGGTGAGCTACACGCTGATGCGTGAGGGCAATGCCAAATATGGCGAGACCTACAACGGCATTTATTACGACGAGAAATACAAACCTCGCACTGGCCACCTGGTGCCTGGGGAGACGGGGCGTGTGGCCGGTGGACAGGGCGTGTGGGACCGTGATTTTCCGTTGGATCCTTATGTAGTGAAAGGAGATCCCAAGAGCGGCTTGCTGCCGTTGATCCAGGAAGGCGAACCGGGGACGCCTGGAGAACCTGCACCAGGTGTACAGGCCTATTGTTTCCGCCTTTGCCTGAGTGTGGATCCGGCCAACAGCATCGCCATTGCCCCGCCGCCGGACTATGATCCGAAACGTTATGAGATTGTGGCCCGGTTCATTGAAGCCTGCCTGGCCAATGGCGATGACATGGACCTGCGCTGGTTTTCCAAACACGACGCTTTGCCTAACCAGAAGTGGGATTTTAATACGGCCACCTTTGGCGGCAACATGCCAGGGGCAAGTCACGAATGGCCTGAGGCCACGTATGCCCGGCGCGACGAGATCGCCAAAGAGCATGAGAACTACCATCGCGGCCTGCTGTATTTCCTGGCCACGGATGCACGCGTGCCTGAGAAAGTGCGCAAGGACATGAAGCGCTTCGGTCTGCCCAAGGATGAATTCACCGACAATGGCGGCTGGCCTCATCAGATCTATGTTCGCCAAGCCCGGCGCATGATCAGCGACCTGGTTCTTACCCAGCACCACACCTTTGGCCGTCAGGTCGCGCCCAAGTCCGTGGGGCTGGGCAGCTACGGCACCGACGTGCATGAGATCCGGCGTATTGTGAAGGATGGCGTCGTCACCCGCGAGGGAAAGATCGCCTCCGGTCGCGATGGCGCGCCGCCTTATGCTATCGGCTACGACGCCATTGTGCCCCGTCAGAGCGAGTGTGAAAACTTGTTCGTCACCTTTGCTCTGAGTTGCAGCCACGTCGCCTTTGCAAGCATCCGCATGGAGCCTGTTTTCATGGTCACCAGCCAGAGTGCTGCGACCGCCGCCGTCATGGCAATTGATGACCAGGTGCCGGTGCAAAAGGTGGACTATGAAAAGCTGCGCGCCCGTCTGCTGAAAGACGGCCAGGTGCTGGGCGGTGAGAAGCAGAAGCTGTGAGCTGCCATTGATTCCTCCATTTTTAACAAGGAAATCCTGCTGACCTGGTATGCCCTCTAAGGCAGAGCTAGTGATAGCTTCAAACTGGTGTTATTAGTTTACCAGATAGCAAATTTAACCAAATTACGTCTTATTGTGATGTCCCTCCTTTGTAAATTCCTGGCCTGTGTCCTGGTCCCCTTGTTTCTGGCTTCCCCCATTCAGGCTGAAGATCATCCTCCTGTGCTGGATCTGTCTGGCGATACCTCCCGGCAGGTGATCGTTGCCCAGGGCACACCTGAAATCTATCAGGGGCACCCGACGACGGTTCTGCTGCCAGATGGCAAGACCATGTATTGTGTTTGGACCTATGGTCACGGCGGTGGTTGCGGACCGATGAAGCGCAGCGATGACGGCGGCCTGACCTGGAGCGAACTCCTGCCGGTGCCGGAAAACTGGGCGACGACGCGCAACTGTCCGGCACTCTACCGGCTGACAGATCCACAAGGTGTCTCGCGCCTGTTTGTCTATGCTGGGCAGGGGCCTGGCGGGACGCGCCAGCCGGACAACGGGACGATGCAGATGTCCTATTCCATGGATGACGGCAAAACCTGGTCCCCCATGAAGAGCCTGGACCTGGAATGCGTGATGCCTTTTTGCACCATCATGCCAGTGGATGGCGGCAAGCGCCTGATCGGTCTTTCCAACATCCGTCGTCCAGGCGAAACCAAGGACCCGAAGTCAAACATCATCACGCAGAGTGAATCCCTGGATGGAGGCCTGACCTGGAGTCCGTGGAAAGTGCTGGTGGATCTGGGCGACCTGAAGCCGTGCGAGCCTGAAGTGGTGCGCTCGCCCGATGGCAAACAGCTTCTCTGCCTCATCCGTGAAAACATCCGCAGCCATGCCAGCCACTACATCATCAGTAACGATGAAGGCCGCACCTGGACGACGGTGAAAGATCTGCCACCTGGGCTGCATGGCGACAGGCACAAGGCCCAATACGCACCGGATGGCCGTCTGGTGGTGACCTTTCGCGACATGGGTGCCAACAGCCCCACGCGGAATCATTTTGTGGCCTGGGTGGGAAAGTATGAGGACATCCAGAGCGGCAAGGATGGTGAATACAAGATCAAGCTTTTGCACAGCAATGCCCGCAGCGACTGTGGTTATCCAGGCCTGGAATTGCTGCCGGACGGGACCTTCGTGGCGACGACCTATGTCAAATATCGTCCTGGTCCTGACAAGCACTCGGTGGTCAGCACACGTTTCAGACTGAAGGAAACGGATGGGATGGAAAAGAAGGAGGTAAACACATCGGCCAATGACGCCAAGGTGGCCGGAATCCTCATGGATGATGATGCCGCCCGCTATACAGGCCAGTGGCGGGAAGGTGGCAGCCAGCTGGGTTATTTGGTAGGCCGTGGTTACCACGCCATCAATGCCGATGGCACGGCCACTTTCACTCCCGATATCCCGGTGGCCGGTCGCTATGAGCTCAGGCTTCTTTACGTCGCCTCAGACAATCGCTGTGATGCGGCCGAGATCGTCATCCGCAGCGCAGAAGGTGAGAAAAAAGTGACGCTGAACCAGCGCGAAGAGTGCCTGGAGGAAAGTATCCCGAGATCACTGGGCGTCTTTGAATTTGCCAAGGGCAAAAGCGGATCGGTGAAGATCCTGGCCAGGGCCAAAAAGGGTTTTGTGGTGGTGGACGGGCTTCAGATTGTGCCTGAGGCGGATGCCAAAGTGGAGCGCAATACACGGGCGGATGCTGGCTTTCCCATCAAGGCCGCGATGCCTGCCCCAAAGGTGATCATCCCCGCACCGATGAAGCTGAAGTCCGCCGCCAAAACCGTGGACGTGGATGAAAAGAACTATGACCTGGTCGTCATCGGTGGAACACCAGGCGGCATCGCCACGGCAGTGCGGGGAGCACGCGAAGGGTTGAGCGTCCTGCTGGTCAACCATACGCAGCATTTGGGCGGCTTCATTACCAGCGGGGCTGGTGGCTGGGAGGCTCCTTATGACGGGTTGCGCTCACCCTTGTATGCAGAAATGCTTCGGGGGGCAGCGGACTATTACAAAAAAGCATATGGAGAGAACTCCCCCCAGCATCTTGCTTCTATGCCGGATGCCAACAGCCGTGCGCACATTGACCGCCCCAAGGTGGAACCCCGCATCGCGGAGATGCTGTTTAACGAGATGGTGGAAAAGGAAAAGACGCTGACGGTTTTGCTGGGCCACATTGTCAGCAAGGCGGAACGGGACGGCGCAATGCTGAAAAGCGTGACGCTAAAGCCCATGCATGGGAAAGGGAGTGTGAAGGTAACCGCGAAGATCTTTGCTGATGGCATGTATGAAGGGGACCTCATCGCCGCAGCGGGTGTAAAGTCACAGATCGGGCGTGAGGCACGCAGTCAGTACAATGAGCCGCACGCTGGCGTCATCTATGCTACCGAGCGCAAGAAGGCCCCCGGCCAGCGCGGCTTCCCGAAAGACGCCGACGAAGGACGGCTGAACATCCGCTACAACAGCCATGCCACCGGCGAAATCTTGGAAGGCCCGCATAGCGGAGAAGCCGACGGATCCGTGATGGCCTACAACTACCGCCTCGTACTCACACGTGAACCGACCAACAGGATCATGGTGGAAAAGCCTGCCAACTACGATGTCGCCATCGCCAAAGCAGCCGGTGGTGGCGGGTTCGTGCCGAATCTGCCTAACAATAAGGTAGCCTGGAACGGCGGGCGTCTCATCGGTCCGCAGAATGACTATCCAGGTGGTGACTGGCCCACACGCGAGGCAATTTCAAAGCGCTATCTCGATGGCATGCTCATGCGCCTGTGGTGGATGCAGAATGATCCGGAAGCATCAGATCGCGAGCGCAAGCAGTTTGCCGGTTACGGCCTTGCAGCGGATGAATTTCCCGACAACAATCACGCCCCTTATGAGATCTATGTGCGCGAGGCGCGGCGGCTGGTTGGACGATATGTTTTCAAAGAGCAGGACAACGTCATTGCCGAAGGCATCGCCCGCACGCCAGTTCATGCCGACAGCATCGCTATCACTGACTGGCCGGTGGATTCCGTGGCCTGCCTGAAGCGCAAGGTGCCCGGCAGCCATGAAGACGGTATCTTTTTCTTGGGCGAAGAAACCCGCCCTGCCCAGGTGCCGTACCGCAGCCTGCTGGCCAATGAAGTGGACAATCTTTTGGTTAGTGTTGCCATTTCCGCTTCGCATGTCGGCTGGGGTGCCATTCGCTTGGAACCGGTATGGATGCAGATGGGGGAGTCTGCCGGATTTGCCGCTGCCCTGGCCATTAAGAATAAGACCACGCCAGCCAAACTGGATGCCGATTTGCTCATCCGCACCCTGGTCAAAAACCGCGTGATGATCAGCTTCTTCAATGATGTGGACGTGACCTCGGATGACCCGCGCGTGCCTGCCGCTCAATACTTCGGCAGCAAGGGTTTCTTCAGCGATTACAATGCCCGGCTTGATGAACCGCTGAGCGAGAGTGAAAAAACCGTCTGGCAGGATGGAATGGAGAAACTGCAAAAAGGCACGCTGGATCCGATGCAGCTTGCACGTCAGGTCCACTCGGCTTCCGCCAAGGAGTCTCCGGCAACGAAAGACAAACGCGGTGATTTTCTGCTCCGCTTCTGGCAGCTTCCTTAATGCTGGCTGACGCACTGTGAGCCAGACGAAGGATTCACTCGAGTTTCAATTCCTTACTCAATGAACCGCCGACAATTTGTACAAACGACCGCTGCGAGTGTGCTGGTCGCCAGTCGTCAATTGTTGGCAGCACAGAAAGCGGAGCATCCAAAGCCTGCATTCCGAGTCCTTTACAGCAATGACACGACCAACGTCCTGACCTCGCCAAGTCCAGGATATGTCCGCAAAGATCCATTCACCCTGGAACGGCTGGAAGTGAGCGTGGACGAGGCATCGGAAGTGGATGTTCACCTTCTCCAAGCAGGGAATGGCTGGGTGCCCTGGTGGAAGAGTGCCATCTATCCGGCGGACGATCATTACCGGTGGTTCCAGGAGAAAACCGGGCTGCCTGCGGGCTCCATCGGTCAGGTCATGCTTAACGGCGGCGACTTGGTGGACACGTTTATCAAGCGCTGCCATGAACGAAAGGTCGCACCCTTCATCTCCTTTCGGCTGAACGACTATCACGGCATTGAGATGCTTGATCTTGTGCAAAAGATGGTTAGCGGAATGGGCCAGAATGAACCGAAGCCAAAGTTCGATCATGAACTCGCCGCCTGGCTGAGCCGGCCACTTCTGGAGCATCCCGAGTATCAACTGCGACCTGACCCAGAAGACTACACCCGGCTCCCTGACGCTGAGAAGGTGAAGTATGTCAGCTCCATGCGTTTGCGAAGCCCGCTGCGGACAGGTCGCATATGGAACTGGGCCATCCCGGAGGTGCCTGCCTACAAGCTGAGCCTGATCCGCGAGCTGTGCGAGAATTACGACTTCGCCGGGCTGGAACTGGACTTTATGCGGTGGTCGGACTTTTTCCGGCTTGAAGAAACGAACGAAGGGCAGCGCATGGCGATCATGGCCGGATTCATCAAGCAAGTCCGTGAAGCACTTGACCGTAACAGCAAACCCGGGCAGCGGAGATGGCTATGTGTGCGTGTCCCCCTGCGTCTGTCAGGCCATTCGCCTTTGGGTGTGGATCTGCCCCGATGCGTGGCAGCAGGCGTGGACATGGTGAACCTGAGCTGCCACTACACGACTGAGCAGCAAACGGAACTGCCGCGCATCTGCGAGATGATCCCCGGCACGCCGGTCTATCTGGAAATGAGTTTTACCAGCTCGCGTTCTCCCAAAACCACGACCATGACTCAAGGGTCAAACAGTGATGTTTATCGGAAGATGACGCGCGAGCAGTTCAGCACGACGGCACACTTGGTTTATGCGCGGGGCGGTGCCGGAGTAAGCCTCTTCAATTTCGTGTACTACCGGAGTCTGGCAGAACAAAAAAACGAGCCGCCCTTCGAGGTGCTGGCGCGTCTGAAAGATCGGGAATGGCTGGCGCAGCAGCCGCAACATTATTTTCTTTCCAATGCCTCCAACCCACCCTCCGGACCCTCCCAATTTGGGAAAAGCCGGGTCGTCTCCGCTGGCAAGGAGCGTCAGTTTCTGATGGATACAGCGCCTCCATCCGGTGGCTGGAAAACGGATGGCCGTTTGCGGATTCAGTCCCTCCAGTCCGTGGAGAAGCGACAGCTTGTGGTTCGGTTTAACGATCAGGAATTAGCAACCACCAACGATATTTCTGAACCCTTTCCAAAACCCTATACCGACGGTCTCGGAAGCGCAGAGACTCTCCGAGCCTGGACGGTGCCCAAGGAGTTCCTGCGGGATGGCCCCAACCACATTCACCTCAGCTTTAGAGATGGCCCCCCACTGGAAATCACCTTTGTGGACTTGAGCATTCCTTGAAGCGTCATCGCCCACACTCACCGCAGTTTTTCATCACAAAGGGTGGAGTTCACTTGCAGCCAAAATAATCTCATGAAACCTCTCCTTTTCCATTTCGCCTTCATTGCCTTTCATCTCAGCCTGTCATCTGCGGCAGGTCCTGCTCCACAGGATCCACGACAGGCTGCCATCGGATTTGAACTCCGGGTTCCCGCTCCAGGCCCCGATACCCTCGCCGATTCCATTCTTCAGGAGGCGATTGACAAGGTCGCTTCGGCAGGAGGTGGAGTCGTTTTGCTCGGGGCAGGGGACTTCAAGCTTTCCCGTCATGCCGATGACGAAACGGTGGTGATCAAGAGCAACGTCACCTTGCGTGGCCAGGGATACTCCACTCACATCTATCTGGACCCCACCACTCCGCCACATGACCTGCGATACTTCCCCATGCGGATCGGCACGTCGGCAATTCCCGCGCATAATGTCGTGATCGAGCACCTGCGTTATACCGGCAATGACAAGGCCATCGGTGGCGGTTCCATCATGGGCTTTAATGCACGTCTGGATGAGAAGGAGTCGCTGCTGCTTTCATGCGATAACATCACGGTCCGTCACTGCTGGATCTATGATGCCAAACAGGCAGCGGGCTGCACCAAGGCGGCAACGGCGATGTACCTGGTCAAGCATGTCATCAGCCCTGAGGAAGCAAAAGCGGCAGCGGGCGACACCGAGCAAGTTCGAACGGGTTACTTTGATGCCGACCGTATGGCCTGCCAGTTCAAGAACTGGCAGGTGCATAACAACTACATCGAGACCTGTGGAAACAAGGCGGTCGAACTCGCCGAATGCAACGGCGGACTCATCGCGGACAACCACATCGTCAATGTGGTGGATGGGCCCCAGGTGATCTTCGGCAGCCGCAATGTTCAGATTCGCGACAACCTTGTTCACTTCATCAGAACCGGCATCAATATTACCGAAGGTTCACATCACATCCGAGTCAGCGGCAATCATGTTGAGCCGATGCCGGATCTGGTGAGAGGCAATACGTTGCCTTGTCTGATTTTCCGGACCGAGCCGCTACCCCTGCACTCTAAAATTACCGATGTGGTGGTCACTGGAAACATCTTCCGCAATCAAAACACCAAGACTAAATGCGCGGTGCGTTTCGTGACACGTCCTGAAGCGCTTTCCTGTGTGTATGAGGGCATTGTTCTCTCCGGCAATGTCTTCGATGGGGATGTTCAGTTTTACGACTTGCGCACCGCTGGCAGGACCACCATCCGGGACATCCTCTTTGCGGACAATGTCTGCGAAGGGGCAGTGCTCTCCGAACCCCAGGAAGAGATGGCTTCAAGCCATATCGTGATACGGGACAATTTGCTGCGCCAGCCAGGAAACCAGACCCTAAAAGCAAGCAACTGGATTTGGACCGGCAACACTCATGTCAATGGCTCACTTGAAATTGCCCTTGGTGCCAAGTCTAACATCATCCGTGACAACGTGACGGGTTCTCCTGTTACAGACAAAGGCACGGACACCATTCTGACTGCCAACATCGTGATGAAGAAGGCTGAAGCTCCATGAAAACTTCTTCCTGTCATTTCTTGACCATACTGGCCTGGCTCAGCATCCTGCCCTTAAGCTCTCCGGCCCAGGCATTGCGCCATCTGTTTCTTGACCCGGCATTCGTCGAGCAGTCGAAGAATGTCGCCCTGCATGTCAATGCTGCCCAGCAGCGGGAGACCGTCATCCGAGCAGACAAACCTTGGGAGCAGCTCATGATCAGCCTGTTTCTCACCGTCCTGGATGATGGAGGCAAGCTGAGGATGTGGTACATCTGCCGGGATAAGAACAACATTCCCAATGTGGCCTATGCCGAATCAAAGGATGGCATTAACTGGATCAAGCCAAACCTGGGCATCGTCGAATACGAAGGCAGCAAGGACAACAACCTCGTCGGCTTGAGCTCCCTGGAGGGCACGGTCTATCGCGATGAACGCGCTCGGGCTGAGGAGCGTTATTGCTACATCACGCACATGTTGGAAAAGGACGGGGGCATGGTCCGCTTTCATTCACCTGATGGCCTCCGCTGGAAGCGTGACGCGGAACCGCTGGTGAAATTTGGCGCCGACAGCCAGGCGGTGACGTTTTGGGATGAGCGCGTCGGCAAATACGCCCTCTACCTGCGCGGCTGGGAACAGCGCGCGGACACCTATCTCTACCGCACCGTGGTGCGTGCGGATCTGCCCAGCCTCACTTCACCGGTTTCCATGTTGCCCAATGATACAAGCCGCCGCCTTTGGGGTAAAGAAAATCCGGCGGTCATTGACACCGAATTTCCCAAGGTGCTTGCCACGGATGAAAAGGATCCGCCCAACAGCGATGTCTATACTATCTCCGCCCAGCCATACCCTTTGGATCCGCGCTGGTACGTGGGTTTTCCGTCTTTTTTTCAGCGCGTGGATGCCCGCAAAAAAGGCCGCCTGGATGTCCAGTTCATTGGCAGCCGTGACGGCTTTCAGTGGCATCGTTATGATCGTGAGCCGTATGCCAGCCCCGGCATGGTCGGCAGTGGCAGCGAGGG
This sequence comes from Prosthecobacter sp. SYSU 5D2, assembly GCF_039655865.1. Lineage (NCBI taxonomy): Bacteria > Pseudomonadati > Verrucomicrobiota > Verrucomicrobiia > Verrucomicrobiales > Verrucomicrobiaceae > Prosthecobacter > Prosthecobacter sp. SYSU 5D2. The sequence goes on along the minus strand of NZ_JBBYXL010000003.1, from coordinate 116,031 downwards.
CATGGTCTTCATGGGGCCGCATCTCGTGGTGCGTGGCGATGAGCTTTGGCAATACGGCACCGGCTTCTACTCGATTCATGGCGACAGCGAATCCCGCAAACATAAAACCGATGGCATCATCTTCCGATATGTCCAGCGGGTGGACGGCTTTGTCTCATTGGACTTCGGGGCTGGAGGCGGCAGCGCGGTCACGCAGCCGGTGAAGGTGGACGGCCCACAGCTTGCGCTCAATGTGGATACCGCCGTGCTTGGCCACTTGCAGGTTGGTCTTCTTGATCCCGAAGGCCAGCCCATCGCAGGATTCAGCCTTGAAGATGCCGAAATTCTCCGCACTAACTCCACACGCGCAATAGTGAAGTGGAAAGGTGGCTCTGATATGAGTGCCCTTAAAGGCCGCGATGTCAGGATCTCGTTGCTGGGAGTGCGATCCAGACTGTTCAGCTTCTATTTCGCCGAATGACGCCATTAAATCTATTCCAACCATTGGCTCAAGTGGCAACGGCCCGCTCCATGGATGCTATTATGAAACCATCTTTCATCAAAACCGCACTGGCAATCCTCGCTTGTGTGATGGCCTTCCCGGCACTTCTGTTCTCTCAAAACACCATCAAAGAACGTCCCTTCACACCTTCTCTGAAGAAAGGCGAGAAACAGCTTTTTGTAGATGATTTCATGCTTCACTTGAAGCGCGGCGTCACAAGGGTTGTACATCCGGCCAAGAAACTCGAAAAACCTGTGCTTGAAGCCGAGATGCCATGGGAAATCAGGGACAAAGACGGTTTTCTGGACAAGCGCGTGAACATCTATGGCACCGTGCTGCGTGATGAAAAAACAGGAGCATTCAGGATGTGGTATGCCGACCCTGGAAGCGTCCTTTATGCAACCTCCAGCGATGGTGTACAATGGGAGCGCCCGGTTCTCAAGATCACAGGTGCAAACAATGAAACCGACCTCCACCTGCACAGTCACAGCATCATTGAAGACAAATTCGAATCGGATCCTCAGAAAAGATACAAGGCGGTTGGCTGTGATAGCAAAGGGGTTGATGAGGCAAAATTACAAAGGCTCAAAGACAAGTTTGAACTGGTGGACTGGTATCGTGACAAAGACCATCGTCTCTATTATGCGACGCATTCACCTGACGGCCTGCGATGGACCGTTGACCCTGAGCCTATCCTGTTGGGTTGTGACACCATCACCCTATCGCAAGATCCGGTTACTGGCGAATACCTCGCCTTTCACAAACGCCAGGGAGATCCGCGGACCGTCGGCATTCGTCAGGTGTTTCTCTCAGTCAGCAAAGACATGAAACATTGGTCTGAACCGCAGCCCGTTATGGTGGCGGATGAAATGGATCATAAGGCCGCGAGGAAGCTGAAAGGCGGCACCTATTCAGAATTCTACAATCTGTCCGCTTTCCCTTATGCAGGTCAGTGGCTGGGTTTCGCCACCCCTTTCCGCCGGGTGGAACCTCCCTCCGCTTTGTTTGGCAACGATGAGGTAGATGGACGAAAAAGGTCCGCTACAGGCATCATTGATGTGCAGTTGGTTCACAGCCGGGATGGCCGTCATTGGCATCGCTGCTCAGACCGCAGCCCCGTAATTGCCTTGGGACCACATGCTTATGATGCAGGCAGCATCTTTGGACTGTGCAATTCCCCTGTCTTCGTCGGGGATGAATTGTGGATGTATTACACTGCCGTGACCACTCCACATGGAGGCCTGGCACCAGTAAAGCAACAGTCCATCGCCAGGGCTTCCTGGCGCATTGACGGCCTGGTTTCTTTGCGGGCCCAAAAGACGCCAGGGATCGTCGAGACGCATGAATTTATTCCTCAGGGCGGGGAACTCATGGTCAATGCCGATGTCAAAAACGGCAGCCTCATGGTGGAGGTGCTGGACGCTGCCGGAGAAGTCATCAAAGGTTATGACAAGGCATCCAGCACCATTGAAAAACAGGATTCCGTTCGTCAGAAGATCCAATGGAAATCGCTTTCATCCCTGCCGGCAGGCAAACCCATCCGGCTTAGATTCTATCTCGAAAACGGGGATCTGTTCAGCTACTGGCTCGATTGAACCCTGGTCAGCACCCATCAATTCACAAAGTCAGGAGAGCGCATGTCAGCTAATAATCCGGATGATCATTGAACAATCTTTATGTTAGGCATGATGAAGCGCATCTTATTCCTTTGTTTCGCGTGGCTGCTGACGCACCCGCTGACGGCTGCCGCAGCCACCAGGCCGGATATTCTCTTCATTGTGGTGGATGATTTAAATGACTGGATCAGCCTGCTGGATCCTGAGGCTCCCATTTCCACACCGAACCTTCAGCGCCTGGCGGCGCGCGGGGTGTCTTTTTCCCGCGCCTATGCGGCTTCACCTGCCTGCAACCCCTCGCGCACTTCTGCCCTGACCGGCATCTCCCCGGCCACTTCAGGAGTGTATGGAAACAAAACGGACTGGCGCCTGGCACTGCCGGATGCAGTCACTCTTCCGCGCCATTTCATGAATCACGGCTATCGCGTGGAGGGGGCGGGAAAAATTTTTCATCATCATCTGGCAGGGGCCTATCATGATGCGGCATCGTTTCACCATTTTTTGGACATGCCCTGGCCGCCGGATGATCCCATGCCACCAGCCAAGCTGAACGGCCTGCCAGACTACGGCACAGCCAATACCGACTGGGGCTCGTGGCCCAAAAACGGGTCGGATGCGCTGGATGTGCGCAGCGTGGACTGGTGCATCTCCAGGCTGCAACAATCCCGCAAAGGCCCCCTTTTCCTGGCCTGCGGACTGTTCCGCCCACACATGCCTTTTTTCGTACCGCCAGCCTGGCTGGAAAGGCATCCTGCGGGTGACCAGGTCAGAATGCCGGAAGTAAAGGCCGATGATCTGGATGACATCCCTGCCGGAGGGCGCAAGCTGATGGCCAATGCAGAGCGGTTTTACAAAGGCCTGATGGATGGCGAAAAAGTGGTTCCCGGCAGTTGGCGGGAAGCGGTGCGCTGCTATCAGGCCAGCGCCCGTTTTGCCGATGCCCAGATCGGACGTTTGCTGGATGCTTTGGATGCAACCGAAGCCAGCAAGGACACCGTCATCGTACTGTGGTCTGATCATGGCTATCAGCTTGGGGAGAAGGAATGCTGGGAAAAGTTTACCCTCTGGGAGAAGGCCACACGGGTGCCCTTCATCATCGTCGCTCCGAAGCTGGCCAGAGCAGGAAGGGTCTGCGACCGGCCTGTGACTCTGCTGGATCTCTACCCCACGCTGGTGGACATCTGCGGCCTGCCTGCACCTGCCGGGCTTGAAGGCGTGAGCCTGCTGCCATTGTTGAAAGATCCCACTGTCGCCTGGGAGCGCCCGGCGGTGATGACCTTTATGTGTGGCAACCATGCCGTGCGCTCGGAGCGCTGGCGCTACATCCGGTATGCAGATGGCACGGAGGAGCTCTACGATCATGCGGAGGATCCCCATGAATGGCGGAACGTGGCCGGTGATGCAGTTCATCAGCCGGTCATTGAAGATCTGAAAAAGTGGCTGCCAAAGACCAATGCCGCCGCCGCGCCTGACAAAAAGGAACCCAGGTAAAACCATGCGCCATTTCCTGTTACTCCTGCTTTTTGCATCCGCTGCCTGGCAGACTTTGCCTGCGGTGCGGCCTAACGTACTATTCATCTCTGTGGATGACATGAATGACTGGATCAACTGCCTGGGCGGATATGCGGGAAAGGTCCATACGCCCAATCTGGACCGTCTGGCTGCACGCGGTACGCTGTTTACGAATGCGCACTGTGCATCGCCCAAGTGCGCCCCCTCCCGCACGGCGCTGATGACTGGACTAATGCCCTCCTCCACCGGCCTTTATGACAATGGCCACTGGTGGTATCCCAATATGCCTGAGGCGGTGACCCTGCCCATGCATTTCCGCAATCAAGGATACAAGACTGTCGGAGCGGGGAAAATCCATCATCATACAGCCGGGTCCAATCCGCCTCATCAGTGGGATGAATTTCAGCCGCTGGTGTTTCGCGATGACCCCTGGTTCCGCACTGACAAGCGCAATTACCCTTGGTCTGAAAGCGGGCCGAATCCTCCGGACTTTCCCTTTGGCGGCGTCAAAAAGCTGGGGCATGAAAACGACTGGGGCTCTCTGCCTTTGGCCGAGGAGGCTCTCGATGATGTCCGCACGGTGGATGCCGCTCTGGCTCATTTGAAAGCGGAAAGTGACAAACCGTTTTTCATTGCCTGCGGTCTCTTCCGTCCGCATCTGCCCTGGTATGTTCCGCAGGCTTATTTCGACATGTACAAGCTGGATGAGATCGTCCTGCCGGCAGTCTTTACAGCAGATCTTGATGACCTCCCCAAACCGGCGAGCAAGCTCGCTGCGGACCGCCGCCAGGATTTTGAGCAGATCAAAAAGGCCGGCAAATGGCGCGAAGCCGTGCGTGCCTATCTGGCCTGCATCAGTTTTGCCGATGCGCAGATCGGACGCTTGCTGAATGCCCTGGATGAGGGGCCGCATGCGGCGGATACAATTATTGTGCTATGGTCGGATCACGGCTGGCATCTGGGGGAGAAGCAGCACTGGCACAAATCCACCTTATGGGAGCGCGCCACGCGTGTGCCCCTCATCATTTCCGCGCCCGGGTTTTCCCCAGGTCGCTGCGCCAGACCCGTGAACCTGATTGATCTCTATCCTACTTTGAGTGAGCTCTGCCAGCTTCCTGTGGTGGACGGCCTGGATGGCATCAGCCTGGCACCCTTGCTGCGCAATCCTGAATCTGTACGGGAGCGTCCAAGTGTGACTGAATTTTTGGAAGGCAATGCGGCGGTGCGGGACGAACGGTATCGCTATATCCGTTATCATGATGGCAGTGAGGAACTTTACGACCACCAGACGGATCCTCACGAATGGCATAACCGCGCTGATGACCCGGAGATGGCCGCCATCAAAGCCGGTCTGCTCAAATGGCTGCCGCAGAGCTGGGCGGCCGCTGCGCCTGGAAAGAAAGCCTTTGTGTTTGACCCCGTCAGCCATTCTTGGACCGAGAAGGCCAGCGGACGTGTTTTTAATCCAACAGATCATAAGCCATGAATTGCGGGCCAATTATAGCCCTTGTTTGTTTCACCGCATCTCTGCTGGGGGAGGTGCCGGTGTTGGAAAAAACGGCGCTTTGGACTTCGGGTCAGGACGGTTATCATACCTACCGTATTCCTTCGCTGTTGGTGACAGGGAAGGGGAGTGTGCTGGCCTTTTGTGAAGGACGTAAAACCGGCTCCGGTGACCATGGGGATGTGGACCTGATCATGAAACGCAGCACTGATGGCGGCCGCACCTGGTCACCACACTTCATCGTTCATGAAGAAGGTCGGGAAGCGAAGATTACCATCGGTAATCCATGCCCCGTGGTGGATGCAGAAACGGGCACGATCTGGCTGCCATTCAACCGGGATAACAAAGCTGTCTTCATCACCTCCAGCAGCGATGACGGTCTGACCTGGAGCACTCCGCTTGATATCAGTGCCAGCACCATGAAGCCGGACTGGACCTGGGTGGCCACGGGGCCGGGCATCGGCATCCAGTTGAAAAACGGTCCGCACATAGGCAGGCTGGTTATCCCTTCGGACCACAAAAGGCAGACACCATCTGGCGAGGCGGAGATGAATTCTCACATGATGTTTAGCGATGATGGAGGCCAGACATGGCAGATCAGCAGCCCCATCCAGGCCGGTGGCAATGAATGCCAGGTCATTGAGCGGGCGGACGGCTCGCTGCTGGTCAATACCCGGATGCAGGGGGACTTTAAAGGTCATCGCGGCATTGCCACCAGTCAGGATGGCGGGTTAACCTGGACGGACATCCGGCAGGAGCCGCAGCTTCCTTGTCCGCGCTGCCAGGGCAGCTTGCTGGATGCCGGTGTGGGCACTCTGATTTTCAGCAATCCCGATCCTGGCGCGTCATTGGCAGGCAAAGAAAAAGGCCCGCGCATCAATCTCACCGTCCGCCTCAGCCGTGATGAAGGGGCCTCCTGGCCCGTGGCAAGACTGCTGCACGAGGGACCTGCTGCTTACTCCAGCCTGGCCCGTTTGCCGGATGGCACCGTTTTTTGCCTCTATGAATGCGGAGAAAAGACCTTCCGGGAAACGCTGACGCTTGCCCGTTTTGATCTCAACTGGCTGACCTCAGAGCCGTAAAAGGCACCGTGTGGCCAGCCTGGTTTAGGCGAAAACGTCCACTGCATTGCGCAGCAGATTCAGGCCGATGTCCTGGCTCTTTTCCGGGTGGAACTGCACAGCCATGAGGTTGTCTTTGCATATGCCCGCGATAAATTCACCCCCGTATGTAGTCCGGCAGAGGGCGAGTGATTCGTCGGCCACATCAGGGTAGTAACTGTGCACGTAATAGAGGTGAGAGGGGTTGGGCAGGCCCTGCCACCATTGGGCTCCGCGTTCCTCCCAGTGCACCTGGTTCCAGCCCATGTGCGGGATTTTCAGTCCATGCTCTGGCAGGAACTTGCGCACGATCCCAGGGGCCACTCCCAGGCCTTCCACGCCGGGGGATTCCTCGCTGGATTCAAAGAGAAGCTGGTAGCCGAGGCAGAACCCCAAGTAAGGCTTTTCATCCTTCAGCCATTGCTTCAGCGGATCCCAAAGCTGGCGCTCTTTGAGGATGCGGACGCTGTCACCAAAGGCCCCCTGGCCTGGGAAGACGAGCACGTCCAGGCCATCGAAGCCCTGTGGTTCGGTGACCAGTTTGGCTTCCTTGCCGATGGCTGTAAAAGCATTGAGGACGCTGCGCAGATTGCCAGCGCCGTAGTCGAGCACGCCTAGATTCATGAATGATTACAATACGTCCTTGGTGCTGGGAATGCCGACCACTCTTGGGTCTTTTTGAGTGGCGGCGTCGAGCGCACGGGCCAGGCCCTTGAAGATGGCCTCCGCCATGTGATGGGAATCCCGACCGCGTTTGATTTCAACATGCAGTGTACACATCAGGGCGCTGGAAAAGGCGCGTAGGAACTCCTCCACCAGCTGGTAGCTGAATACCCCGGCACGACCACCGATGGCCTCCATCTTTTCCGGCGCGTGATAGCTCAGGAAAGGGCGACTGCTGAGATCCATGGCCACCTCTGCCAGGGTCTCATCCATGGGCAGGAGAAAGAAACCGTAGCGCACAATGCCAGCCTTGTTTCCCAGCGCTTCGCGGAAGCACTGGCCAAGCACGATGCCCGTATCCTCCACCGTGTGGTGGTAGTCCACATCCACATCGCCAACGACTTTCACCTTCAGGTCAAAAAGGCCGTGCTTGGTGAACAGCGTCAGCATGTGGTCAAAGAACGGCACGCCGGTATCAATGGTGGAAAGGCCGGAGCCGTCCACATTGAGCTCAATCTGGATGTCCGTTTCGGCGGTTTTGCGGTGCTGGTTGGCGGTGCGGGGCATTTTTGGGGTCAGTTAAACAGGATTCGAGGGATACAGTTCAGTCTGTAGCACTGAACACTGAAAACAGGAGGCTGAAAACCGAATAGTTGAATCGGCGGCTCATTGACTGTGCCTCCGGCCACAGAATAAGCAGAATGTGGCATAGCGTACCCCTGGCAGGTGCCTCTTTTCCCGCGCTCTCGTAACATCAATGCCTTCCCGCGGTTTTTGTCGCTTTACGCTCAATGGGGGGATGAAGGAACACCATGTATTTGATGGTCTGTCATTAAGCAATAAATATGTGGGAGATAAGGGATGACAAAGCAACGTTTTTGTGAATGATCTAGATTGTTATGCCTAATGAACCGAGTCCTCTGCCCATGATCGACACCGGTAGATTCCTATGGTCCCGAGTGATCACGTTCGTGGTAATTGCCCTCCTGACAGTCGAGGTGTCTTCTGTGTCGGCATTTGACCCAGAAGGACCGCCGCCCCAAAAGACCATGGAGTGGACTTGTAGATTTCTGGGATCGGGCCGCATGGCGGCAGCGAACTTTCAGAACGCTACGATTTGGGAAGCAGCCGAGTTTCTGAGCACTTACATTCCGACGAGCTACAACGTGACTTACCGTGTTGACGATGCACTTGACGATACGACGCGTCACATTTCCTTGGATTTAAAGGATCCGACCTTCTTTGAAGTCGTCGCCGAAATTGCCCGCCAGTCGGAAACGGATATTCTTATCAGCTCTGGGCAGGTCACGTTCAAGAAGCGCAGCGCCGCAGAAGCCACAAAACCAAAATGAACCAGAAACGAGCGAAGGCTAACAAGGCGCTGGTGGCAACGGCTCGTAACCGGCTGTCGTGTCAGCGAAGTCTTGCACTCGCCGTCGCTGCAGGTTAGATGTTTGCTAAGAAAATATGATCATCGAAGAGATGCAGAACTACTACGGACAAAGAGCGTCCGTGTATGATTCGTCGATGGGATACGACGATGAGGGGAAGGTTCGCATTCTCCTTCCGATCATAGAGCACGTCCGCGAAGCCTTGCGCGGAAGACACGTCTTGGAGATCGCTTGCGGACCAGGTTTCTGGACTCAATTCGCATCTGAGACAGCGGCCTCAGTCGTCGCAACTGACTACAACCAATCGACGCTCGATGAGGCTTTGAAGAAGAGATTTCCCTTTGACCGTGTATCCTTTATGCAGGCGGACGCATACCATCTAGACCTTATCCCGGGAGTTTTTGACGGCATTCTTTCCGTTGACTGGTTGGCGCATGTCCCCCTTTCCAAGATAACGGAATTTCTTTCTGGAGCGATCGGTCGAGTTGGTTTCGGCTCGCCAATTGTGTTTGTTGATCAGCTTCCGGGTGAACACTCGCTAACAAGAGAATTCGACACAGAAGGAAATCATATTCAGAAGAGGACGCTACCTGATGGGTCAATGTTCAGGGTGATTAAGCACTTTTTTAGCGACGATCAGATCACCGACCTGTTTTCTGGTTTCGTAGGATATTTGAGTATCCGGCGATTTCCTGAATGTCGGCGTCTCATTGTGACCTTCATACCAACATGAAGCGAACAAGCCGTGGATGGCAACCCCCACTAGCCCTTCTGTTTTCGATGTTTCCACGTAATATCGACCTTCACCCCGCGATCAACGATGGCTCTCGCTAGTGGGGTTGCCATCACTCTAACGTTCGCCGTCCTTAAGCTGAATGCTTCCATGACGATCACCCGTGAGATTCACTGCGGGGCATAGAGGGGAGTTGATCAGGAAACAGTTTTCAGTCTTCCGTTTTCAGGAGAAGACAGGGCAAGCAATCAACACTGGAATCTGAAGGGTGGAAACTGAAACCTTTGGGCGCAGCCTGGTGATGGAGTGTATTTTTAATGAAGTCAGTTGGGGCCCAACTGTCCTACTTACGCAGCCTGCTGGGCGGGTGTTTTCACCTGGTCCAGCACCTTGGTAATGAGGTCGTCCACCCGGATCTGCTGGGCCTCGCCTTCGAAATTCAGGATGATGCGGTGCCTCAGCGACACATGGGCGATGGCGCGGATGTCATCGGTGGAGACGGCGGTGCTGCCCTGCACGGCGGCCCAGACGCGGGCACCGCGGATGAGGCTCTGTAGGCCGCGCGGACTGGCTCCGTAAGAGACGAAACGCTGGATCTCCGGCAGCACGCCGGGAGTCTCCGGATGGGTGCCGAGGATGAGCTGGGAGGCGTAACGGGCGACGGGCTCCGCCACGGGCGTTTCGGCCAGCTCACGCTGGAGCTTCATCAGGTCGGGACCGGTCAGGATGGATTCCAGGGTGGGTTCCTGAAAGCCTGTCGTGCGGCGGGAGATTTCCACCAGGGAATCCAGGTCCGGGAAGGGGACCTTGATCTTGAACATGAAACGGTCCAGCTGCGCCTCGGGCAGGGGATAGGTGCCTTCCATTTCCATGGGGTTTTGTGTGGCCAGGACAAAGAAGGGCTCGGGCAGCATGTGGCGCTCGCCGCCGGTCGTCACGCAGCGTTCCTGCATCACTTCCAGCAGGGCGGCCTGGGTTTTTGGTGTTGCGCGGTTGATCTCGTCCACCAGCAGCAGGTTTTTAAAAACCGGCCCCTTTTCAAAAAACATCATCCGCCGGCCCTGCTCGTTTTCATTCACGATGTGGGTGCCCAGAATGTCCGCCGGCATCAGGTCCGGGGTACATTGCACCCGGCCCGGCTCCAGGCCGATGACCTGGGAAAGCGTGCGCACCAGAAAGGTTTTGCCAAGCCCCGGCACGCCCTCCAGCAGCACATGCCCGCCTGAAAAGATGGCCACCAGGACATCCCCCAGCAGCACGTCATAACCCACAATGGATTTTTGCAGTTCCGTCTTGAGGCGGGTGAAGAGGGTCTGGAAGGAGGTCATGGGATGAATGGGACGGGCGGCATTTTTGAATGCCAGCGGAGCCTAAGATAAGGGGCGTGAACAGGGATGTAACAGCAGCTTTTGGGGCATCATTGCAGTGGTTTCAACAAACTTGCAATGCCTCCCCAGATGCGAGTCGTCAAAATACGCGCCTCATTCGCTGATCCATACAGCCGTACCCAGGGGAACCAGGTCATAAAGCTCCATGACATCCGCGTTTTTCAGCCTCACGCAGCCATGGCTGGCGGGTCGCCCGATGCTCCTTTCATCATTGGTGCCGTGGATGTAGATGTAGCGCTGAAAGGTATTCGCGTTGCGCTTCTCCACCCCGTCCAGCCAAAGGATACGGGTCAGCACCAGGTCATCCGGCGTCACCATTTCAGGGGTCCATTGGCCCACTGGCTGGCGGCTTTTAAAAATGGTGCCGCTGGGGGCTGAGTCGCCATGCTTTTCACGGATCACGAAGCCGCCGAGAGGGGTCTTGTTGCTGCCTTCCGTATAACCCAGGCCAAATTTGGAGGTGCTGCATGGCCAGCTTTTTACCTGGTGGATGCCATCCCACAGGACCAGTCGCTGGGTGGCGACGGAGACTTCAATGCGCGGCTGCTTCGGGTTCACACGGCCAGTATGCATGACCGACTCCGCTTTGACAAACCCTGCCTGCGCCAACTGTTTCGCAAACATCTTGACATTTTGGGGATTAGCGGTTAAATGAACACTGTCAACACGACATGGGGGCGTCCTGGTTTCGACGGGTAGTCTGCGGTCGGGGTGGCATGCCGGGGATGATTCGTTGGCCCCGTTAAAAATCGGATCAAACAAATAAAAGCAAACTCTTCTGAGCTCGCTCTCGCGGCCTAAGCACCGCGACGTTTTCGAGGCAATGTCTGGTAGCCTCGAAAATGACACCACCAGACTGGCTGGCTGACCGGGCGACCGGGTCGAAAGCGAGATTCAACAGGACGCTGGGTGAAAGGTATTCTGCCAGTTGAAGACCGATCGCCGAGATTAAAAAACCGGATAAGCATGTAGAAACTTCGGCTTATGGCCATTCGGACAGGGGTTCGATTCCCCTCGCCTCCACCATTTTGCCCCTTGAAAATCAAGGGTTTAGGAAGCCAAGGAAACCGCGACACACGGTTTACACACTAAATCGGCTCCTTTTCCTGCATTCCGGCATTGCCCGGTAAAACCTGGTGATACCGGATTATTCCCGTTTGAATTCCGTTGGTATATGCAGTTCAATTGAACATCATATGAAATTCATTTTCGACGGGCATGTCCTTCAACAAACGGATTATTACGAGTCCACCGCCTTCACGCGTGGGCAAGCCTGGCTCGCATTGCATGATCGGGTCTGGCATATCATGATGCCTGGCATGCCGCGCCATTGGGGCTTGGCTCAGGTGGGTGTCGTAGAGGCGCAGGATGAACAGGATGGGTGGATGTGGTGCCTGGACCTGGAAGGGCAGGAATACCCGCTTCCAATGGCTCAGATCCACGGAGAGCGCCCCCGGCCACCGCAACGCGGCGGGTATTGGAAGCGCTGTGGCATTCTCTACCACTGCAATACCCTTGATGCAGACCGGGCGGCATTCGGCGCGGTGAGCAACGGCTTGCAGTCAAAGACGTGCGAGCTGTGGGTGACGAACGGCGGGCGCGTGGGATACAAGCCGATGGCGCGGCAGTAAACCGCGCTCTACAACTTCAGCTCTGATTGTTCCACTTGCGGCCTTTCGTCCGTGTTTGTCGGCGTGGCTTCTATCTCCTCCCCCTGATAGCTCACCTTGTTCAGGGCCGTGGTGACAGGCCGGGCCTCCATCGGTCCTGCCCACGGAACCCACAGCGTTTGAAGCTCCTCAATGTCAGCAGCAGGATCTAGCCAGTGGCCCCATTCGTCAGCTTCCAGGATCACCGGCATACGGTCATGGCACCGCTTTAGCGTCTCGTTCGCCTCCGTCGTCAGGATGGAATAACACTCCACCAGCTCACCTTCAACCCGCCCCGGCTGCCAGATGCCTGCCATTATCATAGGCTCGCCACCGGCAAGCCGAAATTCCCAGGGCTGCTTTAGCTTTGTCCCGGCCTGCCATTCGTAAAAGTAATCTGCCACCACTAGGCAGCGCCGTGTTTCTACCGCATCCCGGAATGTCCTTTTGGTCAGCACGGTTTCCGACTTGGCATTGATCAGCGGGGCTTTCGTCCAGGGGGCGGAGAGACCCCAACGCATTCTCTTGATTTCAGGAGCTCCGTCATGATGCCCTACGGCCACCGGCCCCATCATGGTGGGCGCGTGATTAATTCGCGCCTCAAGATCCAGCGCATATTCAATGCGCAGATGCGATGCCAGCACCTTCACTGACCTGTTTGAGAATCCGTATCTGCCGCACATAAAGGATGCTTTCTGCCGCCGTTCATTCGCCGGTCAAATAGTTCGGTTGGTAAACCGCAGGTGGACGCTTCTGCACCCTTCGCTTTCGTGATTAAAACAGACCCTTCAACGCATCATCATTGAGGATCTGAAGTTTTAGATCCGGCTCCAGTTCACAGGCACGTTTTGCGGCGGCCTGCGCTTCTGAGATTTTCTCCTGCTGCGCGAGTGCCTTGGCCAGCGCATACCAGGCCGGTCCGTTCGTCGGCATTACCTGAGTGAGGCTCTCTGCCAGGATCTCGGCTTTTAGCCATGACTTGGCAGCAATCAGGATCTGCACACGCAGCGCCAGCACCGGGAAATGGACTTGGCTCTCCGATGGCAGGTCATCCAGCGCACCCCAGGCTTCATCCACAAGTCCAAGCTCAAGGTAACCTTCTGCCGCGATTGTGGACTGATGGACTCGATCTTTCATTGAGCAGGCTTCATCATTGCCTCGTATTCGCTTTCCCAATCCCAGGATGTCATTTCCGCAGACTTCATACCCTTCCCCTTCTTCACGCGCCAGAGGAGAAGCGCGTCCAGCTTGTCCTGAATAGTCAGCGCCATCTTTGACCAGGGAACCGTGATACCGTGGCGTGCTAAGCAGCCTGCATCGTGTCGAATAAGGCCTTTGACGTAGGCGGCCCATGATGGATATCCGAGAGCCTCAGCGCGGATTTCTGCTATTTCCGCCAAATCGGGCGGCATTTTGAGGGCTTTGAAGGTGGAGGCCATAAGTCAATTAAGAAGTGCTGATAATCGGTTAAACCGGCAGCTATTTGACTGCAATCCTAAAACTGCCAAGATAGTTCACATGAACACCTTAATTCGTCAGCCATTCCCAGAGAGCCCAGCAGAGGCGGACTGCTATCGCCAACCAGGCGGCGACAACACCCCAGGCAAGAAGCATCTCGCGCCAGGGCGGCGGAGGCTTGCGGCTGTAGCGGTGCAGGGGATGGCGCATGGGGTCACTCTGGTTTTGCCCCGCGCTTCTTTAACGTGGGGCTATGCTTAGCATCAGATGGAGGGATTAGTGCCCTCAGCCAATCTGCCAAGGTTTTACCCTCGGCCCTTGCTGCTTCCATCATGGCGGCAGCCTCTTCTTCGGTGGCGTAAAAACCGACCATCCGTTTGTCTTTGCGTCTCTGGTTAGCCATGGGGTGACTATACACCCCGAAAAAACTTTTCAACTTTTTAAATTTTCCTGTTGCGGGGTGTCTAGTCACCCGTCAATATGCAGGTGTCTAGTCACCCAAATGAGCACGATATACATCAACACCCCTTTTGCCAAAGATGAGCATGATGCCATCGCCTCGTTGGCTAAAACTGAGGGCCGGAGCAAAGGGCAACAACTCCGTGCTCTTGCTCTCGCTGGTCTTGCCGCTGCTGGCATCACCCCCACCCCAACCCGCAAAAAGAAAGGAGCCGTCGTATGCAAATGAGTGCCGGTCTTTTTATCTGCCTGTCCGAGGTGGCGGTGGTGCGTGTGCATCCAGACCGTGGGACAGACGGCAACGAGGTGACGCTGAAATCCGGCAAGGTGATCCTGTGCAGCTTCCAGCAGGCGCAGACCTTAGCGGAGAAGCTGCACCAGGCCGACCAGGAACGCGCCGAGGCTGAGCCACAGAACAGCCCAGCCCACCCAGCGGGGCGTGAAGCCTTCCTGTATCTGGCGAGCTAAGGCCCGCCTGTTTATTTCACCCATCACCATCATCCGGCCAGCATCATTAATCTCATGAGACATCAACTCGGCATCCAATTCGGCGTCATTCATCTGGCGCAGCCGCGCAGGGTATTCCAAGGCCTTCATTCTGCGGACTCTACCCGGTGCGCGGCATTGGTCAATTCAAAGTAAACCCGCATCCATAACCATCATAAAACGATATGGAACTCACCTTTCAAGAGAAGCAGGAAATCGGCGTCGCTCTCTCCAAGCACCTCGCTGACATGCGCGAACTGCTGCCGAACATCAGCAATGAGCGCGGGCGGAAATACCAGCAGGACCGCATTGAAGCAGTCACCGCGCTGCAAGTGAAACTCCAACGCCTGAACCCATGATCGCTGGCCCTATTCCCCTCCGCGTTGTCGCTGCTCTCCTGGGCAAAGATGAATCGGCCATCCCTGCTCTGATCGAAGAAGACGGCCTGCCCGTGGTGCCCATCAACACCGCCAGGAAGCCGGTCAGGAAAGTGTTCTTCGCGCCCCTCCTGCGATGGATCAATGGCCGGGCCATCAATGAGGCCATGACTGCCGAGGATCTGGAGCAGGAAATTGCCCGCTGCCAGAAGCATCTCTCCACTAAAGACGCCAAGAAGAAAGCCAAGTCCAAATGAGCAACCGCATTTACTCCATGAAACGCGCCCACACCACCGACAACCGCCTCCAATGGTTCCAGAACTACCGAGCCTATCGCTGGCCAAAGAAGCCGCCCGGCCTTGACCCGCAGGACATTTTCGCGGGCTTCCTCCTCGCCGCCTGCGCCATCGCCCTGATCTTTATGATCTTCGGCGCATCGTAAAGCATCACAAACCATTCTCAAATATGAGCTACTTCATGCCTGCCCCGCGCATCGTTTCCGCCGTCCGTGAGCCAGAGTATCCGCGCCACCTGCGCAGGATCGCTGCCTATGGCCCGCTGGAGGTCCATTACAGCCACGACGAGGATTGCGACAACTACGACGCTCTCAAATACACGATCATGGGCCAGGAGTCGCCCATCGCCGCTGAGATCGCGGAGGCCTTTATGAAGGCTCACAAGATCACTCTTCGCGAGCTGATCGAAGACGCGCCCGAAATGCGGGAGGCCTAACCAGATGAGTCCTCGCATCACCACCCTGGAGCAGCTCGCGGAAGCCGCCCAAAACAAGCGGAGCGTCCACTGTCCCGATGCCCGCTTCTCCCCAAAGCCAAGGCCTGCCGCCTTCATGATTAATCTTAGCGGGCACATCCTCTGCCGCCTCTTCAAAGACGGCATGTTCATCTACGAAAAGCCAGCTTCAAAGTAACCATTTATGTCAAAAATCACCCTCCTTTCTGCCATCGCAGCCGTCCGAGCCAAGGGCTTGGTCGCTGTCAAGACGGCCCGTAACACGGGCATCAACAGCGATTACGCTTCCTATGCTGACGTGTGGGCCATTCTTCGGCCTGCTCTTGATGAACAATGCCTATCAGTGGGGTTCCTGATCGGTTCCTGCCGCCGGGAAGAGGCCGCCTGGGTCCAGACTCTCACGATGGAGATTTCCACGGCTGATGAGCTGCGGTCATTCGCCTTCGAGTTCTGTTTTCCAGAGGGCAATCGGGGAGTCAACCTTTCCCAGCGGCAGGGCATGGCACAGACCTATGCACGCCGGTATGCGCTGGTGTCATTCTTCCACATCATCACGGGCGATGATGACGATGCACAGCGCCTGGGGATGAGTGGCGCTGAAACCTCACCTGCCATGCAGCCGAAGTCCGGCGCGCAGTTCGGTGACTTCTGTTATGCGCCTGCCCTTGGCATTGGCCATGAGGAAACCCAGGGGACATGGAGCAATCTCGCTGATCCAAACGGCGACGGCTCGCAGATGCTTGGCGATCATTCCGAGGTCAGCCTTGGAAAGATGTGCTTCCAGGATTCTGAGCACATCGGCCTGAAAGCCTGGCTGGCTGAACGGGTGTCAGGCTTCGCAATGGAGCGCCACCTTACCACCTATGAGCAGGTGCGGAACTCGTATCCGCATCCGCAGCTGCTGCCAGCCACAGCCGATGAGCTCACCGGGGACCAGCTCCGCAACCTGAGTCAAACCCTCAAGCCTGCCAAGAAATGAACTGGGAAGGATTCACAGATTCCACCCTGGCCATTCCAGGAACGCCTATTCCTGGCCTGTGGGGATACCGCCGCATGAGTGCGGAGGAATACCATGCCTTTCCGGCAGTGAACGCCTCCCTGCTCAAGAGACGCACGCCGGCAGAGATGTTTGCCCAGCTCACCGCGCCTCACAAGGATACCGATGCTTTGACCTTGGGAACCCTGGTGCACATGGTGACCTTGGAGCCTGAGGTGTCATGGTCGGACCGGTTCGCCCTGGCTGACATTCCCATCAATAAAAAGACCGGTGCGCCTTATGGCACGGACACAAAGAAGGCTGCTGCAGCCTGGGAGCTGGCGAAGAAAGAGAACCCTGGGAAAATCATTGTGACCGAGGATTCTCTGCGCAGTCACATGGAGGAATGCCGGGACCTGCGGGACGCTCTGCTGGCCAATCCTGATGCCATGCAGGAACTGGAAGGGGCTCAGTTCGAAGTGTCCGGCATCCTTTGGCATGAGGAATGGGGGTGCTGGATCAAATGGCGCCTGGACATCCTCCCGCGTGGTGGCCGTCGCCTCGGTGACGTGAAGACGAGCAGCCGCCATCCCATGGAATTCAGCCGCGATTGCTGGCAATACGGCTACTTCATTCAGGCGGTCTGGTATGCCCACTGCCATGAGACGCTTTTGGCCCGCCACCGCATGCAGGTGGAGGTAACGAAGTTTTCCTTCGTCATCATGTCAAAGGCGGATGACAAAAAGCAGCCGCGTCCGCCCATGGTCCGGGTGGCAGACCTGCCGCTGGTGCCAGGCATCCACAACGGAGTGGACAAGGCCCGGCAATACCTGGGCATCCCTCAGGGCCTCAGCCGCGTGGACATGTTCGTGTCTTGCGCACGGGAATACATCGAGGCGGGCAAGCCAACGGACTTCGCCAGCATCCGCCGATGCTTCCCGGCTTTCGAGCAAGAGGCCGGGGAAAAAGGAGGGCGGTATGTCCTCGCAGATTGACACCAACCACCATTTACGCACATGAACAAATTAACTCTACTGTCCCTCGGAGCTGGCGTTCAATCGTCAACATTGGCCCTTATGGCTGCGCGCGGCGAGATCACACCCATGCCCGCTGCGGCGATCTTTGCCGATACTCTGGCTGAACCGGCGAGTGTATATCAATGGCTCGATTGGCTGGAAACTCAGCTGCCGTTTCCCGTAATCCGAGTCACCCAGGGGAATGGCTTGATTGAAGATGCTCTTCGCATCCGTGAACGCAAAGACAAGACGGGCCACTGGGTGCCCAGCGGTGTCCCCCACTATTCCATCAACAGTGATGGCTCGCATGGCCATGG
Source organism: Prosthecobacter sp. SYSU 5D2 (assembly GCF_039655865.1). Lineage (NCBI taxonomy): Bacteria > Pseudomonadati > Verrucomicrobiota > Verrucomicrobiia > Verrucomicrobiales > Verrucomicrobiaceae > Prosthecobacter > Prosthecobacter sp. SYSU 5D2. The sequence goes on along the minus strand of NZ_JBBYXL010000003.1, from coordinate 98,155 downwards.
ACCCCGTCAATGCACGGCTGATTTTAAGATTGCCCCCATCATGCGCAAGGCGCGTCAACTGATGAAGGAAGCGGGAGAGAAGCACATAAATCAATGGATCGGCATTTCCCTGGACGAGGCGCACCGAATGAAGCCGTCGAGAGTGAAGTATGCTACAAATCTGTGGCCCCTTATTGATCGGGGGATGAAGCGGCACGACTGCTTGCGCTGGATGGAAAAGAACGGATTTCCCGTTCCTCCCCGCTCCGCATGTGTCTTCTGCCCCTATCACTCAAATGGAGAGTGGCGGAGACTTCGTGACCATGAACCTGATGAGTTTCAACGGGCGGTCCAATTCGAAAGAGACTATCAGCAGGCAAAGGGGGCCACAGTCTGGAAAAAGATGTTTGGCGTCTATCTGCACCCTCAGCGGGTGCCTCTCGATCAAGTAGATCTCTCAACGGACGTGGACAACGGCCAGGGCGTTCTCTGGGGCAATGAATGTGAAGGGATGTGTGGAGTATGAACACTTTAGAATTCTTCGCCCAAGGCCTGCCGAAAGGCCAGCCCCGCGTCAAAGCCGTTCGTCGCGGCAACCATGCAGGGGTCTATGATCCGGGCACGGCCAACGATTGGAAAACATCCATCAAGAGCGCGGCCAAGGATGCTCTGATAAACCCAGTGTTCCCTATTTTTGCGGGTCCTGTCCGTGTGGATGCGACCTTCATCTTTCCTCGGCCCAATGCCCACTACCGGGGAAAGGCGCAGACCTTGCGTTTGGATGCCCCGGTATATCACAGCTCCAAGCCGGACCGGGACAACCTGGACAAGGCTCTCATGGACGCACTGAAAGACATGCAAGTGCTCAAAGACGACGCACTCGCCGCATCAGGCACCATCACAAAAATTTACGCCTCGCCGGGTCAGGCTGCCGGGGTCCGCGTGCACATCCTCAGCCTGCAACAAACACAATAACATCACCATGCCTAAAGCCAAATCCACCCCCCTCCTTTTGGAGGAAGAAAACACTCAGGAAGCCCCAAAGCCTTCTTGGCCAGAGTCTCAGGAACACCGCATTCTCCGCTGTGACCTCTCCGAAAAGGAGACGCAGATTTACGGGAAAGAGCAGGCGGAACTCCACCAGGAAATTGACAGCCTGGAGGAAGAGAAGAAGTCCAGCGCTTCCAACTACAAAGCCCGCATCGAAGAGAAGGGGGCACGCGCCCGCCGCATCGGCAATTACATCACCTCCGGCTGGCAGGAGAAGGACGTGCAGTGCTCATGGATCTATGAGACTGCCGGCCGTGACCAGGCCACCGGAGAAATGATCTTCCATCCAGAGAAGAAGTCGCTGGTTCGCGATGACACCGGCGAGGTCGTCGAGATCCGCGAGATCACAAACGAAGAGCGGCAGATGGCCCTGCCGATGGACACCGAAACCCAGGAAAACGCCTGAACCGTCATCTCCCGCCGCATTACCGTGATGCGGCGGGATTGATCCCCGCCATGAGCTCACTCCTTCGAGTCACAGACCCAGGCTTGCCTGTCCCCATCCGGGGCATGCCTCTCCCTCAGCTTTATCAGAAGCTGACCCGGGACGGCACGTGCATGTTCCGTGAGGTCAAGATTCCGCTCCATGCAGACCATGCCTTCCGGGCGTCCTGGCGGCAGTCCCGCAGGAAATGGTTGGAGCGCGGGTATTCCATCCGCCAGCTCAACGGCGCGTGGATGCTTTCCCAATGGCTGCTCTTTCAGCCCGACAAGTCATTGACTCTGACAAAGCTCGGTCAGGAACGCCTTGATGAGCTGGTGTCGCCACAGGCAGAGCTTCAGCTCGCCGCTTCCGTCCCTACCTACATTTTGCCAGAGCTGCCTTTCGGCCTGGCTGACAAACTGCGCGGTTACCAGATTGACCCAGCCCGCCAGCTTTACCGGGCATTGACCCACGGCCGGCAGGAGTGGGGATACCCAGGGGCCTTTGATGCCTCCGACATGGGCACCGGCAAGACATACATGGACCTTGCCGCCGCCATCGCCACCGGGCGGGAGGTTGTCATTCTCTGCCCTACGGTGGGCATCGCTGGCTGGCAACGTGCCTGTGACCATTTCGGCATCACTCCTCTTTTCATCTCGACGTATGAGGCGGTGCGCGGCGGCTTTCGTCCACACATTGCCCAGGAGATAGAGGGCAAGTTCACCTGGAAGCACCCTGACAAGATCATCATCATCTTCGATGAGGCCCAGGCTCTCCGGCATGAGGACACTCTAACTGTTCGCTGCTGCTCTGCTGCCATCCGCCAAGGCATCCCTATCATCATGGCCAGCGCTACGGTGGCCGTGTCCGTGCTGGAAATGCGGTTCGTAGGCCGGGTGACTGGCCTGCATGCCGGCAGCGAGGATTGGGAGAGGTTCCTGGCCAATCATGGATGCATCAAAGCCCGGCAGTCCTGGAAGTGGGACGGCAAGGCGCATCATCTGGCGCGGATCCACTCGCGGCTTTTCCCAAGCCGGGGCGCACGGGTGCGCAAGCAGGACCTGGGAGAGGAATGCCCGGAAACCATCATCGAGACGCTGCCCTTCCGCATCCCTGAGGCTCTGCGCATCGAAGAGCAGTGGAAAGAGGCCAATGAAATGCTGGACCGGCTGGCAGCCCAAGGCATGGCCGCTGCGCAAATAAAGGTGAAGGAGCGCAACCTGCGCATGAAGATCTGGAAGGAATCCGAAAGGGTGTTGGTGCCACACATCGGGGAGCGCATCCGCGCAGACGTCCAGGACGGGAACAGCGTGGCAGTGTTCATGAACTTCAATGAGACGCGCATAACGCTGGCCAGGATGCTCAACACCTCAGCGGGCTTCTACGGCGGGCAACCGCTGGCACGCCGGCAGTATTGGGAAAAGGAATTCCAGGCCAACCGGCAGCATGTGCTGGTGAGCAACATCGCCGCCGGGGGAGCGTCCGTTTCACTTCACGACATCCACGGGGAGCGGCCCCGTGTCTCCTACATTTTTCCGACCGACCACGTTGTGAAGTTCGAGCAGGCCACAGGCCGCGTGGACCGGGTAGGCGGCAAGTCACTCAGCCGCCAATACATCCCGCACGTCGCCGGGTCCATCTCTGAAAGGATGGTGGCCGGACTGCGCCGGAAGATGCGCAACATCGCCACCCTCAACGACGGCCACAAGGCCAGCGCAGCCAAATTTTAACTAAGACATGACCGCCCTGCCCGCCAGTCCTGTCTGCATAATGGGCGGTATTGGGCGGCATGACGAACTTCAAAATGACCTGGACTTTAGACCATGATCAACCTGTCTCCAGAAACCGTTGCCAACATCGCGCTGCTCGCCTCTCAAGGGCTGGTCGTCCGCCTGTTGCCTGATGGCAGCATTGAGGCCCGAGCCGGAGAAGATACGAGGTCCCCTGGAGCCAGGCGCACAGCTTCCTATAGGCAGCGCAAAGCATCGCAAAGCGTCACAGACCATCACAAAACGTCACAAAACGTCACATGTGACGCTGAACCCTCCCCCTCTTCCCCCCTCTCCACACCTCTCCCCCCTACGCCCCCACCCACGCTCTCTCCCGCACCTGCGCGTAAGGAGCCAGATTTCAGCCTCCAGACCGAGCCAGAGAAGCCAGCAAAGCGTTTCACCCCGCCGCCAATCGAGGACTGGAAGGCCTACGGAAGCACCCTCGCCCCACCGCTCCCCGCGCTGGAATCCGAGAACGCCTGGAACTTCTACGCCTCCAAGGGCTGGAAGGTCGGCAACCAGCCCATGAAGGACTGGAAAGCCGCCCTTCGCACCTGCCACGGGCGCTGGGTCCAGGACGGAAAACACACATCACCCACAACACGACATGCATCCTACCCACATAACCGCCCACCTGGCAGAAGCGACACGGCCAATAAACCCGGACGCTACTCCTGACATCCATCCAGAGATTGCCCGGCTGAACTGGAACTACGATCCCTACCACAACGCACTCCGCCCCATTTTGCCCCGCGTGCAGGAATTCGTCTCTGCCATCATCCGCAAGGAACCGCCTCGCTGGCTGTCACTGCTTGGCCCCTCTGGAGTCGGTAAGACCCACATCCTCAAGCAGGCCATGTCAGCCCTTCGTGCAGCCCACAGCCGGGGAGCATGGAGCATCAAGACATCCACCGGCTGGCGCGGCCCACAAATGGCCCACATCATACCGGCTGAGGATCTGAGCGACTGGAAGGCCCCGAAGGACTACGCCCGCTATGATGTCATCTACATCGAGGACATCGGCTCCGGTGCGCTCATGGACAAAGGCGCAGGCGGCGTCATCACCAGCCGCATCAAGGAACTGCTCCAGCTCCGCTCCGGCAAATGGACGATGCTCTGCGCCAACCTTTACCGGGGGGAGATTGAAACCGCTATGGACGGCCGCATTGCCTCCAGGCTCAAGCGTGACGGATCAACGTGCATCGAGATCCCTGCCGATGTGCCGGACTTCTGGGGGTGAATTTTGACAATACGCATATGAGACGACCAGATACCTATGATCCTACCTATCCGCCAGTCACCCTAGCTGAGGCAAAGCAACGGCTGGAGGCATACGCCGCAGCCAATGGACCCGGCCCCTACTACGGTGCCAGCCTTGCAGACATCATCTGGCCTGGCAGACGATTCAGGACCCAGCAGGGCGCAGGGCTGGCCGGTGCCACAATGGCCAAGCGACTGGGCTATGAGTGGACATCGCTCCGCTATTCCTGGGGCTGGATGATCAAGGGAAAGGAGTCCGAATGACCATCGCAATCGACTTTGACGGGACATGGACGGCTGACCCTGGCCTGTGGAGGCTGTTTGCTGCTGCGTGCACGCATAGCGGACACAGGCTTATCATGGTGACCGGCAGAAGTGGCAGAAGCGAAGACATGGAGCGCTACCAACTGCCGCACACCATGCCAATCATCTATACCGGCGGGGCTATGAAGGAAAAGGCCGCGCTAAAGGCGGGATACAAGGTGGACATCTGGATAGATGACATGCCCGCCATGATCCAGGAATGTGCAGTTATCGGACAATCAAAGGACTCAGAATTATGACCACACGCGAAAAATGCCGCCGTCTTGTGACATCTGGTGTGACAGCATCAGAGGCAGCACAGCGCCACGGGATCAAGCCTGCCACCGTGCGTAAATGGGCTGAAAGAGGTCGCTGGAAAATCGCTCGAACTGTCACACCTCCTGTCACGCCAGAGACGTCCAAGCCTCTGTGGATGCGGTCTCTAAACCATGACTCTGCCCATCTGGTGCCTCCATCAGGAATTGCGCTATGTGGTGCGAAGGTCCCCCTCGGTGGAATGTGGATGCCGAATGAATTCACGAAGCCCTGCAAGGTGTGCATGAACCGGGGAGCAAAATAATTGCTTTGGGAATGATCGGTGCTAACTGGCCGCTCGGTGGCATTGCCACACGGCCTATTTGCAACTATGAGATCCTGGACTTTAGAAAAAATCAAAGGTGTCGTTATGATTGCCTTCATTGTTTGGCTGGTAATCCTGGGCATCGGACTGGTCACCATTGTAGTCAAACCTGAGTCGTTGGCGCTCGCTGGACAGTTCGGCGACATGTTTGGATTTTTTAATTCAATTGCCAGCATGGTAACCATGGGATTTGCGATCTGGACTTTGCACAGTCAATCAGAGCAATTGAACGCCCAGAGGCTGTTGGCCGAACAGCAGAAGATTCACGAGGTCAGGGGTATGCTGCGAGAAAAATTGGAGACCGTCATGATTGGTCTACGAAGGTATATTGAGATATGCTTGAGCGAAGCCGCTGTGGGCGATGAGCAAATTGAAATCAGCTGGAACAACTCATATGTTGTATCTCGATCAACAGCTCTAGCCGTCCCCGAGATACTGTTAGGCCTGCATTTTCCAGCTTTTAAAGCAGAGTTACATTTGCTACAGGAAGCCGATTCAGCCATTTCCGACTACCTCCGTCAGTATGTGCACGTGACGGATCAGGATGAGAGAGAATTCCATTTTTGCGCTTTCCAGATTCTTGTCATTTCCGCAACCTGGGAATATCAAAAGATGTTCGCCAAGATTATGAACAATGGGGAGGCCATCATTGCCAGTTCACCTCATTTGGCAAATACCAGGCAAACAAACTGATGCAGCCGCCGGCATGCCAAAGATGTGCCCCTTGACATTCTCCCTGTTAATCCGCCGGGTTGAGGTGTGCCTGATAGTCCACCTGATAGCAACGCGCCGGGAAGTCAGCCGCTCAGCAATCCCAAGCATGAGCGGTTTGCTCTGCTGGTATCACAGGGAGAGACATCTGCCGCAGAGGCTTACAAGCAGGCAATCAGCTCCAAATGCTCTCAGTCCACCGCAGAAACCACAGGGCCGAAGCTTGCTCGTGATTCTCAGGTATCTATCAGGATTGCATGGCTTCACTCTCAGGTGACAGTGAAAGCCAAGGAGATTGCCAATGATGCAGTGCTCACCATGCTGGAGAAGCGCATGTTCCTGGCTCGGGTCGTGAGGATGAAGGGTGCAGCGATAGACGAAACAAAGGATGCCGACCTCATCAACGGCGTGAAATACGACAAGCACGGCCGGAGAATGCTGACGCTGCCAGACAAACGCGCATGCATTGAGCTGGACGCCAAGCTCGCCGGTGAGCTGGCACAGGACCGGGCGGCAGACAAGCAGGCTGAAAAGATGGGCGAACTGGCCGCTGCTCTCGCCCGCATCCAACACGTGACCCATGGACGCACCGAATCCTGACCTCATCGCCAAACTGGCAGACCGCGCCTGGCGTTTGGAGAATCTGTATCAGATCCTGGCAGAGGGCCAGGTGAAGCCATTCATCGCCCGGCCTGAGCAGCTTTCCTTTCGGGAGAACCGGCATAATCGCAACTTTGTTCCCAAGGCGCGAAAGCTGGGGCTCTCCACGGAGATTGTCTTGGAAAACGGGGATGAGTGCGTGTTCACGCCGAACTTCAAGGCCGCCATCATTGACCGATCGGCAGCTGACGCTGAGGAAAAGCTGGCCATCTTTCGCCTTGCCTGGGAGAAGGGGCCAGAGCATCCAGATCCAGACATCGCCGCGCTCTGGAAGCTCATCCACGCCGCCAATCCCCTGGTGCGCAACAACGACGGCGAGCTTGAATGGAGCAACGGCAGCAACTTTCAGGCCGGGACATCCTTCACAGGCCGCACGCCTCAACGGCTCCACATCTCCGAGCTTGGCCCCATCTGTGATGCCAGCGAAGCCAAGGGCAACGAGATCATGCAGGGCAGTATCAACTCTGTGCTGCCCCAGGACATCCTGGACGTAGAGACCACCATGCGAGCTGGCCAGACCGGCGCATGTGCCAGGCTGTTCAAGCTGGCCAAAGAAGGGGCAGGGAAGCCTCTTACCGTCGCAAGCTGGAGACTCCAGTTCTTTTCCTGGCTCGGGCATCCAGATTACAGCCTCCCTGGCCAGGTGCCCACGGATGGCGATGTCATCCAGTATTTCCAAGAGCTGGAACGGGATCACGGCATCAAGGCGACTCCGGCACAGCAGGCATGGTATCAGCTCAAGCAGCGAGAGCAGGGAGACAGCATGCTCGCGGAATACCCGTCATGGATAGGCGAGTGTGACAAGGCCATGGTTCAGGGTGCCATCTATCCTGAGATGGCCAAGCTGCGCATGCAGGGCCGGGTGAGAGACTTTGAACCAGAGGCCGGGCTGCCGATCTTCAGCTTTTGGGACCTGGGCTGCGGACCGAACACGGCTGGCTGGCTCATTCAGCCTACGGCCAGGGACATCAACATCCTGGACTGGACGGCAGGGGAAGGCCTTGGCGCTGACTACTTGGCCACCATCCAACGGGAGTGGGCGCTGCGGTTCGGCCCCATTTCCGGCATGTTCATCCCCCATGACGCCGACATCCGCGACAAGGGCTCAGGCCTGAGCTTCCGCACACAGATCATCTCGGCCGGCATTCCTGCCCACGCTGTCCACGTGGTGCCGCGCATCCCTGACGTGTGGGTGGGCATCAGCGAGGTGAGGAAGCGCATCAACCGCTTCTGGATGCACTCACGCTGCGATGTGCCGGTGAAGGTCGGAGAGATTGAGCAACCGTCAGGAGTGGCACGGCTGGAAGGCTACAGGATAGCCAAGGCATCGAGCACGGGCGTGTTGAAGAACCAGCCCCATGGTGACATCTGCTCTCACACTGCGGATGCCATGCGAACTTACGCCGAGGCTGATAAGCTGGGGATGATCACAGCTGCTTCATCAGCGGGCGCAATGGCTGTCAGCAGCTCCATTCACGGGCAGCAAGGCCAGCAGATCAGGGCAATCATGGGAATGAGAGGATGACACCTTACGCCCAAGCTGAACGCCTCGCCGCCGGTCAAGGCCAGGACCTGGACTTTGCAGTCTGCGCTCACATGCTCTCCGGCTACGTGGTCAATACGCAAGACTTTTTCTTTCTCGCCCGGGTCATCCATCACCACTGGCCTGAATCCCGCCGCTGTGATCCGACTGACGCGGATCCTGCCGGGGACACACTCTTCATCTGGTGCCTGGCCGGTGACCTGCAAAAGGCTGAATCCTACTTCCCTCTGCTGCCTGCAAAAAAATGGGTTGCATTCGCAAGGCGTAATTCCCCCCGGTTCTGGAGTTATGACCGATTTCGCTCCTCAATCGCCCGCGACGTTCGGCGATGTCTATAACCGGAAGCCTCCGCTGAACTTCGGCGGTGGCGGTGGCGATGCCGCTGCTGCTGAGGCAAAGAAAGCCCGGCTCGCCTCCATCCAGGCGCATCGCGAGAACATGACCCTGGCACGCGAGCAGATGCGGCAGGCGGCGAACATCAAGAGTGCCGACTACACCCCGGCATCGGCTCCACAGTCCACCAACATTGACACCGTGGAAGCTGGCCGGGATCAGCGGAAGCGGCAGAAGATGCGCTTCGGCACGGCTGCGACTCAGATCGCCCAGTCACAGGCGGTCCGCCCCGCACTCGGCGGCATTGCAACTCTCGGCTGATCCTCTATGGACACCACTCCCCAAGGCCTCATCTCTCTGAATGAACGCTACCGCGCAGACGCGAGCGGCTTTCAAAACCTTTGGCGGGAGTGCGGCAAGATGTGCCTCACGCGCAAGCTGACCGGCCTGCTGAACTCGACATCGCAGTCCACCACGCATGACACAGGGTATCAGCCTGAGACGCGGCTGCTGAACTCCGTGGCGGTCGAGGCGAACAATGTCCTGGCTGCTGGCTGCATGACGTGGATCATGCCAAGCGAGGGCCGGTGGTTCGTGTGGAAACCAGCTCCCGAGCAAGAGGGCAATGATGCGCTGGAAAACTGGCTGCAGAGCTGCACGGAGATTGCGCTCACGATGCTCTTTTCGAGCAACTTCTACACCCGCGCTCATGAGGTGCTTCTGGACCGCTCCACATTCGGCACGGCTTCCCTGTGGGCTGAGACTGGAATTCGCAATCCCCTGAACTTCCGGGCCTGGGATGTGGGGACGTTCGTCATCGGTGAGAATGCAGAGGGCTACGTTGATACCGTCTTCCGCGAGATCGAGCGCACGGCATCACAGGCCGTTGAGGAGTTCCCCCAGGTGCCTCCGGCTGTGACCAATGCCATGGCGGCGAACAGGCCAAACGAGAAGTTCCGCTTTCTGCACGTCATCTATCCGCGCCCGGTCAAAGATCAGTCCCCGGATGGCGGTCCTATGGGCATGCCCTGGGCTTCCGTGTGGGTGCACATTGACAGCAAATTGAAGGTGAAGGAATCCGGCTACGAGGAACTGCCATCGTTCACGACGCGTTATCTCCGGTGGTCTGAGGCCAGCGCCTATGGTGTCAGCCCGGCCATGCAGGCCCTGGCAGAGATCCGAGGCGTGAACTACCTGGAAATGCTCATGGCCACGCTCGCAGAGGTCACGGTGAATCCGCGGCTCATCCTTCCCCAGGGATACCAGGGCGTGCCAGACCTGCGGGCAGGCGGGATCACGATGGGCGGCCTTGACCAGTCAAGCTTCCCCAAGGAGTGGATGACCGGCGGGCGCTTCGACATCGGCGTGAACCTGATCGAGCGCAAAGAGAAGGCCATCAATGAAGCCTTCCATCGGACCCTGTTTGAAATCTTCTCGAACAACATCAAGGACATCAACATTCCGCATGTCCGGGCACTGGAGGCTGAGAAGCTGGCCCGGTTCTCTCCGGCGTTCACCTCCCTGACTACCGAGTTCATCAATCCCATTCTGGAGCGCGTGTTCATGCTGCTCTATCGCTCTGGCCGTCTGCCGCGTCCGCCGCGTGAGGCTTTCGTGATGAACTCCCTTGGACAGCCGACTCTCCTTTTCCCGCGTGCCGTCCAGAATAACCGCATGAGCCTGGCCATGCAGCAGGCGAAGATGAGCGGCACGGCCCGAATCTTTGAACTGTTCTCCATGGTGGCACAGGCGGAGCAGACCGGGAGCGCAACATTCGATCACTTCGACTCCGTCCGCGCCTTCCGTGACCTCACCAGGGGCGAGGGACTGCCGGCTGATTACCTGCGCTCTGAGGAATCCGTCCAAGCCATCCAGGAAGCCCGCGCTCAGGCTGCACAGGCCGCAGAGCAGAAGGAAATGATGATGGAGTCCATGAAGTCTAAGCCTCTGGTTGAGGAGGTAATCAAACGCGCTGCATGATCCCTCTGGAATCCATCATCTGCCCGAATGAAGAGGCGAGGAAGGCATTCGCTGCCGACTGCCAGGAATGCTTTGGCTCCATCGCAGGCGCTCGGCTGCTGGCCACGCTCTGCACCGTTGCCCATCCTCTCGCCCATGTCCCAGGGATGACAGACCATCAACACGGCCGTGCGGAGGTCGTGGCGCTGATGTGGCGCTATGCCGCAAAGGACCAAACCACTCTCGCAAACAGAGAACCCACGATAACATCACCATGAACATCACCATCAATCCTGAAGGCGTCGTCATCAAAGACGGCGAAGAAATCGGCACCATCAAAGGCGACGTGTGCATCCTCGGTAAGCACCCCGGCCCCAAGGCATTCAAGATCATCAAGGAGGCCGCTGGACGTGAGCTGACGTTCGACATCCTGCCGGAGAATCCACAGGCAGAAGTGCCCGCCGCCAAGACTCCCTCAACCGCACCGGCGGCAACTCCGCCTCCTGCGCCCGCCAACCCTGTCACCGATCCAGAGCCCAAGCAGCACCCTTCCATGGGCCGCAAGGATCCTGCCTGGCTCGCGTGGAAGAACCGCCAGAAGTAACCACCCGCACCTGCAACGCATCATCACATCACCATGAAACCATTTATCACACTCTTTGAAGAAGCTGGAGCCGGTGGCGGGGGCGGTGGCGCTCCCACATTCACGCCGTCATTTGAAGGCGCTCTCCAACCCGATGGTTCCTTTGCTGAAGGCTGGCATCAGAAGGCTTTCGGCGCTGACTACAACGGCCCGCTGGCCAGTGCCAAGACTTTTGGCGACGTGAACAAAATGCTCACGGACTCCATGACAGCCGCCCGCCAGAAGACGGAAGGCATGGTCAAGCTGCCGGGCGAGAACGCCACGCCGGAAGACTGGCAGGCTTATCACAAGGCCATCGGTGTGCCTGATGATCCGACCGAATACGGCATCAAGGCTCCTGAGAAGCTGCCTGATGGCGTTGCCTGGGATGACAAGGCCGGGGCTGCGTTTGCCGCGAAGGCGAAAGAGCTGGGTCTTACCAAGACTCAGGCCGCAAAGCTCGCAGAGTTCCAGATGGAGCTCACCGGCGGCAGCGTTGCGGAGATGCGGGCCAATGCCGCCAAGGTCATGGAAGCTGAAAAGGCGGAGATGTCGAAGCGGTTCGGTGCTGACATTGACAAGACGGTGGCAGCGGCCAAGTCACTGGAGACGGCAAAGGGCGTGCCTGACACTCTCAAGGCCCAGATCAAAGAAGGCGCCTTTGATCCGCAGTCCCCCAACTTCTGGGGCGTGGATGCCCTGGAAGCCTTCGCATGGGCGGCAAAGGCCACGGGAGAAGACAAGGGCGGCGGCGGCCCTGGCGGCACTGTTGTCGCGATGGACCTGGCGGCAGCCAAGGACATCATGACGAACAAGGACAACCCTCTGAATGCCAAGTATTGGGCAGGTGATAAAGAGACGGTTGACCGCGTGAATGCCGCCTACAAGCAGGCGTCAGCCTAACCGCAAACAATCAGCCCTCTCTGGAAACGGAGAGGGCTTTTTTGTGCCTTGACACTGCCCAAAGTGATTCCTCTACCTTCTCCATGGCGGTTGATAACGAGCTTTCGATGGTGGTTTACAGCGGGAACGGATCTACATCCACCGGCTACCCCATCCCGTTCCCGTTTCTGGACAAGGCACATATCCGGGTTGGCCTACTTGATGATAACACTCTGACAGATCTGGAGGAGGGGGAATACACCGTCTGGGCTGACTACATCACCACGGATGAGGCATATACTGCAGATGTGCAGGTGGTGGTGTATCGTCATGTGCCCCTCGCGCAGCCGTTTGTTTACCCTCTCGGCGGCACATTCCGGCCTGATCAGCACGAAGCGGCCCTTGACCTGCTGGCCATGGGATTGCAGCAGGTTGCACGGGCCATTGACGGCAACGGCATCTTTTTCGCTGGCGACGGGGACGGCAGTTTCCGCGACACCTACGCATGGGCAGACGCCACGGAGAGGGCCACCATCAAAGCGCGACGTGCCGGCCAGATCGGTATCCAGCTCAACGACTCTTCCATCTGGCGCTCAGGATCGGCTACTGTCGGTGACTGGGTGGCAACGAATCCAGGACCCAAAGGGGACAAAGGAGATAAGGGCGACAAAGGCGACAAGGGCAATACAGGCCCGGCGGGAGGTTCCGCCTTCATCTTTCGCCAGGAGGTCTGGGGACCGACTGAGGTCCTGACCTCATCCACCCGCTATGTTTTCAGCCTCCCTTTGGAGGTCACATGGGACCATATTGTTTTTGATTCCCCGACTCCAGGCACGCTGCCGCTCGGCATCCAAGTGACCATAGACGGTGTGAATCTTTTTGATCCGCAAAAAAGCTCAGCGGGCCGGGTATTCCTTGCCCCTAAGGCCACCTGGGCCTCGGAATGGATTGATGGGGCGCTGCCATTGTATGCCGAGGTGAAGATCATTCTGACTGTCCAGGCGCTTGGCGAATATGACACGCACTGGCAGGGCCTTGGGGTGTCTCTCACGAAATTATAATATGCGACGCGGAACCCTCCAGTCCGAATCTCCTGCCCCTCCGACAAAGGTCAGTGGGGAAGCCCAAATCATTGGACTCATCAAGAACCGGCTGAGCGGCATCACTCTATCCCGCCATGCCTACGCCGATGTCCTCAGGCGCATTTATCCAGATCTCATGGACTCCACGGTTGAGGAGTCTGCACGCCGTGACTGCAAGCTGAATGTCTGGGCAGCACGGCCTCTATCACATGGGAGTCTGGACGCCTTCACGCCGATGCCGGGCTTCAATGTGTGGTGCCTGGTTTTGGAGTCCACCGTGTTGCCTGATCGCTCGCTGGAGGCTGCCGCAAATGCAGATCAGGTTTGGGTGCCGACATCCTTCTGCCGCGACGTGTGCGTGGCCAATGGGATGCCCCCTGAAAAGGTGCATGTGGTGCCTTATTACCTGCCCGCGCCTGCCCGGCCATGCCGTCCGCCATCGCCTCACGATCCGTTTACGGTGCTGCTGTCATGGGATGGCAAAAGCAACATGAGCCGGAAGAATGTCCTGAAAAGCATCCAGGCTTTCAAGCTGGCATGGCCGAAGGATCTGGATGTCAGGATGAAGCTTAAAACACGCGACCTCAGCCAGGAGAATACAGCGGCGGTGAAGGAAGCCATTGCGTGTGACGGCCGCATCATCCTGGATGACTCCTTTGCTCCTGAGGTGGATGACATCTTTGATGGAGTGCATTGCCTGATGCACTGCCACCGGGCGGAAGGCTACGGCCGCCATGTCATGGAGGCGATGCTACGCCGGGTGCCTGTCATAGCGACAGCCTACAGCGGCCCCATGGACTGGCTGACGAATGAGAACTCGTTGCGGGTGGGATATCATCTCGTTGAGACGTCAGTGCAAGAATACCGCTATCCCCAGGGCGGACAGTGGGCAGAGCCAGACATCGGCGACATGGTTGCCCAGCTCCGCGCCTGCCAGGCTGAGAGCATGGAAGCCATGACTGAACAGGCTCAGCATGATGCACAGCGCGCATGCAGCATGGAGCAATCCATGCACGCCATGCTCACCGCTTTGAAGAAAGGAGGGCACATCTGATGCACGGCTTCAAAAAGGTGCTGGAAGACTGGCTGCTAAAAGTGAAGCCCAAGCGGATCCTGGAATGGGGCCCTGGACTCTCCACAGAGATCATGCTCGATCATGCGCCCGGCGCTCAGGTGCTCTCCATTGAGCACCACGAAGGCTATTACGCCAAAGCGAATCAGAGCCTTGGAGAGCGCGTGAGGCTCGTTCATCTGCGGGCGGACATTGCAAATTCCAGCTATGCCACCTTCGCGCTGGATGAAGGCCCTTTTGATCTCGTCTTTGTGGATGGCCGTCGCCGCGTGGAATGTGTGATGGCCGCCCTGCACGTTCTCTCTCCTGGAGGAGTCATCCTCCTGCATGACTTCTGCCGGCTGAACTATCAGCGGCTTCTGCTTCCGCTTTGTGAGCTGGTCGAAATTCGGGACAACACAGCCGTCTTCAAAACCCGCCTTTGCCCTTGATATGATCTCATCCAAATTCATCACTGTAACCACGGCCGTAGATGGCACGAGCTTCACTGCATTGCCTTCCGCACAGGCGCATTTCGTCCACGTGCTGAACAACACTGGCGAAGATCTGGCCTTCAAATATTCGACGGATGAAGGCACCTTTGTGTTGCCCGCCAATACGGCTTGGACATTTCGGGGACTGAACAACGCCAATCAACTCCTGGTAAAGAGGGCTGACGAAAGCGCCACCCCGGTAACCCTTAGCAGCGTGGAGGTCGAACTGTGATCAATCCCAAATTTGCAGGATTCGGCTCCGGTGGCGGCGGTGGTGGTGGGGGGGGCGACCCTATCACGGACCCGAATGTGGCCTATGTCCGCACGGATGGGAATGACACGACGGGGGACGGGAGTCCGGGGGCTCCGTTTCTGACGTTGCAGAAGGCGGTGAATGAGGGATTTACGCGGTTTGATCTGGGCGTGGGATCATTTGGCAACGTGAACTTCGATGCGAATGCTTCCATTTACATCCGGGGCCATCATTCAACGGTGGGCACGCTGACCAACTATGGTCGGAATCTCCACATCACCGCCGAGGGTGCTATGGAGATCGGTCATGTCATCGTGTCAGGGATTGATGGCAACCCTAATGGTGGACAGGTGATCATCAAGGGTGGTGCCGGACTTACGGTGGCCTCGGTCCAGTTCACAGGCGGGTATGACACAGCGACTGAAGCCTACGGTAGCGCTGGATCGGTGGAGTTGATCGGTCCTTTCCAAGTCGTGAACAGCATTGAGGGAGGGGCCGATGTGAATGAAGACGGGACGGTGCTTTTGGCCCGTGGAGTGGATGTGCCACCCATCACGGCTGTGGCTGTTGGAGACATCACGGTCCGTTTGGCGATCATCAATGAGATACCCTATGTGGATAACAGCCTGCTTTAAAATATTATGAACGATCCTAACGTCCAACATATCCGCTCAGTGATTGCTGAGGCTGCCCCTACACCAGACTGTCAGTGCCTTGGTGCACGGCTCTGGATCAACATCCTGACCGGGGAGCTGTGGGTGCGCAAGCTAGACGGCTCCTGGGTGAAGCCTAACGAAGGAGGTGCAGAAGAATGAGCACGACTCAAATCCACAACATTGCCAAGCAAGACACCCCTGCCAGTGTGGAGGTGCCGAAGGAATGGCGCGGGCTGCTGATCTGGGCGGTGGGCCGGTTTGGCTCTGGAATCCTGCTGGCGGCGGCGTGCTCGTGGGCGCTGATGCGGGTGTATGATGACCATGCGATGCAGACACGGCAGCTGATGAGCATCCTGGAAGCTCGCGCCCGTGTGGATGCGGAGATGACGCTGACGCTGAGCCGGCTGGGGAACTCGATTGACGAGCTGAGGCGGGATGCGGCGGCAGCGCACCGGGCAGGAAAATGACTTTCGCGCACGGGCGCATCGGAAAACAAAGAAAAACGTTAGAAACTGATATTATGAAAAATCGACTTGTTGAGATCCTGACATTGATCCTGCTGTGCCTGACGGGGCTGGGGGGGGTGCTGACGATGCCGGACATCGGGGTGCTGCCGGAGAGCTGGCTGAAGTATGTGCCGCTGGGACTGATCGTGGTGCTGGCGCTGAAGAATGCGATCTATGTGTTTCTGGACTGGTGGGATGACGGGGTGGTGAACGGGAGCTACAAGATCCCGAAGCATGTGCCACTGCTGCTGCTGGCCGGGCTGTGCCTGCTGCTGATGCCGTGCTGCGCGACGCGGCCGGACGGGACGAAGACGTTCGGCGGACTGGATGCGCGGCAGTGGAAGGGGGTGGGGGTGGAGACGGGATCGGCCTGGCTGGATGAGTATCGCCGCCCGGTGCTGGTGACGAATGCGAAGGGGGTGCTGGTGGTGGAGCCTGAGCCGGTGAAGGCCCAGGGAACGGGCTGGCTGGGGTGGGGGATGTCGCTGCTGGGACTGTGAGGGGGAAGTTTTGAAACCACTAATGCCCAGCGAATGGGCACTAATGACGGGAGCCGGGGAACCTGACTAATTATGAAAACGATCATTGTTGACTGTGGCCATGGGATGGGGAACCGGCGATCCGGGGTGTATGATCCGGGGGCCTGTGCAGCGGGCGTGACTGAGGCGGGGATTGTGATGGACTGGGGCAATGAGCTGCGCGGGCTGCTGCTGGCGGCTGGTCAGCGTGTCATCCGCACGCGGGTGGATGCGAAAGACCCGGCTCCAGTGGGGCGGAGGGCAGCCATCGCCCGCCAATACGGCGGAGACATCATGATCAGTCTGCATTGCAATGCTGCCAACGGAGTGGCGAACGGGACGGAAACGTTTTACCGGGGCATAGCACAAGCCCCGGTGGCCAGGATGCTGAACGATGCCGTTGTGACCGCCCTGGGCACCCGGGACCGTGGAATAAAGACGGAGGCTTCTAGCCAGCATACGCGGCTGGCCATCATGGAGTTTCAACCCTGCTTCCTGATCGAACTGGGTTTCATTGATCACGCAGGGGATCGGGAGCGGATGCTAAATCCAGAGCTGCGACGGAAGGCGTGTGAAGCTTTGGCTGACGTGCTGCTTTCCTGACAGTGTAAAATAATCCGAAAATCCGCTTGCAAAGGGAGAGGGTAATTCCTCTCCCTTTTTGCGTGCCAGGGGCCTGCCAAGCAGCCTACCCCGCCAAAGCACCGCAGCAGACGCTCGGCCCAATCGGCTTACCGAATGTCACGGCGAATCCAGAACCGCCCTCTCGGGCAATCCCGATTCTCATGTCATTCGACCCTAATTTCAAGATCCCGGCTCATACCCGGATTCAGTTTCAAGATACGTTCATGGCTGCCATTCAGCAGAATGAAGCCAAGTTCGCCAACACCACTAACGTGGAGTCTCAATGGACCGCCAAACAGTATGTGAAGCGCATGCGCGACACGATCCAATGGCGCATCAACAATGCCCGTTTCGGCAAAACCAACGCCCGTGAATTCGAGGCGGGTTTCCGCTCTGGTTTCTGGCAGCTGCTGGAGGCTGAGGCCATCAAGTTCGACCGCGCCGATCAGAAGCTGCTGGATACCATCCCGGTGCCGACCGGTTCCGTCATCCAGGACATGATGAGCGGCCTTAACCGGATGCGCGACGACATGTTCCTGGCTGCTGCCGTGGCTCCATCCCTGGGCGGCGCAGACCCCTACGTCACGCCTTCGCCGTTCCCGACTGAGAACATCATTCCGGTGAACTACGTGAAGCCTGGCGTCGGCCTCGGTGCCAATTCCGGTCTCACCGTTTGGAAGCTCATGAAGGCTAAGACACACTTCGAGCAACAGGAGATTGACCTGGACCGCGAAGAGCTGATCCTTGGCATCTCGCCAGACGAAAAGACTCAGCTCCTTCTGGATGCAGAGGCTGCTTCAAACAGCGCGTGGGCCAAGATCGTCCTTAAGTGGTTTGAAGTGTATGAAGGTGGAAACCGTGAGGCCAAGCTCATGGGCTTCAAGGTCATCACCAGCAACCGCCTGAATGAGGATGAAACCACGGGTGTCCGCACCTGTGTGGCCTACACGAAAAAGGCATTCTGTTCTGCGCCGATGTCTGGCGTCGAAACCAAGATCGACATCCTGCCCACCGACAGGCACACCATCCAGGTGGCGGCATACGCTGACTGGGGTTGCTTCCGGGTGTTTGACGAGATGGTTCTGCAAATCCCCTGCGATCCGACTCCATAACCCCCGCTGAATCCTGAACAGAAATTCAATCTTTAAATTCTACTGACATGCCTGCTTCCACTTATCAAACTTCCCTCCTGGCTGCTGCCGCTGGCCGCACCTTCTCGCCTAACAAAGGCGTTCTTCATGCCACCCGCCGCCGCGCTCGCTTTGAGTGCGTTGGCATCGGTGGCCTGCTTGAGCATTACTTCGACCTTGGCTCGCTGGCCATCCCCGGCTGCCGTGTGGTTCCCGAAGAATGCCGCCTGCGCTTCACCGGCACGGGCACCATTGACGCCAAGTTCACCCTGAAAAAGGTGAATGCGGACGGCGATGCCGTTGTTGACCTGTCCGCCGCGACCTCCACCATCGCGGCTCTTACGGCTGCTGTGAGCCTGGCCAAGCCGTCTGGCACTCTCGATACCGTCGAGCTGGCCACCGATGACATGCTGCGGCTCTACGTCACCGATGGCGCGGGCTCTGATGCAGTGGTCCCGACCACGGCTTCTGTGATCGTCGAAGTCGTTTACGACGTCGAATAACCCTTTGGGAGCTGGGTGGCTCTCATGTTGTGATGGTTGCGCTGCCCGGTGTGGAGGTCAAATCTCTGCACCGGGCTTTTCTTTGAAGCTTATGACTCAGACTGATCTGGCAAACGTGGCTCTTGGGCATCTCGGCTCATCGGTCATCATGGCCATTACCGAGAACTCTGCTGCTGCTGAGCATTGCCGCAGGTTCTGGGACATCACTCGTGACGCTCTGCTCCGGCAACGGCATTGGAACTTTGCCATCAAGCGGGCGGACCTCTCCGAACTGGACGATGCGCCATTGTTCGGCTGGACGAAGGCTTACCAGCTCCCGGCTGATTACATCCTGGCCATCGAGTTCAACGGCAGACAGGCGGGCACCGGTGAAGCCCTGCATGAAATCGAAGGCTCTCACCTTCTGACCAACGAGGTCACAGCGGAGCTGAAATACATCCGTCGCCATGAGGATGTCAGCGGGTGGGATGCGTCGTTCTGCGAGGCATTCGGCTACTTCCTGGCTGCACGTATTGCCCCGGCCATGACATCGGCTCAAGGTGTGGCGGATACGCTGCTCTCACGCGGCGAGCAGTTCATGCTGCGCGCCTTTGGTCCAGACAACTTGGAATCCCGGCCCCGCGCTGTCCTGGCTCAGACGGGGAGCGCCTGGCTGGCAGCAAGAGAGGGGGCCAATAACTGGTGAAGACGCTGATCAACAGTTTCAACGCCGGAGAAATTACGCCGCTTCTTTGGGGCCGGGTGGATATCGAGGATCTCCGCCGGGCGTGCCGGTATTTGCGCAACTTCATTCCTCGCGTGTTTGGCGGCGCATTCCGCCGGCCGTCGCTGCTGCACGTGGCGATGACGCACGCACCGGCCACGCATGTGCGGCTGATTCCATTCGGCGTCTCATCCTCTGCGCGCTACATGATCGAGCTGGGAGATTCCTATTTCCGTGTCTTCAACGTGGAAACGAAATCGGTCGTGTTCGGTCCCGCCGCATCCCCGTGGACTGCCGCCCAGCTTGACGTTGTGCAGTTCGTCCAGGTCAATGATGTGATGTGGATGACGCATCCCGATGTGCCGATCCATGAGATGATCAGGCGGGCGGAGGATGATTGGACCCTGGAGGCAATGCCGTTCGGCTCTTTCAGCCTGGCCAGCACCCTTGAATCTCAGGGTCTTTACCCGCCGATGATGGATGAGAATCTGTCACTGATCCGTATCACTCCATCGGGGATTAATACCTACATCACACTCACGGCCAGCGCTCCGTTGTTCCAGCCTGGGCACGTGGGGTCTTACTGGCAGATCGGGCATTATCGAGATGAATCAGTCCATGAAACAAGCGTGCCTCCTCCCGAGAAGCAGAACGCCATCAGCCGGCAGATTACAAGCAACGGAACTCCCGTGACGGTGTATTTCAAGACGGAGGGGCTATGGACTGGCACGCTCTTCTTCGAGAAGTTCAATACAGCCGATGATGATTACGACATCGTTGACCAATGGGAAAATACCCTTGGCAATCAGGTCCACACATCAGTGAGTTTTAAGCGGACCACTTCTCCAGCCGGGCAGCATGGAAGGTTCAGGGTAGCGAATTTGACAGTTTATCCCGGCCCTAATTTCAGGCTCATTGACTCTGCAGCTGGGTCTGGCATCACTCCTTATTTCGATATCACTGCGCCACTGAAAACCAGTCACTATACTCCAGGTGGAGGGCTGAGGATAAATGGAGGGTGGGAGTTTTACACTTATGGACGCTGGGCCGGAGACGTGAGGCTGGAAAGAAAAGGCGCAACCGGATGGGATATCGTCCGCCAGTGGAAGGGCGACTTCGACCGCAACATCTCCGCATCAGGCACCGTGGACGGAGAGGTGTCCATGCGAGTGCGCTGCCTTCAGATGACCGGGGCGGCGGCAAGTGATGCAGCCAAGCCGCGATTTGTCCTCGAATCATCGAATTCCGCCGTTTATGGCCTGGTCAAGATCACCGGCTATGTCTCCGCCACCCAGGTAACGGCTGAGGTCATCCGCCCCTTGTGGAGCACGGCGGAAACGCCGTATTGGTCCGAAGGAGCATGGTCAGCAGTAAGAGGCTATCCGCGGGCCGTGGCACTGCATGAGCAGCGGCTGATTTTCGCCGCCACCCGCAAGCAGCCGCAGACGATCTGGGGCAGCGTGACGGGCGACTTCCGCAATTTTGAGCAGAGCGGGCTGGATGACAGCTCCTTCTCCTATCAGATCGTGGCCAAGGAGAGTCACCCCATCGTTTGGCTTGCATCGCAGGACGGGCTGATCATCGGCACGGAGGGTGACGAATGGCTCATGGACGGCGACGGGAAGCCTATCACGCCTTCCAACGTCCGCGCCAAGATCCAGAGTTCCGAAGGGTCTGCATCCATCCAGGCCAAACTGGTCGGATCGGTGGTGTTGTTTGTCCAGAAGGGCGGGCTGCACCTGCGGGAATACGTCTTTTCCTGGGAGACCCAGAACTACATTTCGCCCTATGTGACTCAGCTCGTCAATCACATGACGGCCACCGGTATCCGCGACTTTTCTTTTGCCAAGGCTCCTGACCGCGTGCTGTGGGTGGTGACCAATGACGGCCGGCTTCTGAGCTGCACCTATAAGCGTGAAGAGAAGGTCATCGCCTGGGCTCAGCATCCGACCAATGGGACTGTGGAGGCCATATCCTGCGTGTTTGGGGATGATGCCAGCGGGGATGAGGTGTGGATGGTGGTCAACCGCTTTGGCACCCGTCGCATCGAGCGTATGGATGCCGAGCACTGGCAGAACCTGGAATCAGGATCCAGCCCAATCGTGCACCTGGACGCCGCCGTGGTGGCCACTGGCGACATGTCTTCTGTCACCGGCCTAACGCATCTCGAAGGCCGTGAGGTCTCAGTCGTTGCGGATGGGGCAGCCCGGCCAGACGCTGTGGTGCATGACGGCGTGGTGGCGGTTCCGGCCGGCACTGCACATGCGGTTGTTGGTCTGGCCGCTCCCTGTCGGATGATGCCAATGCACTTCGAGACGCCTTTGCAGGACGGGACGGCCCAGGGCAGGATGCACCACGTCAAAGGGCTATCTGCAGGGTTCTACCGCACCCAGGCCGCATCCTATCAGGTGGGAGAAAACGGGAAAGTCTATCCCATCGCCTTCCGGGCCGTCACTGATGATCAGGATGCCGCGCCCCCGCCTTTCACCGGCATCAAGAAGCTGGACGCGATGGCGGACCATAAAGAGACCGTGGACATCATCATTTCGACGGACTCTCCTTTGTCCTTGAATGTCCAAAGTTTGATTCCCAGCGTCGGTATCTATGGAGCTTAACGACATGGACGAACTCTCTGTGAGGATCTACGGCGAGAAGCTGGGAGACTATCAGACCGTCAATGCCTGGTGGTCTGCCCGTCATCACTCCGACCTGGCCGAAACGATCCTGCCGCCCCTCGGTGTCATCGTAGAGAATGCTGGTGAACCAGTGGGCGCTCTCTGGTGCTATGAGTGCTTTGGCGTGGGTGTGGCGTTCTTCGAGTTCCCCATCACCCGGCCAAAGACAAGCTTGTTAGATTCGGCGGCCATCATGATGCTGGCTGTGGAAGCGCTGGTCAGGGGCGCAAAGTCCCACGGCGATTACAGCCTTTTCCGTGCCTATCCCGATAACGGGCCGCTGGCCTATGTCATGGAGCGGTGCGGCTTCACCCGGGCGGGCACAACCAAACAGGTTCACATGGCGCTCCGGCGCGACTGACTTATGGCCTCTATCCTCGGCATCGCTTCTCTCCTTATCGGGGCCGTTGGCACCGGGCTGTCCTATGCGTCCAGCGTCTCGGCGGCCAAGACGCAAGACAAGATCGCGGGTGTCAATGCAGCCAACCAGGTGCTGGCCATCAACCAGCAGCGGGAGACGGCCGGGATGCAGTCCCGGATCAACCAGCAGATGGCCGCCAATGAGCGGGCCGCGCTGGAGCGGAATGCCGTTGCGTTGGAAGATCAGGCCGAAGCCGTCAGTGCAGCCAACCGGGAGAATACCAGGCGAACGCGGCAGGATTACCAACGCTTCCTGGCCACGCAACGGGCGCAGATTGGGGCGTCTGGAGTTTCAGACGCCACCGGCTCTCCGCTTTCCCTGCTGTCTGCCACTGCCGAGGAAGAGCAGCGGGCCGCCGATGAGATCCGTTTCCAGGACGAAGGCCAGCGCAGGAGCCTATTCCGAGAGGCCGATAACCAGCGCATTGCTGGCGACATGGCCAAGATGCAGATTACCGGCTACCAGATCCAGGCTGGAGCGGCAAGGCAGGCGGCATCCACCGCCCTTGCCCAGTCCCGTCTGGACCTCATGAGCGCCAACGCCGCATCCAACGGCATGCGTAACCAAGCCATCGGCGGCCTGTTCTCTTCGGTCGGTGGGCTCACTGGCCAGGCCTATGACATGTATCGCCGCACACCCCGCGGCTCAGCCTTCGCAATCGCATGACTACCATCCTCGACCGCCCAACGATCAAGATATCCCCTGGAGGCGCTCCAGTGATGGAGAACGCCAGAGGCTTCCGTGCAGACCTCGGCAGCATGATGGATGCCCAGCGGCCTGTGCAGATCAACTCCCGTGGCTTTGTGGCTGAGGCTGCGAGCATCGGCGACATCGGCCAGGGCGCGCAGCATTTGGGCGGGGCCTTGGATGCCATCTCCTCGAAAATGGCCGAGGCCATCAACACCCGGCGGATTGCTGAGGCAGAGATGGCTATGGATGCCGCGCAGTCGGACATTGCGGCTGAGCTGGCAGCAGAGCCGGATCCTGCCAAGTGGGGGGAGATCACCGCCAAACGCACGGCGGCCATGGAGAAGATCGTGATGACGGATGATCTGTCACCCGATGCCAGGGACGCCATCGCCATCCGGCATTTGAAGTGGTCCACGCGCACGCAGGGAGAGGTGAAGATTTCCAGCGCCAGGCAGCAGTTCCAGCTTACTGCGCAGACTTTGAAGGCGGCTTACTACCGCGCCAAAGACTCAGGGAACTATGTTGCAGCCGCTGAAGCTGTAAACGCGCTGACTCAGGGCGGCTATGTGGGCGCGGATGTGGGAGCGAACATGGAGATTGATTTGAAGAACACGCAGGAGCAGCGAGGTAGGGAAGAGGCATTGAATCTAAGCGATGCCGCTATTGATGAAGGGAAGCTCGACGAGGCCAAGGTATTCATCGAGCAATCTCAATTCTTTAAGGAGGATGAAAAAAAGGTTCGGATCGGCAAAATCACACATAAGTTCGAGAAGCAGCAGGAACGTGACAACCTTCTGTCTCTGGGCATAGATGAGCCTGAACGCGCCATGGAACTCGCTCGGGCGAAGGCGGAGCAAGGTAAGATCGACGGCCCGGACATGGTGGCCATTATCCAGTTCGGAGAAAGGCGGGCAAGTCAGCTCACCACAGAGGAGTTCACGGGATTCAAAGCGCGTATTGACGATAAAGACCCGCCATCCGTGGAGGAGTTGAATGCAGCTCGCCGCTTGTCCCAGAGGCATAAAGCAGCCCTGGCGGAATATGCTGTGAAGGGTCCGTCAAACGATCCAAAAGATTATGAAACTGCCTTTGCCGCCGTCTCCATGTATGACGCCTCCAAAGATCCGAACGGCTTCCAGATGGCCCAAATGAAAACCGTCCTGGGCATGAACTTTAATGGGGCTTATCTGGAGGAGCTCACTAAGCGTTTGGACACGCGCACCAAGCCTGGCGCAGACTCTGAACTGTCCGAAGGGCCAACCATGGCACTGATTGAGGAGTGGGTTCAAGGCGGCGCTTTGGGGAGCTATAAAAAGCCTGTGACCAAAGACGGACAAGCCGTCAAGAGAGATGCGAAGAAGGTAGGATTTACCGAGGATGTCCGTCCTGTTTACGGATGGGACCGCGTGCTTTTGGATGCTGTGCCGTGGGGCTTCCTAATGGGCGATCAGGAACCAACCGGAGAGACTGTCACCGGCACGGTTGACGTGATGGAGAACGATGGGCAGCCGGTGGCAATGGAAGAAATAGACAAGGTGGAGTCTGCCAAGATTGCCGCCAAACAGGAGGCTATCCGAAAGAAGCTTGTGGCTGAAATCAAGGCTCCTGATTCGAAGTTGAAGACTCAGGAAGATATCGCCGCCCGAGGTATTGTCCTGTTCAAAGAAGCCGGTGGAACTGTGCCACCCCAGGCACAGCTAGATGATGGAGCACCAGCACCGCAAACAACAGGCGAGCTACCGCCCGGCAATGGAGGGGCCATGCCCCCCAGCCCGCTCCTGCCTTCCATCAAAAGTATAGAATCAAAGATCGAAAAATATGGTTATTAACGAACCTGACGCTCTCGAAATTTTCCACGCCATGGATACCATGCCGGAGGAAATGAAGCCGCGTGCTGCCAAGCTGCTGGCGGACTACCGCACCCAGCAGGATAACGCCGGCAAACCGCTGTGGCCGGAGGGACTGAAACGCCAGCGCGAGCAGCAAAGCCGGTTCTGGGCTGAGTTTGAGAATCCGCGCCTGCTTGACGAGGTTGAAGGAACCTACATGGAGGCTGACCGCCTTTCTCCCGGCCTGGGTGAGAAGCTGAGGTATAAGGAACTTCAAATCAAATTCCTGGCCAAGAAGTATGGCCGCCCGATTGAAGAGGTTCGCAAACAACCGGATCTGTTTGCCGTGGACTACGGCGCAGATAACTGGAAGGAGCCTAAAGTCCTGGAGCCAAAGCAGTTCTTCGAGCGTGCGAAAGTGGAAGTCCTCAAGGAGAAGGCATCACATGAGCTGGTGTATGGTGCCGCTCAGGATGAAGGCGACGAAGGGCTGATTGGAGCGGCTTATGTCTCCGCGCTCACTGCGGACAAGGCAGGCTTTCAAACCTGGCTGGAATCAGCGCGAAAACATCCCGGCTATGATGCCAGCAAGGAGGGGGATTACCTTAACGCCTGGAACCAGACCCGCACAAAGGTGGATGAGGAGATGGGCGGCAATGGGGCTATCATCAGGGCGGCTGTAAAAAACATGGCCGTGAACATGGGCGTAGAAGATCCATCCTTCACGTCTGATGTTGCATATTGGATGCGCCCTGAAAGGTATTTGAGCGACCTGGCTGCGAACGACCCTAAGGCCTACCGCCATGCCAAGCAGCTCATCATTGAGCTGGCCAAGCGCGGCCCGAAGGATGACAAAAACGGCCTTTTTGGCTGGCTGCAGAGAGCGGGGGAAAGCTTTGGGAGGGGCATTGAGAACATAGCGGATGGAGCTTTGGAGGGAACACAGATCGGCGGATCGGTTCTGAGTAGTGCACTCGGAAACGAGCAAGATGCAAAAATCATTCGGGCAGGCGTTACTGTGGCTCGGGATCTGCGCAACATTGCTCACGGCGCAGTAGATCCAATTGAGCGCAGGGACATAATTGATCGCGGAGTGTTCGGTATTCTCGAAAGCGGACCAACGATGGTTGGCGCCATGCATCCCGCAGGAAGGCTCCTGCTAGCAGGCAGTTATGGCGCTGAGGCATCCGGCAACTTCGCTGATAACGGTTGGACGGGCCCGGGCGCGGAAGCAGCCGCCTTGAGCGTGGGTGTGTTCTCCACGGCGGTGGAATACGCTTCTGAACTGCTTGGAAAAATCCCCGGCGTAGCGCAGGGTCTGGCCGCAGTGGGAGCGAAACCTGGCAGCCGGTGGGCTTCACAATTTGTGCTGCAAACGATGGGCCGGGCACCGGTGGAAATCACGGAAGAAGCATTCCAGGACATGGCCGCCCCGGCAGTGCAGTCGGTGCTGTCAGCATTCGACGTGGTGGCAAAGAGAGACAAGAGTTTCGCAGAAGAGTGGGAGGAATGGAAAACCCATTCCCTGCCGGATGTGATCTTGATCGCCCTGCCTTTGGCCGCTTTGGGGGCTGGTATTTCCTCCCGCCAGGAGATTGGCCGGGCAAAGGTGGATGCTCTTACCAGGGATACGGCAGAACTGGCACGAGTGTTTGGGGATACGGAAGCGGTTCGGATCGCGGCTGAACCAGACGGGGAGCGCCGTGTTTCGCTCATCCGTGAAACCTGGGACAGCCAGAGCAAGGAAGACAGGCTGGCACGCTTGAAACTCCAGAGTGAACTGCAATCTCTCCAGGCGAGCCATGAGGGCGCATCTGCTGCTGAGGCAGCCGCATACACCGTAAACGTCACACGCAACGATCAGGGCTGGCAGGTGAAGGCTGGAGACGGCACTGTGGTCAAGGTGGACAGCCCGGAAGCTGCCCGGCGTATCCGCGAGGATCTGAAGCAGGTGGCCACCCAGGAAGAAGCGGAGGCTCTGGTTCAGGCAATGGATGACTGGCACGAATCCAGGGGGGCAGGAGTGGACAGTTCCACGACTCTCACCGGTGAAACCGTGACCAGTGACGGGCAAAGCATCATCTGGCAGCGTGACGGCCGTATCACACGGGAAATCACAGACGGGCGCACGCTGGAGACTTTGCGCCAGGAAGCGGCGATGGAAGCGCAGGCCGGTGGCAATGAAGACGTGTCTGTTTTGGTCAACGGCAGCAACTCCGTATTCGTCGAACGGGTAGGCGATACCGTGAAGGGCATCGTCCAGCGGATGGATATGAACCAGTCCAGCGTTCCGCAGGTGATGACCTTCCTGCATGAAGGCCTGGAATCCACATGGCGCACCGGTATGCAGACGGGCGTATTCAGCCTGGAGATGACCCAGCGGGCCGCACGGGTAGTTGTGCCGGTGCTGAACCCTCGAAAGGCACGGAGCGCCGAGGAAAAGGCGCTGTATGAGCGCGTTGCAAAAATCGCCGAAGGACTGGCCACAGAAACCGAGATGCGGGAAACGATGGTGGAGCTGGCCGTGCGCGACGTGCTGGAACGTGACCGGTCTGGCCGTCGCACCGGCATGCGGGCCGGAAGCATTACCCGTGCCCTGGATGCGGCCATTGTCGGGGCCACAAATTCAGGGGACGCGAAGGCGTTCGCCAAAATCAGGGCGTTCTTCCGCTCTGTGCGTGCCTGGCTGGCCGGAGTCATGGGCACAGTCCGGACTTTGAAGAAAGCCAAGGATGCTGGAAATCTGGGCGAAGATTGGGAAACCTTCGTGGACAAGATGCTCGGCATTGATGAGCAAGTTCGATATGACAGGGAACTTGCCGCAGAGCTGGAGGCGATTGCTGGTCAGGACACTGCGACGGCATGGCAACCGACAGAAGCCGACTTGGATGCGGGTATGGCGTTCAGTTTGCAAATAAAGCCCGGCGATGTGGTTATGATACCAAATGCAACCAGCCATCCGGTTGCCGAAATTCACTCAGTGGACCATGTCCCAGGTGGACTATGGGTGGTTTTCAAAGACGGATTCGCCAAGAAGTTCTCCTACTTTTCAGAGCTTCCGAAGCCTGTTGACCCCCGGCGGGCGGCTAGGTATCATGAAGGCGATGGAAGATCAGGCTCCATACATCGTGAAAGGGAAGCCCTTGAAGGCCTCCGTTATCAAGAACCGGCTGAAACCGCTCCGGATGAACTACCGCGTCAAGCAAGCGTCCCGCGAGATTATCTCCTCCAGCCCAAGACAGCCGAAGAAGGCGGAATAACATACGGGAGGAAACGCCGGCCAGGAGTAAAGGCCGCGTCCGTGAAGGTGGGGGATGCACTCGCCGGGTTGGGGGTTATTACGGCCAAACAGCCGCGAGGGCGTGGGTTCTGGTTTGATTTCGAGCAGGGCCATGGAGCTTACTTCGATTCAGAGAGCCGTCTCACACGAGCTGCACGCGTTCCTCCTGCCGAGTTTCAGCAGGGGCAGACGTCGTTCAGTCTTTCATCCCGCAAGTTCCTTCCTGGTGACTATCCAGAAAGCCTGGCCAAGACGATCACCTCCACCAGCGTCGGAGCACTGACAAAACATCCCCGTTATCAGGACGCAAAAAAGGGCGGCGATGGGGCGGCAGCCGATGCTGTTGTGAATGACACGCTAAAGCCTGCCAAGGTTGAAGAACTGCGCTCGCTGATCGCGGGGCGGGCTGTCACCTGGGTGCCTGTTATGCACCGCGACACCGGCAGGCGGGCTAACGCTTTGCCAATGGTGTATGCTGAGGAGCTGTCTTACCGACTCGGGGGTGAGGTTTCTGAAGACATTGTAAAAGCATCCGGCGCTGCCAATACAGGGGCAGCCGTTCAAGATCGTTTTGCGAATGAACAAAGTTTTTCCGGGCCTGTGGATCGTGGAGCATTTTATGTGGTGGTGGATGACAACCACACCAGCGGCGATACGTTGGCTTCTCTGATTGATCACATCCAAGCTGGCGGCGGAGAGGTCATTGCGGCAACAGCACTTGCGCACAGCCAAAGTCAAAACTACCTGAAAACCCGGCCCGAGGATGTAGCGAAGCTTCTTGACAAGGTGGGGCTGGATGAAGCATCCTTTCTTCGTGAATTCGGTTACTCCATCCAAGCCTTCACCGGCTCCGAAGCCTACCGGCTCGCCAACCTCGACAGAGGTCGTGGAATCGAATGGCTCAGAAGTCGAATTCCTGCGAGCGGAAGCCAGGCGGATTCGGGCCGAAGCACAGGAAGCTCGCCGCAAGCGTCTGGCGAAGTAGAACTAAGGTTCTCCATTTCCCCAGGCGCTCGCATTGCCGAGGTCCAGGCGCAGATTGACGCCCGTCTGGCGAAAGACCCGGAAGCCCGGAGGAAGATGGCTCTGGATGCGAAGCAGCGTCTTCAGGCGCTCAAAGAACGCTGGGAGACTGAGCGCTGGACCTGGAAGGGGGACCGCATCCGTCCGCTGGTGGACAAGACGACGGCCCGCATCCTGGATCATGAGCAGGCTTTCCGGCAGGCGGTCCGTGAAGCTGAGCTGATGGATGCTGGCATGGCGGCGCTGACACCTGAGACCATCCACGCCTATCATGTGGGCGTCGGTGCTCTGGAGCAGCAGCCTCTTGTGTTTGCCATGCTGCACCATAACGGCCGGCTCATGTCCAAAACAACGGCTCTCAGCCAGGGCAAGGATATTGGCGGTGACTACGACGGCGCTGTGTGGATTCCTCCTGCGTGGTATGGCCGGGGGGCTGGCCTCATGCCGGACGTGATGGCGCAGAACCTCTTTGAGCAGGGGCTTATCAATGATCCCTCAACGGATGCACTTTGGAATGCCCTGGGGGAGGTTATCAAATCTCACCGGACAGCACGGGCGGAGTTTGAAAAGGCTGCTGCTGCCGTCCGCGATGTCGAGCGCCAGGCCACCGAGCAGGCCCGGAAGGAAACCCAGACATGGCGGGATGAACAAGACGCCATGCAGGCAAAGGACTGGTCTCCCCGCGCTTCTTTGGTGCGTGATATGCAGACCCTTGATGCCATGCTTTCAGCCATGCCTGCGGAAGTCCGTGGCAAGGTCGGCGGCTTTGTGCGTCTTGCCCAGCTCGGCAGCGAGAAGAGCAGGCTGGAAGAGATTCAGCGGCGCATTGAACGGCTTGATATCCTTTTGGAGAAGCACCTTCAGAAAGAACTGCGGGAT
The DNA here is from genome assembly GCF_039655865.1 of Prosthecobacter sp. SYSU 5D2. Lineage (NCBI taxonomy): Bacteria > Pseudomonadati > Verrucomicrobiota > Verrucomicrobiia > Verrucomicrobiales > Verrucomicrobiaceae > Prosthecobacter > Prosthecobacter sp. SYSU 5D2. The sequence goes on along the minus strand of NZ_JBBYXL010000003.1, from coordinate 67,700 downwards.
CATATCGGCAAACTCCTCGACAAAGCACGGCCTGACACCAAGGCAGGCAAGAAGCCAAAAGGCAACATGACGGCAGAGGCTCACCGGCTGGCAGCCATGGCAGAAACTTTCTCGAAGGTGCCGGAGGCGGACATGAACGGGGAGCGGAAAAAGTTGGAAGATGCCTTGCTTGAGCCGGATGCCGACTTCGCGGAGATCTCGGAGCGCATGCAGGTCCTGGAACTCTTTGGGGGCATGGACAAAGCCAATGCCGCATCTCTTGAGGCGGCTGCAAAATGGCTTTCCGGTATCGTGAAAACCGGGAAAAACATGTGGAGACTGCTTCAAGAAATGCGGCTGCTGGACCAAAAGGCATTGGCAGAAACGCTGGCCAAAGACACAGGAAAGGCCGGTGATATTGCTGATCTGCAAAAGGGCATTGCCGATGAAAAGACCATCAAACGCGAGGCGTCCGGCTGGGGATATGGGCTCATCAGCTACGAACAGACCATCACCGCCCTCTTTGGCGCAGACTCTGCGGTAGGCCAGCGACTGGTTACCATGGCGAGGGCGGCAACCTATCAGCGCACCGATGCTATCAGGGCGAAGCGTCAGGCTTGGCAGGTGGCCATGTCCGACATCTGGAAGGGCAAGACTTGGGGGGAAGTGCAGGAGGCTCTTTGGGAGCATTCACAGGTTGATTCCTCGCTGGCAATGTCCGTGGGCCGCATGGCAGGCCGGAAGGAAAGTAAGGTTCAGGTGCCGATGGAAATCGCACTGCGGGCCGTGGCGGATCCCTCCCAGGCCAAGTCCCTTGGATTCAAGGCGGCGGAGGTGAACGTTCTGGAAACTCTCATCGAGGAAAACGACACCAAGCCCGGCAATGAACAGCAGGAAAATCTGGAAATCACCCGGCTGTCTCCTGGCACCTCGACCGCAACCCCGCTCTCACAACTGCAGGCGGTGAATCTGACGATGCTGGCCCGCCAGCGCGACTATCAGGACACCCTCACTTACCACGGGTGGACGCCCGATGTCATAGCGGAGATGGAAGGCAAGCTCACGCCCGAATCCAAGGCTATTCGGGACTGGCTGACCACTCAATACCGGCAGGGTTACGCCTCCATCAATGAGGTATTCCAACGCATGTTTGGCGCGCCCTTGCCCTCCATTGAGAACTATTCGCCCGGCACATGGGAAAGCCTGATGCCTGGAAAGGACATGACGCCAGAAGGCGGAGTCATGGGGATGGGCGGCATCTCCCCGGGTCCGCTTAAAACGCGCCGGGTTCACCGCGCCGCGCCGCGTCTGGCCGATGCCCTGGTGACCTACTGGCAGCACACGGGGCAGATGGAGCACTTCAAGGCATTTGCTGAAGTCGTGCGTGAAGCGCGGGGCGTCATGTTGCGTCCAGAGGTTCGGGCCAGCATTCAGGAAAAGGGCGGCAAGACGGCCCTGGATTCAGTGGAAACCTGGATCAAGATTTTCGAGAATGACGGTCTCCGCCGGGCCGCCGCGCTGGGCAAGGATGAGCAGTTCAGCTCGCGCCTGCAAAATGTGTTCTCCATGTCCGTCCTGGCGTGGAATGTGGGCACGCTGGCAAAGCAGAGTCTGGCCACGCTGGGAGCTGCTTATGAAATGCCCGCGATGGCCTATGCCCGAGGGTTCAAGCGCCTCGTCTCCGGCGAGTTGGAGTTCGGGGCCATGCTCACCAGCGACACCATCCGCCGGCGCGTGGAGGCCGGAGCTTCACCAGAGCTGCGGCAGGTGATGGCCGGCATGATGGGGGCGCACCCCGGAAAGTGGACACGCGCACCACGCCAGTTCGTCATGCAGGGAATGGAGCTCCTCGGGGAAGCCGACGCATTCTTTACGGCCGCAAGTGCCGCCATTTATTATGACTATGCACTGGGAGAGGCGAAGTCAGCAGGGATGCCGGATGTTCAGGCAAAGGCGGAAGCGTTGCGCAGGACTGAGGCCATGGTTGCCCGCACGGCTCAGCCGGTGGAACTCATGGACCGCAGCCTGTATGAAGCAAAGGCGGCGGCAAATCCCAACCAGCGCTGGCTGTTCATGTTCGCCAGTGAGGCGCGGCAGAAGGCCGCCATCTACGGCATGTCGCTTGGCAGGATACTCACCGGGCAGGGGAATGCAGGAGACTTCCGGGTGATGGTCATTTCCCATGTGGTCGCTCCCCTCATGCTTCAGACGATTACGAACATGCTGGCTGACTGGCGGAACGATGACGATGATGAAATCTTCGACATGGAGAGCTGGTCACCACTGCGTTACGTGAAGGCCATGCTGATGGGGCCGCTGTCTGGCGTGCCTCTTTTGTCCGGTGCAGTGAATAGCGTCCTGTCTGCTGCTACTGGCCAGCCATCTTGGGACAGCGATCCAACGAATCCGGTCGGTGAACTGTTCTCGAAGACGATCAGCGCCAGCCGTGGAGCTTTCAAGGATGGCGAACAGGAGCCTGTTGAAAAGGGTGTTACCGCTGCGAAGGCCGCACTGAACCTTGCCGCTGCCGCTTCTGCATTCCACCCGGCGGGCCAGGCATTCAGTTGGCTTGGATCTGCGGGCAATATCCTGGATCAGCTCTTCGACACTGCGGACAACCTCCAGGGAAAGGATAGGAAGTGAGGCCTACTGGCTGCCGGTCCGCTCATTGACCTGCTCCATGAACTCAGGCGAAGCGCCGGGGAGGATCGGCCCTCCTTGGCGTTTCTGGTTCCAGGGCAGTTTGGCATCCAGGCGGGACTGGCGTTGTGACCAGAGAGCGGCGGCGATGACTGCGCCAACAAGCCCCGCCAAAGGAACTAGATAATAACGGTCTCCCGCAATCACATCCCCATGAGAATTTAATGTTGGGTCCATGCGGATACCCAGGAGGTCAACCGCCGCAAATGCAACGATACCTCCGAGGAAACACCCGGCCATGACAACTAATAATTTCATGCCCGCATCATACCCGACGTGTCAAGAGGGCTGCACTCCAAAGTGATAGTGACCATGCGGGGGTGCGGAACATATGTAGATGCGATTCAATCCATGACGGCCCTCAAACCCTTCAAACTCCATAGCAAATTCGCCATCTGGCAGGGGAGGCATGGGAATCTCTCCCGTTGCAAAGTCGCCATACATCTTCTCAATTTCAAAATGGAATTTTCCTACCATAAATGGCTCTCCATCTCGAAAGAGAGTGGATTTTCCATTTCGCTGCGTTGGCAATTGAGGTGTTTTGCTCATGCCCGCATCATACCCGACGTGTCAAGGGGTGGGCAGCTTCATCGCATGTAGAAAGGGCGCTTTAACGAAGGGGTTTTGAATACATTTTAGTCTTTCCAGAAACACCAGGAAATTCTGAAAAGACAGATTTAATCATGATGGGCAAGACTCCGTTGATATCACCGATTGTGCCCACGCTTTTAGCCTTGGCCTCGAGAACGTTTTGGCCCGATTTATTAATCACAACCATCGCCAGATTTCGGGTGTAGGTGGTTGTCGTGTATGGGATTGCCCCAACCGTCCCGTATGTGGGGGCAGAATATGAAGTGCCCGAAACTGAACCGAAACTTGATCCCCCCGACCCATATGAATTGAATGTTCCTGTGTGAAATGTTGTTCCGCCTCCGGTTTGCCCAATGATAGGCACCACTCCCGATGTGGTCTGGCCTTCCCCAATGGAATAATCGAACATCACTTTGTAATCTGATTCGGTGCCCGATGGCCTCCAACCGTATTGCTGAAACCCTGCGGAAATTTGCGCCGCATGTGAGGCAGACTCCAGCGGTCCCACATGAGGAGGAGCCTCAACATAAAATGTCTCTCCATTTCCTTTCGGGGGCAATGTATGAAACCTGGTGACGTTTGTATTTACGGTAACACAAGAACAAAGAATAGCGGCGGCAAGGATAAGAATTAGGCGCATTCGCCACCCCTATCATTTCCCCCACCATCCTCGTCAATCAAAAATAAACCCCGGAGCCTTGCGGCTGCCGGGGGTGTGTGGGCGAAATTATGCCTTTCTTTCTCTGGGCTTTCGCTTTGGGCGGACCTGCCGCGGTAGGAATGCATTGATGATTTCTCGTTTGGCACGAACCGAACCATAGTATCGGTCAACAAGCCCCATGGTCTGAATGGCATTGAGGTCTCGTTGGAGTGTTCGTTCGCCCTCCTTTGCATACATCAAGGCAATACGGGGATACTTGCTTTCAAGCTCTGAAAGGTGGATTAGCTCAGTGGGAAGCTCCAAAACGAGATCTCTCCGCCTCTTTTGAGTGGGTGAGTTCTTGTTCGGGAGAAACATTTCATGGACGTAGTTTTCCCATGCAACAATCATGTGTTGGCTTCGGACAAGCTTTAGCTGCTCCCGAAGGCCATCTAAAAAACCCTGCGTTGCGTATTTGATGAATGGCATCAGGTCTCCTCCGCTCTTGCTGGCCTTGTCCAACTCACGGTAATATTGGCTCCTCGTTTTATTGTAGTGGTCACTCAGCAGGTGGGCAGCTGGCAGGGGCACCCCACTTGTGAATAAAATGTGAAACTCGACGAGTCTTGCTGTTCGCCCGTTCCCGTCGCCGAAGGGGTGAATCCACGCAAGATACACATGGGCAAGCACCGCTTTAACTAGGGCGTAAGGAACCCGAAAATCATCTTCGGTGGGAATAAACTCCTTATTGAGCCATTCGCACATTCGTTCCACCAAATACTCGCAGTCTTGAGCCGGTGCCCCGCGGTAGACATTTCCTACTGTCACGGAGTGAGACCGAAATTCGCCAGGAACAACACCATCCTCACAGGTAAGTTTCTCCAGAACACGCCTGTTATAGTTCTTTATCAGGCTGGTGCAGAGGGACATTTTTTCTCCGTATAGGCTCGTTTGCGCTGCTACTTCCTCATTGCAGACATCAATGATATTCTGAATTTCTTGCTGTAGATATTGTTGCGAAGGTGGAAGATTAAGCGTGCCTTCAACCTGTTGAATAGCCTGCTCCTCACTCAAAGTGTTCCCTTCAATCGCGGTAGTTGCCAGGGCACCCTTTGCGAGAAAGACTTTGTGGAGTTGGTCGGCAATTGTCGGCTTAAGCGGAGCGCCTGCAAGATGCTCACATTTTGAAGCAATTTCTCCCAACTGAAGGCAGAGACGTGGATCATTCATCTTGACGCTGGAAGTGTCAAACTTGATCCAAGGGTGTGTTTGCGAATAGGTCATGGTTGCTGGGTATGGACTATATACGCAAGAATTGACGCTTTCAGACGGTATTTTGAGAGAAAATGTTTTGGCTGATGCAGCATGTATTCATGCGGTCAGGTGTTCAAGTCAATGGCAAGTGACGTTTGATCCAATATTCGGCCCGCTTATTTTACTTGGAACCACTCTGCCCCGTCCTCTTTCCTCAGCGGCCTGCGGTAGCGCCTCCTGATGACCGTCTCCGAGTTACCGGCCTCCTCTGCCACCTGGTGCTTTGAAACCCCGCTGGCGATGCGGTAGGAGATGTAGCTGTGCCGCATGACATCCTGGGGCCAGGTCTCGATGAGCTTGGCGTTGCGGGCGGCCTTACTGATTTCCTCCCGATCATGGGTGAAGCAGCATTTACCAGTGGCATTTCTCCACGGAGCCAGAAGGGCCTTGGCTTTCGGGTTCAGCGGCACAAACCTTTCCTCCATCGTCTTCTGTGCAACCGCAGCAGTGACGTTCAAATAGCCCCGGTCCCATTCGAAATGCTTCCACTCCAGGCGTGTGAGCTCGAAAGGCCTCAGACCCAGCCAGCAGCCAATGATGAGATACGGCCGTCGTTCGTCCGGAAGGATTTCCAGGATGGCATGAGCGGTGGCGGGTTCCCAGATGGGCACTGCATACCGCGGCTCCTGCAGAGGTTTGATTCCATCTGCAGGATGAGGATTGCCTTTGGGCCAGAAATTCCATTCTTTGCACCGGTTGAAGAAGTTCTTCCACGTGTGGAGCCGGTTGTTGCGGAACCGCGGGGCAGGGGAGCCGCGTCCAATCCAGCTCAGGATTTCAGCCTGGCTGATTTCGGTCAACATCACCCCTGGAAAAGCCTTATCGAAGCCGTCCAGCTCTTTGCGCAGTCCGGCCAGCGTGTAGCGGGACTTGCCGGCATTGTGCTGGAGAAGGAAGCGCGTCTTGGCTGCGCTGAAAACCACGCGCTCAATGGCGAGGGTGCCAGAGGCGAGGTAATGTCTGACGGCATCCGGGATGGTGGCACCTTTCAATTGGGCCTGGCAGTCCTCAATCTCTCGGAGCCAGGAAAAGGCAGGCCTCTCGCCTGCCAGCTTCTTCACCAGCTCGACAATCTGCGCATCCTCAATGGTCAGGATCCGGCCTCCCTGAGTGGAAGAGATACGCCGGGCTTCCTTCATGGCCTTGGCTTTGGCCCGCGTTTCATTCTTTGCGGTGGTCTGTTTGCCGCTCCCAGCCTCGCGCCAGTAGATGACCCATCGGCTATCTGCACGGGGCCGGATATACACGGATACATTGCCGAAAGTAATCTCCTGAGTCTCTGCCATGACACACTTTTACACACGGGAATACAGGGTAAAAGCCTATTTTTCCCGGTATTTCATTAAATGGCCCTAACGGTAAATGATGCGTAAAACGTTGGATATCAACGGTATTGGAAATTCGGCAACACTCTCCAGTAAGGATTCGATTCCCCTCGCCTCCACCACCTTGATTTTCAACGAATTAAGGTGGTGGCTGACCGGAGGGGAAAACACAAGGCACTCCGAGGATATCTTCGGGGTATGGACATTCCGGCACTGAACCACAAGACGGCCCAGAACAGAATCTTGGGGAGAATCGCATTTCCGGCATGGAACCTCTTGATAACGGGGGATACCAAGAATCAAACTATGCTCGGATGACGAGCTTTGAAACTGGAGCCGGATTATGGTGAGGAATCGAAAAGGGATGGGTGTCTTCAGATAATCGTCCTGAATGAAATGAACGATAAGGCTTATCTATTTGAAAATTGGAATGAAGTTCATTCCTTGAAAGCCCGCCGATATTCACCTGGAGTCAGGCCGGTGGCGGAACGGAACTGGCGGCTGAAGGCGGCCTGATCATAGAAGCCGCAGTCGAAGGCGACCATGCTCAGCGCGTCGCTGCCGTTGCGCAACGCCTCGGCGGCAAGTTCAATCCGGGATTTCGTCAACAACTGGCGCGGGGTCAGTCCGGTGATGCCACGGACGCGACGTTGGAACTGGCTCCAGGAAAGACCCGATTTCTTCGCCAGTTTCTCGATACGCAAGGGTTTCGCACAGTCCCGATGGAGAATGTCCAGGACCTCGGCCAGCACACCCAGCTCGCGGCCATGCTTTGCTGGCGTGTCAAGATCCCGGGAGATGCCTGCCAGTGCGATGATTTCACCACCTGCTGATTTTACGGCCACCTTCTGTGAAACAAACCAGCCGACGGAGCCGCCTCCTTGAGTGATCATCTCCAGCCGGTCACGCACGGTCACCCCCTTTGTGAAAACCTCTTCATCCTGCTGCTCGTAGCCGGCTGCCAGGATGGTCGGAAAGACTTCGCGTGCGGTGCGACCGAGCAGTTCGTTCCTGTTCTGAAGGCCTGCACGGCGGATGAAGGCTTCGTTGGCCGCGACGTAGCGACGGTTGCGATCCTTCACACAGAAAAGCACGTCGCTGATGGAGTCGAAAAGCACCTCGGAAGCCTCCAAGCCTGGGGCTTTCAAGAAGATTACGTCGCGCTGAGTTGGCGAACGTGATGCTGATGCTTTGGAGGCCATGGTGGGAAGATGGGGGGCTGGCCAACTATATGCAATCTTTGTGGTTGAATTTGTATTTTTTCGTCTAGCCGGGAAGGGAATACTTCCACGACCAGGTTATCCCATTGCGGCACGATGGTATCATGCAAGCCATGACCATTTCATCACTCGCTTCCACGCCGCCCAGTAGCCTCCTGCCGACGAACGAGATCTCTGTTAATGATGAATTATGCCATACTGTGGTCCAGTGTGCGGAGGTATTGCTGACATCTGCGTTGCGGCAGCAAACGTCCTCCGAACATTCCGAAGCTGCCAAGCTCGGCAGGCTTATGAATGACCCTCGAGGCAAGGCGTTCACCTTTGCGATGGTGGATGAAGTCTTCCGCAGCCACGATGCCGCTACGTCCGCGCGCCGGTGGCGTGGGCTCATCAGAGTGTTTGGCATTCCCCATTTCCTTCCCTTGCTGGATCGCCTGTTGATAAAGCTTGGTGCTCTAGGCAGCCTGTTTTTGCCGAAGGCGGTTATGAAGGCTGTGGCGGCGCGCATGAGAATGGACAGTGCACGGGTGATCCTGCCCGGTGAGAAGGAGCCGCTGCATCGCTACCTGATTTCCCGCTCAAGTGAAGGCTTCCGCATCAACTTGAATCATCTCGGTGAGGCCGTGCTCGGCGAGGAAGAGGCAAAGCATCGTCTCGAGGCCGTTCTGGGTCATCTCGCAGACCCGGCGGTGAATTACATTTCAGTAAAGATCTCGGCCATCTTCAGCCAGATCAATCTGGTTGCCTGGGACCAGACGCTGACGGCGATTAAGGACCGCCTGCGCTTGCTGTTTCGCGCCGCGAAGCAGGGTGGGAAATTTGTAAATCTCGACATGGAAGAATACCGCGACCTCGCACTGACAATGGCGGCTTTTCAAGAGGTGCTGGATGAAGGGGAGTTTCATCAGCTCTCCGCAGGCATTGTTTTGCAGGCTTACCTTCCTGATTCTTTTTCTGCGATGCAGTCTCTCTCTGCCTGGGCTGGACGTCGTGTCGCGGAGGGAGGCTCTCCCATCAAGATCCGTATCGTGAAAGGTGCCAACCTTGCCATGGAAAATGTCGAGGCGGAGATGCATGGCTGGCATCGAGCCCCATATCAGACCAAAGCTGAAACGGATGCAAACTTCCGTCGGTTGCTTGAGTTCGGTTGTGATCCGCTGAATGCCAAAGCTGTGCGACTCGGTGTGGCGAGCCACAACCTTTTCGATGTCGCTCTCGCGCTCACGCTTCGCAAACGGAATGGAGTCACGCAGCAGGTGGAAATTGAGATGCTGGAGGGTATGGCAAACCACCAAGCCCGTGCCGTGCGGGATGCGGCAGGTGGGCTGCTGCTCTACGCGCCTGCGGTGCAGACCCACGACTTCTTGAGTGCAATGGCTTATCTCGTGCGTCGGCTTGATGAGAATACTGCCCCTGAGAATTTCTTGCGAGACATGTTTGCCATGCGCCCAGGCTCGGTGGAGTGGGAGGCCCAGAAGCAGCGCTTCATCCAGGGCTGGAACGAACGGATGACGGTCTCTGCCGAGTCGCGTCGCGACCGGCCGGCGGTTGATCCCGGCACGACGCAAACGTTCGAAAACGAGCCAGACTCTGACTGGACGCAGCCTGCGACTCGCACCGCCTTGGATACGGCCATTCGCGCCTGGACGCCAGAGGCGCTGCCCTCGCTGCCAGATCTCGAAGTGATGCTCCAGTCAGCAGCCGAGGCTCAACAAGGTTGGGAGGGGCTCGGGATATCAGGTCGCGCCGGTATCCTCAACCGTGTCGCTGACCTGATGTCGGCGCAGCGATTTGAAAGCCTCGCCTGTCTTCGTGTGGACGGCAAGAAAGCCATCAATGATGCCGATGGAGAGGTGTCCGAGGCCATTGACTTTGCGCGCTATTACGCCCGCACCGCTGAAGCGCCTGCTGGAGTCAAAGCCGAGGCGTTGGGCATCGTCGCAGTGGTATCACCGTGGAATTTTCCGTATGCGATTCCTGCGGGGGGCGTGCTCGCGGCGCTGATGGCGGGCAACAGCGTGGTATTCAAACCCGCACGTGCCACCTCCCAAATCGCATGGCTGATGGTGAAACAGCTCTGGGCCGCTGGCGTGCCACGCGGGGTGCTGCATTTCTTCCCCTGCGATGGCAAGACGGGCAGAACCATGCTTACAGACTCACGCATCGCAGGCGTCATCCTCACTGGAGGATATGAAACCGCACGTATGTTTCAAAGCTGGCGTCCGTCGTTACCGCTCTATGCTGAGACGAGCGGTAAAAACTCTCTCATCATCACGGCTCAAGCCGACCGCGAACTTGCCATCAAGGACCTAGTGCGCTCTGCCTTTGGGCACTCCGGCCAAAAGTGCAGTGCCGCGAGCCTCGCTATTCTTGAGGCTGAAGTGTATGATGACCCCGCCTTTCGCCGCCAGCTCCGTGATGCTGCCGCCAGCCTCCACGCTGGCCCCGCGACTGATCCAAGCAGCATTGTCACGCCGCTTGTGGTCAAACCTGGTGATGACTTGCAACGTGCACTAACCACTCTTGATGAAGGTGAAGAATGGTTGCTCGAACCACGCCAATTCGGCGACGATCCCTGCGCATGGACGCCTGGCATCAAGCTTGGTGTGAAGCCTCGTTCTTGGTTCCATCTTACCGAGTGTTTTGGACCCGTGCTCGGCCTCATGCGGGCCGCTTCCCTTGCTGAGGCTACCGAATGGCAGAACGCCACCGACTTTGGCCTCACTGCCGGAATTCACTCTCTTGACCCCGAAGAAGTTGCATGGTGGCGAGACCGGGCCCAGGCAGGAAATTTGTATATCAATCGCCCCATCACCGGGGCCATCGTGCAGCGGCAGCCCTTTGGCGGATGGAAAAAGTCATGCATCGGCCCTGGTGCTAAAGCGGGCGGGCCGAATTATGTTCTGAGCTTTTGCCACCTGAGCGATGCAGACGTACGGGATGACGACTACCGTGCCGCGTGGAGCACGCACTTCACTATCGAGCATGATCCTTCCGCGCTGCGCTGCGAGTCGAATGTGTTTCGCTACCGTCCGAGCCGGGGTGTAATCTTGCGGCTGGATGGGCGCGATGAAAAAACTATCCAACGTGCCAAACTCGCCGCACAAATTACTGGCACCCCTTTGACTCTGAGCCTGCGTGAGGAAGAGAATGACTCTCAATTCATCGCACGACTGCCCACACTGGCAAAAGATGCTGAATTCATCCGCACGATCTCTACCCCTAGCGGCGAAGTTTTGAGTGCCGCCTATGAGGCCGGACTGAACTGGATCAACGCCCCATTGCTCGCATCAGGACGAATCGAGCTGACACGCTGGTTGCGCGAGCAAGCCGTGAGCGAGACGCGTCACCGTTACGGCCAATTACCCGACCCAGCGACGGCCCGCCGTGGTTGAAACTCATCACGCCAACTCATGGACGTCTGCAAGCATCCTACCTTCGACATGGCCTGCGAGCAGTTCGACCTCGTGGCCGATCTTTTGCAGATGCCGCAATCTGAACGTGAACGCGTCAAGTATCCGAAGCGCTCACTCACCGTCGCCGTGCCTGTGCGCATGGATAGCGGTGAAGTGAAAGTCTTCCCTGGCTACCGGGTGCAGCATCATCTTTCACTTGGGCCGACCGAAGGCGGGATGCGATTTCATCAAGACGTGGCCCTTGGCGAAGTCGCCGAGCTGGCGATGTGGATAAGCTGGAAGTGCGCGCTCACCGGCCTGCCATATGGAGGTGCCAAGGGGGGGGGGGCGCCTGCAATCCGCGCAAAACTCCTGGATCAGGTGGCCTATGCCTGCGCAAGCCGCTACTGCGACGCTATGCGGTGACTGTTTCGGTGGATCAAGTCATGTTCCGCCAGCCGATTCATGTAGGTGAGTTGGTGACCTTTCTCGCCAGCGTGAACAGCACAGGCAACACCTCGATGGAGATCGGTATTAAGGTCGTGGCGGAGAACCTGCGGACACAGGTGAAGCGACACGTCAACAGTTGCATCTTCACGATGGTTGCCGTGGATGAGCAGCGCAAACCCGTGCTTGTTCCACCTTGTGTGCCAATCACGGCTGAACAGGTCAAAAGGCATCAAACCGGCCAACTTCGCCGCCTTGTCCCCAAGGCGGGATGAGGCAAGGCTTAAGGTTGTCAATGAGGCCTGGGCGATCTATTGAGAACTTCCACAAACCGCCTGTCATGATTCAATCCAACAGCTCCACCCCCCTAAGCAATAACGTCCACCTGCTGCGCTGGGTGAAAAAGATGGTCACGCTCTGCAAGCCTGACTGCATCCACTGGGTGGATGGATCACAGGAGGAATATGACCGCCTGACCGATGAGATGGTCGCCGGTGGCACCCTCATCCGGCTGAATGAAGAAAAGTGGCCTGGCTGTTTCCTGGCCCGCTCGGACTCCAGTGACGTGGCGCGTGTTGAGGATCGCACGTTCATTTGCAGTGCTTCAAAAGATGGAGCGGGAGAGACGAACAACTGGGTCAATCCCTTCGAGATGAAGAAAAAACTGCGCGAGCTGTTCAATGGCTGCATGAAGGGCCGCACGATGTATGTGCTGGCCTTCAGCATGGGGCCGCTGGATTCGCCGATGTCCCAGATCGGTGTGCAGCTCACGGATTCGCCGTATGCCGTCGTGAACATGCGCATCATGGCCCGCATCGGGAAGCCGGTATTTGAGTTGATCGACAAATCAGAAAAACGCGTGGTGCCGTGCATGCATACTGTCGGCGCGCCCTTGCAACATGGCGAGAAGGATGTGCCCTGGCCCTGCAACCAGGAGAAATACATCGTTCACTTTCCTGAGACGCGCGAGATCTGGAGCTACGGCAGCGGCTACGGTGGCAATGCTTTGTTAGGCAAAAAATGCTTTGCCCTACGCATCGCCTCCGCCATGGCACGCGATGAAGGCTGGATGGCCGAGCACATGCTCATTCTGGGGGTGGAAGATCCTCAAGGTAAGAAAACGTATGTCGCCGCAGCCTTCCCCAGTGCCTGCGGCAAGACGAACTTTGCGATGCTCATCCCACCGGCGCATTTTCAGAAGCAAGGCTGGAAGGTGTGGACGGTGGGCGATGACATTGCGTGGATCAAGCCCGGCCCGGATGGCCGGCTGCATGCGATCAATCCCGAAGCGGGTTTCTTCGGAGTCGCCCCCGGCACCGGCGCACAGACGAATCCCAACGCCATGGCTTCGCTGAGGGAAAAAACGATCTTTACCAATGTAGCGCTAACACCCGATGGCGGTGTGTGGTGGGAAGGCATGACGGATGAGCCGCCTGCACAGTGCATTGACTGGCAGGGCAATCCCTGGACTCCGGAGATCGCGAAGGAAAAGGGCATCAAAGCCGCCCACCCGAACTCACGCTTCACCGCCCCGGCCGCACAGTGCCCGACCATTGATCCCGATTGGGAAAAACCGGAGGGTGTGCCCATCAGCGCCATCATCTTTGGCGGACGCCGCGCCACCACGATGCCCCTTGTGTATCAGTCCTTCAACTGGAGCAGCGGCGTTTACATAGGAGCGACGATGGGCAGCGAGATGACCGCTGCCGCCGCAGGTACCATCGGCAAGGTGCGCCGTGACCCTATGGCGATGCTGCCCTTCTGTGGTTATAATATGGGCGATTACTTCCGCCACTGGATATCCATGCAGCGCAGCCTCAGCGCTACGCCGCGCGTGTTCCATGTGAACTGGTTCCGCAAAGATGCCGAGGGCAAGTTCCTCTGGCCTGGCTTCAGCGAAAACATGCGCGTGCTGCAATGGATCACGGCGCGCGCCAACGGTCACGGCATGGCGAAAGAAAGCCCTATTGGCTGGGTCCCTAGCTACGAGGATATTGACTGGACAGGGCTGGATTTCTCCGAAGAGAGATTCAACGAATTGCAACGGTTTGATCGCGCGGCGTGGAGGCAGGAGATTCTCTCCCACGAAGAACTGTTCATTGATCTGAAGAATCACCTGCCCAAAGAGCTGATCTATGAGCGCGAGCTGCTCATCTGCCGGATTTGAGAGGCCAACGCGAAAACGGTGCCAACCCTGTTTTGCCTGACCCATGGTGTCACCTGGGACAAAGGTGACCTGGATGGTTTTGGATCCCCTGTCGTCGTCAATGCTTCTAAAAGAGCACTCCGCTGAAGGTACACCGGGGGCTGTTTTTAATGGTTTGTTTATTTCTTGTTGGGCAGTGCCCAAGCGGGGGTTCCGAACCACTGGTGCATCTCTCCCGTAAAGGGGGAGACGACTTCAGGGGGCTCGGGGATGGCTCCACGGTCACCAGTTTCGACCATCCAGGTATCGAGGGCGGCGCGTAGGCGAAGGAGGGTTTCGCGATGAGAGGGATCCTGGGAGGTGGCGAGATTTTTGATCTCGTGAGGGTCTGCCTGGGTATCGTAAAGCTCCTCACAGGGGCCGGTGCGCTTCATGAGATCCAGGGCCGGACCGATGAGCTTCCCCTGGGCATGCAGCTCACGCATGACGGGCATAATGGCGAAGCATTTTTCCTTGTAGCGGTTCAGCGATGCAAATGTGGGTCCGCTGGAGATGGTGCGGATGTAATGATAGCGTTGATCATGAACGGAACGGATCCGCTGCTGGGTCTCGTCAATGCGGTCACGGGCGGCGAAGGCAAAGGTGCGCGGAGGTTCAGCCTTATCTCCCAGGAAGACGCGGCCCTGCATGAGCGGAGGTTTGGGCTGCCCGGCCAGGGCCAGGGTTGTTGCGGTCACATCAATCAGACTGAGGATGCGGTCATCCACCGTCCCCGGTTTGATCTGGGCCGGGACGGGGAAGTTTTTGGGCCATTTGATGATCATAGGCACTCGCAAACCGTTGTCATAACACCAGTGAATGCCCCGAGGCTCCAGCTGGCCGTTATCACCGAAGAAGATGATGATGGTGTCATCCTCCAGCCCGTCGGCGCGCAATTGGGCCAGCACTTTGCCAAAGCGGAGGTCCATGCCTGAGACTGAGTTCAAATATCGCGCCCACTCCTGTCGCACCACGGGATGATCCGGATAATATGGCGGCGGGGTGACGGTATCAGGCTTGGCATGCTGGACATGGATGCGCTCACCCACCCACTCGACGCGGTCTTTCTCCGCACTTTTGCGGTCATAGATATCGTACTCGTTTTCTTCTGCATTGACGACGGCGAAAAAAGGCTGGCGGGATTTGACGGCCTCCCATTCGCCGGACTGTTCATGATAAATGGGACCCTCGTTGACATAGTTCAGGTCCAGCTTCCCGGTGCCGACGGTTTCCTTTCCTACCGTTTTGATGTTGGCCGTGTAGTAACCGGCATCCTTGAGCCGGTGAGTCACGGGGCGTACGCCTTCGGGCAGCTTGAAGGCATCGTCACGGTGGGACCGCATGGGGTGGGTATCCGTGGTGGTCTGGTACATGCCTGCAAAGAAGGCTGAGCGGCTGGGGGCACAGGCTGGATTGGTGGCGAACACGCGTGTGTACCGGACTCCCTCCTCTGCAAGACGGTCCAGGTTGGGCGTATGGACATCTTTGGCTCCGTAGCAGCCCAGATCATGGGAAAGGTTCTCTCCGATTAGCCAGAGGATGTTTGGCTGGCGGGCTGGCGGCGCGGCCTGCCCGGCCAGATGCGGAAGGACACACAACAATAGGATCAGGAGTCGGGGCATCATATTTTAACGAATGATTTTCAGTTCTTCATCCAACTTTTGGCGGAGTCCGGCAAGCCTGGCTTGATGGGCGGGGAAATGGGCCAGGTTATGCCATTCATGGGGATCCGCTTGGATGTCGTACAGTTCTTCCTCACCATTGGCATACCGCATGTAACGCCACTCTCGCGTGGAGAGTGAATGGTTTCCAGGATCAAAGGCGGTGACGACAGCGCGTCCGGTTTCTAGCGACGGGTTCTTTAACAGCGGGACCAATGACTGGCCGGAGATGCCTTCTTTTTTGGCAAGATGACAGACTTCGATCAAGGTGGGATACAGGTCCATGAGGCTCACCGGTTCAGTACAAGCCTTTCCGCGTGCGGCGTCTCCAAAGCCGGTGGGCGGAACGATGATCAACGGAACGCGTGTGGAGGTTCTCCAGCCAGTCCATTTCCCCCAGTGCTGCTTTTCGCCTAACTGCCAGCCGTGGTCGCTAAAGAGGATGATCCAGGTATTGCCGGTGTGGGGGCTCTTTTCCAACTCCTCCATCAGTCTTCCAATCTGGCGGTCCACATAGGTGATACAGGCCAGATAGGCGCGGACGGCGGGTTTCCATTGATCGTAGTTTGTTACCAGCTTGTGAGTGCCAGCGGTGATGGGATCTAGGGCAAACCTTTTTCCGGCCTCCCCGAGGTCATCCAGGTCATCCGGAATGCTGGCAGGAAGCTCAATGGCTTCTGCTGGTGGTAATGCATCAAAGTCCTGCTGGGGTGCAAAGAGGGGGATGTGAGGACGGTAGAAACCTGTGCCGAGGAAAAACGGTTTGGCGCGCGGTTCACCGAGTTTTTGGATGGCCCAGTTGGTCACCCGTGTGTCGCCCATTTCGTCGTCAGATACATCCACAGGTCCCCAGTCAAAGGATTCGCCTTCTTTGCTGTCCGGATTGCGCTCGCTCGGCAGGCCGTTGAGAGGCAGTATCCAATCGCGCCCGCCGGGTCCGTTTTGAATCCGGTGTTCCGGTTTTGGGCTGCCTTTGCTGGGCAACTCCGCATCTGTGTATTTGGCCTGCTCGCGTGTGAAGGGGCTCCAGCGGTTTTCTGTATCGTAATAATCATCGAAGAACTGAGGAGATGCCGAGTGATAGAGCTTGCCGGCACCCAGAGTTTCATAGCCTGAGGCTGAGAAATGCAGCGGCATTTGAAGCGACTCGGCAGGCGGCTTGCCTTTGGTCTCGCCCCAGTTGCTGAATACGCCTGTCTGGTCCGGATAACGGCCGCTGAACAAGGCGGTGCGGGACGCGAGGCATACCGGTGCTGCGCAGTGGGCATTGGTAAAGAGCACCCCTCGCTGAGCCAGCCGGTCCATATTAGGTGTCCTGGCCTGCGGATGTCCTTTCATGCAGCCGATCCAGTCATTGAGATCATCCACAGCAATGAAGAGGACATTCGGATGAGCGGGTGTCTCCTTTGCCACGGCGTGTGGATGGACGGCAAGCAGACACCCCAGGGTGGCGACAGTGCAGTGGCGGATAAAACGGGAGGCGGTCATGAGTGAAGTCTAAAAAAGGCAAGGCATGGAAGCGATGAAATCAGAAATCAGATCTCCCAACCAGCACGATACTCGCGGGTAACCATTTTTGCGGCGGTTTCATTGCCGCCGATCTGCAGGGCCGCAGCATCCCAGGTCAGCTTTTCCTGGGGAAAAACAGTGGCGATGCAGCCTAGCAAAACGGCCTCGGTGAGAGGTGCCGCATAATCAAAATTGGCGGTGGGCCTTGTGCTGCCTCCTTTCAGACAGCAGTCAATGTAATCGAACCAGTGGTTGCGTGGCTCCAGCTTGGGATAACGGATGCCGGTGAATTTTTCGCGGGGGTACAGCATGGGGGTGCTGGTGTGCTGGTGGAGGAGCACGCCATCTGTGCCGATGTAGATGCTGCCCTGCTCAGGAAATTTGCCAGCAGGAACGTGGGCCATGATTTCTGCAGGCGGCCGTGCATCGCCATCATACCAGGTGACTTTGATGCTGTCGCCTTCGGTGCGGGAGGTGCCTTTAAAGGTGTATTCCACAATGCAGTCGGTGGACCAGCTTACCGCATTGACGGGCGCCGTGCCGATGGATTTGACGGCAATGGGAGCGGCGAGATCCAATGCGCGAAACCAGCCGCTGAACATGTGGCAGCCCATGTCTCCCAGAGTGCCAGTGCCGAAGTCACGGCGCTTGCGCCATTCCTTGGGATGATAATAGCCGTCAATGAAAGGGCGGTCCGTGACGGATCCCAGCCAGAGATCCCAGTTCAATTCCGCAGGAACGGGACTGGAGATCGCGGGCACAGGCTGCATGTCACCCCATTTTTTGTGGGAGAAGGTATGGACTTCCTTCACCCTGCCGATGAGGCCGAGGTGAACCAGCTCCACGGCGTAACGCTCGGTAAAGTCTGAGGATGCCTGGATGCCCATCTGGGTCATCACCCCTTTCTCGCGGGCTTTGAGCATTAGTTTGCGGCATTCATGCAGGGTCTGGGCCAGGGGCTTCTGTCCATAAACATGCTTGCCCATTTCCATGGCCTGAAGCCCCATCGGGGCATGCATGTGGTCGGGTGTGGAGACGTTCACAGAATCAATGCGGTCGCCTTCTTTCTCCAACATCTCCCGCCAGTCCTGATACAGCCTGGCCTTGGGGAACTGCTTTTTGACTTTCGCAAACTGGCGCGTATCCACATCACAGACGGCGGCCAGCTCCAGCATGGGGTGGTCCGCCAGGGAGACGATGTCCCGCCACGACATGCCGCCTGCGCCAAAGGCAGCGTGACGAAGCTTGCTGTTAGGTGATGCGGCGCGAAGTCCGCTGGTGATGAAAGGGGCCGCAAAGAGGCTGGCACTGGCTTTTTGGAGAAATTGACGGCGAGTGTTGAGATAGGTGGCGGTTGTGTTCATGGATATATCAGGGGCTGATTGAGATGGTGAACGGTCAGGGGCGGCGGGCAGCAGTCGAGTGGTCAAAAAGGGACGTCCATAACAAGGGCTGGGTGATGGCATTGTTACGTCGGATTTCAAAATCGGCGGAATCAGGCGGCAACTGACGCCACAGGCGCAGATACTTGTCCTCGTGAAATGCGATACCGCCAAAAAGCAGGGCGGGCTGACGGACGGGCCAGCCTTCCCAGGCGTGGATGTCCGGAGGCAGCGGCCAGGATGATTTGTCAGCCAGATAAGGGTAAAGATAAGCCACCGCTTTGGCCATGCACTTGCCGTCCGCTGTGGTGAAGGCCCACAGGTTATCCTCTTCCGTGGACAGCAACTGGCAGAGCGCCGTCATGTTATCGAGCTGGAAAATGGAATAGGCATAAGGTTTGGTGCGGCCCAGTTCCAAAGGGAAGCTGCCGTCAGCAGCCATCTGCACAGTGACAAAGACCTCTTTAAATTGTCGCCGGCATTCTTCCAGCAGGCCGGTGTCTTCTGTAAGGGTGGCAAAGGCGGCCACCTGAAGCCAGTAGGCGACAGCATGGTTGTTCCGCGCCTTGGCCTCGTTCTTTCCCTTGCCGCTGGTGATGAACCACCGGGTGTAATCTGAAAACCATTGACTCAGGCCTTTGTACAGTTCTGGCGTCATCGCTTTTGATTTTTTCAAGCTCATCACAGCCAGGGGGATTTCCACCAGGTGCAACGTATCAATGAGCCCCGTGCCACGGTCCGGTGTCGGCTTGCCAACGATGGCCTGGGCATGGTCCAGACTGGGATGCATGCGCGTTTCTTCATCCAGGAAAAAGACCTTCAGCATCGCGACCGCCTTTTCGACATAACGCTCATCCTGAGTGAGGATAAAAGCTGCGGCCAGGGCAGAGACGGCATCCCGCATCGCCATTAGTGTTTCGCGATGTTTGTTGAAATTGCCAGGATTCGACTGGCCATCCCGCATGATGTAGGGCTTGCCATCCGGTTTCGCGGGATCAGGCCAGTAGTAGTCGCTCATGGAGAAGAACTCGTTAGGCCTGCCCTCGCTCAAAGGGGACTGATTCTGAACAATGCTCACCGGCTCCATTTTTAGTGCATTGTCTGCCAAATAAAGAATGCGCCGCCGGTCCTGACGGGCCGTGAGCTCCTGTCCCGATGGGGCAGCAATGGCGGGCGAAAGGAAGAGGAGGCCAAAGATGGCGGTGCAAAGGGATCTCATAACGGATTGGGCTGCCTGCAAATGTCCTGACCCTCCGTCCGGTTGCACTGTTTCCAAAAAAACAGGGTGACGGCAGCGGACGACCCCAAATCCTCCGTCCAGTTACTCCGTCTTATCTTTAACCACGGAGACCTGAAGGTCCTCGAATGAGAAGTCACCACCTTGACCATTGGCCACGCGCACTCCATCAAATCGCAGCCCCGGATCTGTCATTCCACGGACGACCGGCAGCCCCTGCACGCCCCACCCGCGGTAAACCTCAAAGGCACCAGTGCGCTGCCGGTAACGCAGCGTGAAAGTCTCCTCACTGCCCTGGATGGCCAGATTGTAAGCCGGCTTTTTCTGGCCCTCGCCAGGCTTCCAAAAGTTCCTGCCATAGGCCACCAGCTCCCATGAATAGGAGTCGGTGTATTTATCCCCAAGGAAGAACATCTCACCATCTCCATCAAACAGACTGACTCCGGCAAAGCCTCTGGAGTGGAATAAAGACATGGGCGAGGCCGACTTGAAGCTGACCATGATGACTGCATTTTCCGATGGCTCCACCGGACGGGTAAAGCGGCCCATCAGATGAGTGAAGCTCGACTTCGCCGCAAAGCGTCCATTGCTCACCTGCGGATCACCTTCCAGCACTTTCCAGGTTCCCTTCAAAGGCTGCCTTTCTGTGAACGGCTGGTCAGGCACCGAAGTCAGTGATTCCTGGAAAACGATCTCCGGCTTTTCCGTCATGGAGGGAGGGTCCATCAACGAAGTTCCCGTAATCACCTGCACCGTCTGCTGATTCGCACGCCGCACCAGTTTTTCCCCCGCCTTCAATTGTTGAGTGGGAATTTCCCTCTGTCGCTGCCGGACCTCCACCAGACCTTGCTCCACCTGGACCTGATGTTCGTTTTTATCCACACTGACCGTGAAAACCGTGCCCAGATCCACCACCTCCATTTCCGGGAGATCCACGGCAAAGCCCTTCGCCGCAGGAGGCACACGAAACCAGCCCGCTCCTTCATCCAGTTTCAGCCGGTTAGGCCCGGTAATGGCGAAGCGGGAGGGACTTTTGAGTGCCGCCTCCACACCGCTGGGCAGGCGGATGGAGACGGCTCCGTCATTCATGATGACGCCGTCCCCAAACTGCAGCCTGCCATCTTCCGGCAACTGAGCCAATGTGGTCTCGAAAACGGATGCGGCAGAAAATTCAATGGCCGGCAGGCTGGAGGCATTGGAGACGGAAGACGTCCCCTGGCCAAGTTGGAAACGCAGCAGGAGGCCGATGGCTGAAACAAGAATAACAGCCGCAGCCGCCCAGGCTAGAGGACGGCTGGACAACAGGTGCCACCGGACAGCCTTTTGATTCTCCGGCCAAGCATGGTCCCGCAGCAGGGATTCCGTGCGCATCTTGTCCAGATACAGGCTGAGAATCTTCGGATCTGCCTTCATCCAGGCCTGGACCTCCTCTGCTTCTTCCGCCGTCAAACTGCCTTCGATCAGCCGATCAAGCCTGCGATTCAGTTGAAAAGGATCTTCTGGAGGAGTGGGGGTCATGAATTTCCAAGGCGTCTGTCAATACAATCACGAAGGGCGTCCCGAAGACGGAACAAACGGGCTTTCAAAGTTCCTGGCCGGGTCCCTTCTTGCACAGCATATGTTTCCAGGGACATGCCGGTTGCATATCTGGCATGCAAAAGCTGCCGGTCTTCCGTTTTCAGCAGTTCCAGGCACTGGTTCAGCGCCGAATGCTGATCATCCATCGGCGGCTCCTCCATTTCCATCCACCGCCGGTCAATCTGCTCCACCATTTCGTCATCCAGCAGCACCACGGGAGAGCGGGCCAGCTTGCGCCGCTGGTTCATCACCAGGAACTTGGCGAATTGAAAAGCCCAGGCCTTGAAATAGGTGCCTTCTGCATACTGGTCGCGCTTTTCCCAGAGCTTCAGGAGAGTTTCCTGGGCCAGGTCATCCGCCCCTTCATAACCAGGCATCAGGGACCTGACATATAGGCGGATGGAGGCCGAGTGGTCAGCAAGCAGACGGTCAAAAACTCCGGGCGGCTTGGATGCCGTTCCTGGCTCGAATGGCAGGATGGATGGTTTTTTATCCATGCAGGTCGGATTCCGCAGACTGAAAACAGTAAAAAGGGAGCCTTAATGGATCTCTTTTTGTCCTTTTCAATCGGCTAAGAAGCTAATTCTGCCAATTCGAATAACTCGAGATTTTAGCTTGTGGGGCAATGCCTTATGTGGATTTGGCGTCTGCCAATTGGACCGCAGTTCGGTGTTAAAGCCGCCCGGCGACGCCAGCTTTGATTTCTTCGGCATCGGTGCGGAGGATCTCGATGGCGTGTAGGAGGGGCGGCTGCTCCGTGGTTGGCTTCAGTTCAAGATGCAGCGTGTCAGTCACGGAGATGTTTTCGAGGATCTCAACAAGAGCGCGGTTTGGCCCACCGGCTTTGGAGGCGATGTCGAAGCCTTTGAGAACGGTCTTACCCTGGAGCGAGACATCAAAGACACGCTGGCCGGGCTGGTCACCTTCGGGGGCGGAGAAGTGGAGGCGCACGGTGTAGGTCTGCTCAGGCTGGCCTTTGCCAATGAGCGGGACGGTGATGGCCTGGAGTCCGCGGGCACCGGAGGCGTGGAGCCAGGGAGTGTCGGCCCCGGCGGTCTGTACCTTGTCTTCATTGAGGGCAAAAAAGCTGCCTTCCTTGAGGAAATCCGGCTTCAGATTCAAAGGCAGGTCAATGCCGGCGCGGGAGGAGGGGCGGGGATAGCCGAGCCAGAGCTTGCCATGGGCATCGCGGCGGTCGCCGGGGGCGCCCAGGTTCAGCGCCATGTGCTGCACTGGGGTGGAAGAGCCGCTGGCGCTGTAAACTCCCCAGCGCATACGGTCATCACGAGGCTCAAAAACGACGGTGGCGGCGATGGAAAAGAGGCAGACGCAACCGGCGCTGGCCTCGGGGATCATGACGAGGCCGTTGGCAGGGATGGTATTGATCCAGCAGCCGAGGCGCTGACCGGCGAAGTGACCGGTGCCTTCATCCTCTTCCATGTTGTAATAGGCAGTGGATTTGGAGCGGAAGAACATCATGCTGGCCGTTGCAGAGATGCCACCACAATGATGACCGGGGCGGGCGAACATCCACGGGGATTCCTCACCGGTAAGCGGATGCTTGCGCATCTTTTGGTCGCCCGTGTAGAGGTCATAGGACCAGGGTTCGGCGACGACTTCATTGCCGATGACGACCGGGCGGTGTCGGTAGTTGGCATCCTTCGCCCAGACTTTCCCGCCTTTGACCGCATCCAGCACAACGATGCGCCTGCGGGCGAATTCGCCAGCGAGGAACTGCTCCCAATAATGGCCGTTGGCATTGGCTCCACCGAGCACAATGTGGCCGTTGTGATACATGAGAGTGAGCCCGCCGCCGCCGATGCCGATCTCGCTGCAATCCGTCACGTCCACAGGCTGCGCCCAAAGCTGGGCACCGGTTTTGGCATCGAGAGAGACGGCCATGCGGAGGTCGGCTTCCTTGAGGCGTTCTTCGGCGAGTTCACGTTCTTTACCGCTCAGCTTGGACAACTCCGTCTTGTCCTGGCGCAGCATTTCCTCGCGCTGGGCAGGAGTGAGGGAGGCATCAATGAAAAAGAGGTGGCCATCGCCAATGGCGACGGTGGTGTGGGCGATGTGCTTGCCAGTGTGCTTCCAAGCGAGGTCGCCGGTTTTCACATCAAAGGCGAAGAGGGTGTCGGTGGAAATGGAAACATCTTTGCCCCGGCGGGCCTGCTCGGCGGCATTTGCAATGCGTAACGTGGAGGTCCCATAGAGCAGACCTTCGTGATAAGCGATGTAACCCCATTCTAAGTCCGGCTGGCTGCCTGCATTAGGGATGGTGAACTCGCGGACGAGCTTGCCGGTGGCGGCATCAAACTGCAGGCAGCGGTCGGCGATGATGGTATAAAGATGGTCATCGCTGGCGGCCATATTGCCAGGCTCGCGGGCTTTATAAACGCCAGTGCGCATGGCTCCTGGATTCTTCACTTCCCAAAGGAACTGACCATTGAAGGCATCGTGAGCTTTGATGCTCTCATGCCCCTGGATGAACAGGCGGCCATTGACGGAAAGCGGGCCGACGGCACCGTCGTGTCGGTTGACGGCTTCGCCCGGGCCGGGATCGCCATACCAGAGGATGCTGAGACCATCTTTCACGCGCTGGTCGTTGTTGCTGCTGGTGTTAGCAGCATTGCCATACTGATGGGACCAGGAGTCTGCGCCGGGCAGAGCGGCACGGGTGAGCATGGACCAGGTGCCGGAAGTCTTTTGGGTGGCCTTCTCTTCCGCCAGCTTGGTGGCTGTAAGCCATTCGGTAACGCTTTTGGCGGCTGCCTGTTTGACAGCATCTGTGGCGGTAGCCGGTACGCCGAGGCAAAGCATGCCGCCAATGGGTTTGAGGGTGCGGGCCACTTCGACCGGGAGACCTGGCATTTTGCCGGTCAGCAGGAGCTCATCAGACACGATGAGGTTGGCGAAGTAGCTGGAGTAGGGGACCATGGACAGGTCCAGGTGGTCAATGACTATTCGTGAGCCGTAGAGGCCGGTGCGCAGCAGCGTTTCACGTGCGCTGTTGACCTTGGTTTTATCTGCCTCGACACCAAAGATGGAAAGGCGGCTGCGCTTGGCCAGTTCATAAGCCAGACGGCCCTCACCGCTGCCCAGGACGAGGCAGAAGCCATCCTGAATGCCGGTTTCCTTGAGGATGGATTCAGCGGCCTGTTCATAGAGTGCAGTGAGATCGTCCTTGGGGAAAGGGTTGGTTTCGACGGCGGGTGTTTTCGCCAGCGCCGGAAGACTGGTGCGGGTGGCATCGGCAAAGGTATAAACGTGGCCGCTGGTGGTGCTGACGACGAGGTGGCCATCGGCGACGGCGAGGCCGCGTGCATCTCCTTCGACTGCGGTCTGCCAGAGAACTTTGCCGCTGGTTGCATCCAGGCAGACGACTTCATTTAGCCCGCCTGCAATGACGGTGCCTCCGGCATGGATGAGCGAGGATTCCAGCGTGGTGGGGTAGGTCCAGAGAACACCGCTGTCCTTCATATCGGCCAGGGCCTCCTTGTGCATGGCCAGCTTGTCCTTCTTGGTCGTGTAATCAATGCGTTTGGGCTCATACGCCTTGGCTGCCACAGCCAGTTCGGCTTTGAGTTTGTCCACTTCGGTCTGCTTGTCTGCCTTCTCGGCGGCTTTGAGTTCGGCGGTGATCTTGTCCACCTTTTTCAAGTCGGCCAGGGCTGGGTGGCCGCGCAGGTCCTTGGTGATTTTGCTCACGGCCATTTCATGTTCGTGACGCTCGCGGGTGCCCTGGGCGTGGGCTTCGCGGTCAATGGCGATGATGGCCTTGCCTGTGGACATGAAGCCTGTTTTGCCGGTCATGGTGATCTGGCGGCCGTGGAACCACGCGTAGCCAGTCTTGCCGGTTTTTTGGTCGAGCGCCAGGATCTGATGCTCACCGACGGCAAGGATCTGGTCGTCCACCAACATGGCCTGGGAACCGCCGATCTGGCCACCGGCATCGCCGCGCCAGCCGGGGGTGGGTTTGTTCACCTGCTGGCCGGTCTTGCGGTCAAAGGCGACAGAAAGGGCGCGGCCGGAGGGCACAAAAAGGAGGTCTTTGGTGGCCAGGAGATAGCCCTGGGGAGAGAGGTCGTTACGGCCGGCGTCTTCCTGGCTTAGGGTGTCATTCACCCAGACGACTTTGCCCGTGGCGGCCTCAACAGCGTAGAGGTAAATATTTTCGTGGGGGAAGACACCCGCGCCGAAGTAGGCGATGCCATTATCCACCAGAATGCCGGTGCGGACGGGCCAGCGGGAGATCATTCGGCCACGGGCCAGGATGCGCTCGTCATTGGGCCCGGCTCGCAGATCCCAAATGACGGTGCCGGTTTTAGCATCCAGGCAGCGGGCATGGCCGTCATCGGAGCCAAAGTAGATTTTGCCATCGTGAACTGCCGGGGCGAGGCGCACGGGACCATCAGTAAAATGGGACCAAAGTTCTTTGCCTGTCGCCAGATCCTGGCAGGTCAGGCGGCCATCCACCGTGGAGCCGAAGTAAACGCGGCCGTCGGCAATGGCGACCTGGAAGGCATCGTCAAAACGTACGCGGTTGCGCAGTTCCAGGCCTTCAATCACGCGTCCATCTTCACCGGCCCAGGCCATCTGCGGCGGGGCAGGGGAAGCGTATTCCCAACGCGGGGTCAGTGGGGCCTTGAGGGCTTCATCCGTGTGGCCGACGCGGCTGTTATCATGCTGATAAGTGGGCCAGTCTGCCCTGGCGGCGGTCAGCAAGGAGACAGATAACAGGAGGCAGGGGAGCGCTTTCATGACTGGTTGGGAAGGTGGCCAAAATGCTTGCGATGCAAAGAGGCGCGCAGTCCATACGTAACCATCTGTCCGCCACTATCCTTTCTCATGAGATTCCCCCCTTTTTCCCTTTCCCCAGTCTGCTCTTTCCTTGTCATATTCGGGATGATGGCGGTGACGGTCTGGGCCTGCTCCGTGCCGGTCTTCCGGTATGCGCTGGAGCACTGGGAGGCGGATCCGTTTCAGGCCGTCGTCTTTCATCAGGGGGAACTGACTGCCGAACAAAAAGTGCGGATGGAGGCGCTGGTTCCGGATGGAGCCGATGGCCGGCGGGCCAACCTGAATGTGGTCGCCGTGAATGTGGATCAGGAGCCTGGAGCCGAATTTAAAGAACTCTGGAACCAGCTGCCAAAGGACGCACCGATGCCGCAGGTGGCGCTGCGTTTTCCCTGCAGCACCGGACTGACCGAGCCTTTTCTGACGGCTCGGCTGGATGAGCTGGCGCATGTGGCCGATTCCCCTGCGAGGCAGGAAGTGGCCGAACGTTTTGCCCAAGGGCAGAGCGCCGTGTGGGTCATGGTGGAATCCGGTGATGAGGCGGCGGATGAAGCTGCCGCCAAAGTGCTGGAGGAACGCTTGGAATATCTGACGGGCGTATTGACGCTGCCCGAACTGGAGGCGCAGGACATCGCCAACGGGCTGGTGTCCGTGGGGCAGGATGATTTGAGGTTGGAGTTTTCCGTCGTCCGGGTGTCGCGTGAAGACGTGAAAGAGAAGGTCTTCGTCCAGATGCTGCTGGCGACAGAACCCGGCCTGGATGAAGTGGACGAGCCGATGGTGTTTCCCATCTTTGGGCGTGGCCGGGCGCTGTATGCCCTGGTCGGCCAGGGCATCCGGGCGGAGACCATCGAGCAGGCCGCGACATTCCTGATCGGCAAATGCTCCTGCCAGGTGAAGGATCAAAACCCCGGCACTGACCTGCTGCTGACAGCCAACTGGACCGCCATGGCCAAAGCATCCCCTTTGTTGGAGCGCGAGCTGCCCAGCCTGGCCCATCTGGCCGAAGAAGCCGCCCCAGTGACGGTGATGACCGAACCCGTGGTAGAGGAAGTCGCGTCTCCTGGAAAAAATGCGCTTATATCCGGCGTGATATCGCTCGGAGTCCTGCTGGTGACGATCCTGGTAGCAATGAAGCTGCTGGGGAAGAGGCGGGAGTAAACCCCACGAAAGGGAGGTGCGGCGCGGGTTGCATTTCGTGGCTGGCAGGAGTCCATTGAGGTTATGAGGGTAGGGGGATTTCTGGCATTTCTTTTTTTGGGGCTGGCGCTTGGCGGCCAGGCCCAGGAGGTGCTGACGCGTGCGGCGGAGGTGCGGGCCTTGTCACCTGACCGGGCACTCACCGGGGTGCCGGTGGATCTCCAGGCGGTAGTGGGTTTTATTGAGGCTCCGGTCAGCGGAACGATATTCATCCAGGACGAGACCGGGGGAACGTTTTTCAGGGCCAGTCCACGCACCATCCCGCTGAGAGTTGGCGACCGGGTGCATGTAAAAGGACAAAGTCTGCCGGGGCTGTATCTGGCCGGGATTGTGGCGGACTCCTATGAGGTGCTGGGGGCAGGGGAACCGCCTGTGCCTGCGGTGGCAGGCTACGAGGATCTGGCCACCGGGCGCTTTCATTATCAAAGGGTGCAGGTGGAGGGCATAGGCCGGCGGCTTTCTGTGCCGGAGGAGAACCGGTCCGTACTGCATCTTTCGTTAGGCAGCCGGGTGGTGGAGGTGCGGGTGGATGCTCCCTTACCGGACAATCTGGAGCCCTGGGTGGATGCACGGCTGCAAGTCACCGGGCTGGCGGCGGGCGGCATCAATGACCGCAGGCAGCTCGTGTTTCCTTATCTCCGCGTCAGCGACTGGAGTGACGTGAAGATACTGAAGGATGCACCTGCAGTGGAGGCTCTGGCGACGATTCCGGCGGCCCGGCTGCTGCGCTTTGATCCGGGGCGCATTCAGGATTTCGGCCATCGGGTGAGGACGGAGGGCATCGTCCTGGCATCGTTTCCTGACGGGCAGGTTTTTATCCGGGATCTGGCGGCTGAAGCCATGGTGCCTTCATCGCCTGAGCCGGAAACGGCGGTGAATACACGGCCTGCGGCTTTGGCGGTGCGGCTGGTGCGGCCCCTGCCGCTAAGATCCGGCCAGCGGCTGGATGTGGCCGGATTTCCCAACATGGAGGGTTTTAGCGCCAGCCTCACGGATGCCGTGGTTGTGGGTAATCCAGTGGATGAAGCACACGATGCATCGCCCGTGGAAGTCTCTCTGGCCGACATTCGCGAGGGCGCTCTGGATGCGGATCTGGTGAGGCTGGAGACGGAACTGGTGGATGTTTTCCGCACCGGATCAGGCTGGGAATTGCGGCTCGCTTCCGCAGACATGCCGCTGCGGGCATTGGTGCCGGATGTGGGCGAGATGGATGTGCCCAGGCAGGGCTCGCTGCTACGGCTGACGGGCATCTGTCGGGTGGACTCCTCCACCGACAAGGGGTTTCGCTCGCGGCCGGAGAGCGCGGTGCTGCTTTTGCGCAACGCGGATGATCTGAAAGTTTTACGTGCGCCATCGTGGTGGACGGCTGAGCGGCTACTGGGGGTGATCGGGCTGCTGCTGGCAGTCGTGGCCGGCGGCCTGTTATGGATCACTCTGCTTAGGCGGCAGGTTTCTAAACAAGGGGAGGCCCTGCGGCACAGGATCTCGCATGAAGCAGCGCTGGAGGAGCGGCAGCGCATTGCCCGTGAGTTTCATGACACGCTGGAGCAGGAGCTGGCCGGCCTGTCTCTGCGCCTGGATGCAGCGGTGACACGCCCGTTGGAGCCGAAAGCAAAACAGCTCATGGACACCTCTCGCCATCTTGTCTCTCGCATCCAGACGGAGGCGCGCAACCTGGTGGCCGATCTGCGTGCGGACCCCGACAGCGTAACTGACCTCCCCGCAGCACTGCAAGAGCTGGCTGACCGGACCCGGAGTGAAGAGCTGTCTGTGACAGTCCATGTAGAACCGCCCCTGCCAACGCTGCTGGTGCATGTGGCTCATCATTTGCGCATGATTGCGCAGGAGGCAGTGACGAACGTGCTCAAGCATGCGCAGGCTTCCTCCGTCAGCCTGGCTCTGAGGGTGGAGGCTGGACAGCTAAGCCTAATCATAAGTGACGATGGTCAGGGCCTGGACACTTCGGCCACCCATGGGCAGTCGGGTCACTTTGGCTGCATGGGCATTCGTGAACGCTGCCTGCGCATCGGCGCTGAGGCAGAATGGTTGAATGTCACCCCACATGGCACTGAAGTGCGCGTCACCCTGCCCCTTTAAATTCGAACTCATCATGGCGGATACGATTCTCACTCTTCTTCTCGTGGATGACCACTTCGTGGTGCGCAGCGGCCTGGCGGCATCTCTTGAACTTGAAGATGACCTGCGAGTCATCGGCGAGGTGGACCGGGGTGAGCTGGCCCTTGAGGCTTTTGGAAAACTGAAACCGCAGGTCGTATTGATGGACTTACAGTTGCCCGGCATCTCCGGAATCGAGGCAACTGCTCGTCTCATCGCTGCTCATTCAGAGGCGCGCGTGCTGATGTTTTCCACCTTTGCCCGGGATGAAGAAGTGCAGGCCGCACTTAAAGCCGGTGCGCTGGGTTACTTGCAGAAGTCATCCTCACGTGAAGATCTTTTGAGCGCCATCCGCACAGTCGCACGCGGGGAGCGATGGCTGCCTGCGGATCTGGAAGCCCGTCTTCGGGAGCGCACGGCAGAGCCCGAAATCACCCCCCGTGAGCGTGAGATCCTGACCCTCGTCACTCAGGGCAATGCCAACAAAGAAATCGCCGCGACACTTGGCATTGGCGAGGACACCGTGAAACAGCACGTCAGCCGCATCTTGATGAAGCTCAAGGTCAATGACCGGGCGCAGGCGACGGCAGAGGCCATTCGCCGGGGACTGGTGCGGGTATGACTGTTGCCTTCACGCCTCCCCAACAACGCTGACGACGATGCTGCGGGTGTGGGATGCTCGACGGTGCTCAAAGAGAAAGATGCCCTGCCAGGTGCCAAGTGCCAGGCGGGCGTTCATCACGGGGATGACCTCACTGGTGCGCGTGAGCGCCATGCGCAGGTGGCTGGGCATGTCATCCGGGCCTTCATGAGTGTGAACGAAGTAAGGCGTGTCTTCCGGCACGAGGTGGTCAAAGAAGCTGTGCAGATCGGTCCGCGCGGAGGGATCGGCGTTTTCATAGATGACCAGGGAACAGCTTGTGTGCTGGACAAAAATAGTTGCAGTACCAGTGCGGATGCCGCTGCTGGCAATGATCCGCTGGCATTGCTCAGTGATCTCATACGTGCCTTTGCCACGGGTGCTGAGGCGGAAACTTTCGGCGTGTGCAGGCATGGTTAGAAAGGACGGGTTTTTGCTCTTAAAGCATAAGACCAAGCAGGACCTCACGGATCTGTGAGCGCCATTTGGACAGGTAGGCGAGGCGGGCCTGGATGCCTTGCAGCTCAGGCCAGACACTGGCATCCGATTCGGCAATGCGGGAATCATAAACGTCAAGCTGGGCCTCGATCTGCTGCCAGAGTTCCTCAATGCGCAGGCCGAGATCTTCCAGCGATTCGCGCAGGCGCATCTCCTCATTGGCGAGTAGCGCCTTGGCCAGCGCAGTGCTCGCGGACTGCTTCTTTTTGAGGAAGCTGGCACTGGCTTGCAGCAGCGGGCCGAGCTTTTCAAACAGGCCCATCAAAGCGGCATCTAGCGGCACAGCACGCCAGGGCGTGTCTGAGTGGTTTTCAATCAGGTGCTTCAGCCGCGTGACAGGAGATTTGAGGATCTCCTTCGCGGCATTTAATTCAGCACTCTGCAAGGTGTCGCCACCTGTTTGGTCGGGATGCACCAGGCGGGTCGCCTGGAGATAGGCGGCTTGCAGGGTTTCCTCATCCAGAGCTGCGCGCGGAGGCAGGCCCAGGAGGCTGAAGGCATCGGCTGACATGGCGGCAGGTCAGGCGGCAAAGCTTTCGCCACAGGAACAGGTGACGACCGCATTGGGGTTGGTGACTTTGAAGCCGCCTTGTTGAAGATCATCGCTAAAATCGAGTTCAGAACCGCTGACGAAGAGGGCGCTTTTCGGATCAATGAGCACCCGCACATCACCTGAGACGACCATGATGTCGCGGTTGGCCGGACCGTCCACAAGATCCATTTTGTATTGCAGGCCGGAGCAGCCGCCACCGACGACAGCAATGCGCAGGGCGCCGTTTTCTGAGCGGCCCTGTTTGGTCAGCAGGCCGTTCAGCTTGCGTGCGGCATTGGGAAGCACTTTGATGAGCTTCTCATTGCCGAGCTTGTAGTTAGGTGCTGCGTGAGGGGCGGTTGCGGTCATGGTTCAAAAAAGAGATGCGGATCACGCAGTCTGGCGTGCTTTCCATTCGTCGAAATCGGCTTTCGGGGTGCGGAAAACAGCAGCACATCGCGGGCAGGTGATGGTGGCGGAGCCGTCTTCGAAGATGAAGTCCAGATCTTCGTTGTTCAGGCGGCTGAGCATGGGGAACATGCGGTCCGGGGTGCAGCCGCAGTCGAAGACGTAGGTGCGCGTTTCCAGCAGCGTCAGATGCTCCGTCTCGTCCAGCTTGGGGATGTCCGCATCCGTGAGCCCGGCCAGCCATTCTTCATCCGCATCGGGCTCGGCGGAAATTTGGACAAAGTCTTCATCCTCCAGGCGGAAGATGCGCGTGAGCCGCTGTTCGCTCTGCGTGTAAAATTGCTCCACGGCAGAAAGAATGTCGGTTCCGGTGAACTCGATCATACTCTGGCGCGGCTGCATGTGATTGCGAGTGGTCTGGGCGATGAAGATGGACTTGCCCGTGTCTTTCACATCTTCCGTGAAGAGCCGACCTGTCACCCGGCCGGGGATCGTCGCTCCTGTGACGAAAAGGTTCAGCAGCGGGTCGTTGAGATTAATGGTCCAGGCGCATCCTTCATCATGCGGTCTGGAGGACAAATGCAAAGTCACTCCCGCAATGGCGTCTTTGAGCATTTCATCCAGGCGGTCGGGATGCTTGATGCTGTGCTGCATGAGGTGCAGGTAATAATCCATGTACACCGGGCCGAACCGTCCGCGTACAAGCAGGCAGTTGCGCTTGCGGACAAAGTAGCAGCGGATTTCGGTGGCGGAGAGATCTGGATTGAGCATCTGGCTCATGAGCTTGAAGAGGAAAAGGGCAGGGGACGGGTATCCCCTGCCCATATGATACGTCTGCCTTCTGGCGGAGGCTTTACAGAGCCTTGATGTAAAGGTCTTTAAAATACACAACGCTCTTCGGATCATGGGCCTGGATGGCCATGGTGCCGGAGCTGAGCTTGCGGCCTGCCATGTTTTTCAAAGCCGTGGCCGGATCCCAGCCAT
This sequence comes from Prosthecobacter sp. SYSU 5D2, assembly GCF_039655865.1. NCBI lineage: Bacteria > Pseudomonadati > Verrucomicrobiota > Verrucomicrobiia > Verrucomicrobiales > Verrucomicrobiaceae > Prosthecobacter > Prosthecobacter sp. SYSU 5D2. The sequence goes on along the minus strand of NZ_JBBYXL010000003.1, from coordinate 35,363 downwards.
CAGGCTCGGTGAAGTCAGAGGTGACCTTGCCATTGATGCTGATGATGATGCGCTTGCCTTCCACCTTGATGCTGTAGTCGAACCACTCGTCATCACCCACTGGGGCGGTATCGAGCACGTCTTTGACCGCATAGAGGCCGCCGGTCTTTTTGGGGTCCTTGTGGGAGGTGCTGTTCACCTGGCATTCGTAGCCTTTTTCCGGCCAGCCTTTGTCCTGGTATTCCGTATGGATGTAGAGGCCGGAGTTGGAGCCGGGCATGTGCTTCACCTTGCCTTTGAATTCAAAGTCCGTGAACTTGGCGTCGCCATTGGGGCCGACATAAAATAGGTGGGCGCGGCCATTGCTGACCTTCAGAGCGCCGTCTTCAATGGAGAAACTGCCGGGCGTTTCTTCGTTGGACTTCCAGCCGGAGAGGTCCTTGCCATTGAACATGGATACCCAGCCATCCGTTTCGGTTGGGGCGGTGGCTGCTGAAGCAGGAGCCGCATCATTGGATTTGACTTCGGCCGGGTTGCAAGCAGTCAGGGCCAGGATAAAGGCAAGTGAGGCGAGGTGGTTGAATTTCATGGAGGACAGGGACTTACACGGTGGCGGGCACCGAGGCAAGCGGCAGGAAAGTGTCAGGCGGGTTCATTTCGCCGCCCGGATGCCCCGGTAGGCAAAGACGAAAAACAGACATACGCAGGCCGTGAGCGCGGATTCTCCCAGCCAAAATCGTGTCCAGTCAGTAATGCCAGCCTGGGTGCAGGACGCATGCCACCAGCCGCCGCCCAGGTAGCCGATGAGGTTTCCCACGCCGCTCATCAGCAGGTAAAGCAGGGCCTGGGCGCGGACACGCCATTTGCGGTCAATGCGCTCCTCCAGATAAATCTGGGTAGTGATGAAATAGAGAGTGAAGGCAAAGCCGTGCAGGGTCGTGCCGATCATGATCCAGGTCCGGGTGTCCTGGGCATTGAAGGCATAACGCAGTACGCAGATGGCGATGCCGGACATGAAGACCCACTTCAGCCTGAAACGGGCCAGTACTCCTGCCAGCAGCAGCATGGTCAAGACCTCCGTCGTCTGCGCCAGGGAGATGACGGCAGAGACGTTTTCCACCCCGAGGTCCTTCAAATGCCGGGCCGTATAGGGATAAAAAGCGGCCAGCGGGATGCTGTAAAGGGCGGCCGTGATGAAGACCACGCGGTGATCGCGGTTTTTCAGGAGGTCTAGCGCATCCAGCCCCAGGATTTGCCGGAAACTGCGTTTGCCCTGAATGTCCCCCGGCTGGATCATGGGCAGCATCCAGGACAGGCCCATGACCAGCATCCAGAGTCCTGCCGCCGTGTATCCGGCGACGAGGGATGCATCGGCATGAAGCACAAAACTGACAATCCAGCAGCCTGCCATCCAGCCAAAAGTGGCGCAGGCGCGAAGGGGGCCAAACTGCTTGGTGGGCGTCTGCAGCTGGGAAAAGACAATGCTGCTGGTGATGCTCCAGACAGGTGTGGCCACCAGGGCCTGAATTTGGGCGCAAACCAGCACCAGCCCGTCATTCCAGCCGTAGGCCAGGGCGGTGCAACTGAGCGTCAAGGCCAGTCCTGTGGCCAGCGCCAGCCAGCGTAGCAGCAGGGTGGGGGACATTTTCTGGTCTGCCAGTGCGCCGACGAACAAAGGGGAGATGAAGGCAGCGACAGCCGTGGTGGCCAGCACCCAGGGGACCAGGTGCTCCCTTCCATAGGCCGCGTAAATATTGGCCAGCGGCACGTTCCACATGCCCATGGGCATGGCGGTGCAGAAAAAAAGAAGGGCGAGTTTGCGGCGGCTGGTGGGTGCGTCCACAGAAGAGGAGGGTGGAGCAAGGAGCGCGGGTTGGCGGGCTTGTCAAAGAGAGGCTATAAACTGCCCGTTTTCTGCGGCTGGGAGGACTCCTCGTCTTCACTCTGCCCCAGCAAGGTGAGGCCGCTGACCCGGGCATGCATGAGATGACCGGTCAGGGTGGTAATGCTCTGCAGGCTCAACGGAGCGGCCGGGGCAGGCAGGTGGCGGGTGGCCAGATCCCACTCCAGCCGGATGTATTCCGCAATGGTGCTGGCCAGGCTGAGCTGGAAAAAGTGCGCCGCAGCGGGCCAGACGATGAAAAAGTGCCCCGGTGTGCGGCTTTCCTCCTGGAGTGTCCGGTAGCGTCCGAGAAGCCCTTGATAACGGGCACCGCGCGTTCCCTGGAGCAGTCTCGCACCCGCCTCGCGGCTGTCCGCACGGGCACGCCCGGTGAGCGCAGCATCCAGTTCCGCATCCAGTTCCTGCAAACGGACCAGATCCAGATCGCGGGCCACCTGCCAGGCCTGGACGAGGGCGAGCCCCAGCGGACCGCGCAGGTCTTTTTGGGCAAAGTTTTCCCACCGCGCGGCCAGCGCCTGGCGGGTGACGGGTGAGCGAGGATACAGGCCAGGCTGCGGCAAGTCGGCCGCGTGAAAGTGGATGCCAGCCTGCCGCTGGCGGATGCTGGAAAACAGCCAGTGCACCCAGTCCAGACCCCTTGACCAGTCTTCCAGGGCCGTTTCAGCCGTTTCACCGGCATCTGCAAGCAAAGTCACAGGCCGCAGGGTGGGGCCTGCGCCAGTCGCCCCGCCCTCGGCGTGCCGGGGCTGGGTGTCATCCATGCGTTGCAAGAGACGTATCATTCGATGAACTATGTATAACGCCGCACGAACCGTGCGAGTGTTAAAGTTTTCATGAATGCCCACCCATCCCTTGACAAAACGAAGCCCTACTATCAGTGCCAGCGCTGCGGAAACTGCTGCCGCTGGCCAGGAGATGTGAATGTGACCGCTGAGGAGGTGACCACCATCGCTGCGTATGTCGGGATGCCTGAGGAGGACTTCATCCGCGACTGCACCCGTCTGAATGCAAACCGCACGGGGCTGTCCATCATCGACAAGCCCAACGGCGAGTGCCTGTTCCTGGAGGGGGTGAACTCCTGCCGCATCCAAAAGGTGAAGCCCGTCCAGTGTGCGGGCTTTCCCAATGTGTGGAACTTCCCCGGCTGGCGGGAGAAGTGCGAAGCCATCGAGGTCTGACTATCAGGGAAGTATCGTATTTGGTCCCTGCCAGCGAAACAAATGCCAACTTCCTCCTTTGCATCATCCGGCGGTTCATGTATGACGTGTGAAATCTAAACGTACATGGGCGATCATACAGGCACTCGGAAATTCAGGCGCGTTCTTCTCAAACTCAGTGGTGAGGCTCTGCGGGAGCCCGGCAGCACTGACAATATTTCACCTCCGATTGTGGAGGACATTGCGGCCCAGATCAAAGCCGCGCACCAGACCGGGCTGGAGATTGCCGTGGTCGTCGGCGGGGGCAACTTTTGGCGGGGCGTGAGCGCCAGCAACAAAGGCATGGAGCGTGCCACGGCCGACTACATGGGCATGCTGGCCACGGTGATGAACTCCCTGGCGCTACAGTCCATGCTTGAAGCCATGGACGTGCCCACCCGCGTTCAGAGCGCCATTGAAATGAAAAACGTCGCCGAGCCCTTCATCCGCCGGGTGGCCATGCGCCACCTGGAGCTGGGACGAGTGGTCATTTTCGCAGCGGGCACCGGCAACCCTTTCTTTTCCACAGATACCACGGCTGCGCTGCGTGCCAGCGAGATCGGTGCAGATTGTGTGTTCAAGGCTACAAAGGTGGACGGCATCTACTGCTCCGACCCGAACAAAAATCCTGACGCCGTCAGGTATGACAACATCAGCTTCCATGACTGCCTGACCCAGCAGCTCAAGGTCATGGATGCGACGGCCTTTTCCCTGTGCATGGAAAACAACATGCCCATCATCGTCTTCAGCATGAATGAAGATGATAATATCCGCCGCGCACTCGTGGGTGAGCCAATGGGCACCCTGGTCAATGCTACGGGCCAGGTGGGGTAGGAGGCGGGTTAACCGCCAAAGCACTCCCCTGTCAGATTAATCCTCCTTGAGGATTTTTGGGTCAGGTACGGCCATGGACATGATGACGCCAGCGGTCAGGATAAAGGCGACAATCGAAACGCTGACGCCGGGGTCCAGATGGTATCCAAAAGCGCTGGCGATAAGCTTGAAGGAAACGAAAATGAGCAGAATCATGATGGCCTTGTCCAGCGCCCAAAGGCGGCTTTGGGCAGCGACAAGCAGGAAGTAGAGGCTGCGCAGTCCTGCTGTGGCCCACAGGCTGGAAGTGATCATCAAATAAGGGTCCCTCACCACTGCCACAATAACGGGCATGGAATCAAAGGCGAAGACGACATCGCAAACCTCAATGCAGAAAAGGCATAGGAACAGCGGGGTGACGCCATGGGAAAAAAAGCGTCCGCTTTCAATGGAGGGATTGGTCTTCATAACCCTGCGCATGAGGTTGACGGACCAATGGTTGGTATAGTTAACCTCCACTGCGTGGCCTGAGCTTTTCCACATTTTCCAGACCGTCCAGAGCACAATGAGAGCAAACGCAATCAGGACATACGGACTGGCATTGGCCATGAAAGCTCCCAGGCCCAGGAAGAAAACCCGGAACACGATGGCCCCAAGAATACCCCAATACAGAATGCGATGCTGGTAGTGCTGGTTCTTATCCAGGGTGAGACCGAAGGACTTGAAGATGAGGTAGAAAGCGAATAGGTTGTCCAGAGCAAGCGCCTTTTCCAGGACATAGCCGGTGGCGTAGAGGCTGATGGCCCCGGAGCCGTCAAGCATGCGGACCATGCCTCCAAACTGTTCCTGGCGAGGGTTGTTTTCAAAAGTCCACCAGACATAACCCGAGAAGACGGCTGCACAGGCGACCCAGATCAGGGACCACTTGAGTGCATTGCCCATGGTGATCTTTTGGCCCTTCTTGTGGGTCAGCAGGTCAATGGCCACCGCCACGACAAATGGCACCAGAAAGGCGAGCACATCGAGCGTGGTAATGGCCCTGAATGCGTTGAGGGAATTTTCAAACATAGAAATGGAAAGCCGCCATCAAATACGGCTCTCAACAGCAAAATGAGCGTTTGCCCATTAGAACTATGGGCAGATTTTATCATTGCCTGATTGTCGAACTGTCATGGGAACGGTGTCCCGTGAAGTCATCCAATGAAAAAATCGGCGGAAGCATCCCCTCTTGGACTGGTATCGCGAAGCTACTCCGAGGTTTTTTTGGCCTGGGCGCGTTCATGGCGCTGAATATCCTTGGCGATGAGATGCTCCACATAGGAGGAGAAAGACCGGCGGTCCAGCTTGGCGAGCTTTTTGCCCTCCTTCATCAGCTTCTTGTCCACGGTAATGCATGCCTGGTCTTTTGTTGTGAGTGCCATTGCAAAATGATGTGTGGTGATGTGATTATAGGCAAGCCAGTTTTCCGGAAAGTTTTTTTTAACCGGATGTCAGGAGGCGGGCAAACCTACTGCCCGGCGTCCCACAAAAAATGCTCCAGCCGGATGCGGGTGGCGAGTTCCTTGGCCTCATTGGCGCGTTCTCCTGTGGACAGGGAAATTTTTTCAGCCAGAAGGGCCGCTGCATCCCACTGCTTGCTGGCTTCCAGAAGCTCAATGCCGAAGAATCCGGCGCGGTAAAACCAGCGGTATTCTGCCGGGTTGGCCGGGCCCGTGAAGCCACTGGCCTGGACCACGTCGTAGCAGGCCTCCAGGGCTTCCACGTTACGTCCGGCAGCATTCAGCACGGCGGCCAGGGTGTAGCCAGCGCGGGCGCTCCACAGATAGTTGAGATTGCTTTCCCGGATCAGGTCGCGAAGGGCAGTGACGGCCTTGTCCAGTTGGGAGGTATCCGTTTTGCCAATGAGCATCAGAATCTCCGCACGTTCGCAAATGAGGGAGCGGCGCATGTCTTCGGGTAGGTTTTTTTCTGTGAGGAGGCTGTCCAGCAGATTCAAGGCTTCGGATTCCTGGCCTGCACGGCGTTTGGCCAGGGCCTGCTGCTGGCGGGCAGGGATGCTCAAGGGTCCGCCACGCTCGGCCAGTTCCTGCCAACGGTTGATGGCGGCTTCACGTCCTTCATCACTCATGGTGGAAATGGCGGCCATTCCGGCGAAGTAGAGCGCGGTCTCGGCAAAAGGAGAGTCGGCATTTTCCTGGGCCACCAGTTCAAACTCCGTCCGGGCGCTGGCGAAATTTTCCAGACGGTAGTAGGCATCCGCGATCTTCATGCGGACGCCCGGTGCCTGGACAGCCTCCGGCCAGGTTTTGAGAAATTCGCTGCCGGCAGCAGTCACCGCCTTGAGCTGTCCCTGCTTGTCCAAAGCCCACAGGCGGACAATGGCGATCTGCTGGCGTTGGGGTTCGGTAAGCCCCGGCAGGGCGGAAGCTGTACGGAGGGCGGTTTCAATGGCCACAAACTCAGTTGGAATCTGCGCCAGCAAGGTTTCAGCCAAAGCCAGATGAGCTTCGGCTAGCCGGCGGTGACCTGCATGTTTCTGGATAAAGGAGCGTAGTTCAGCGCTGGCGCTGGCTTCGTTGCGTGAGGCTTTGTCCAGAGCGTCATCCAGTTCCAGATCTGCTGCGGCATCTTCCGTGGTAACGGCGTCCGGAGCGCCTGCGCTGACAATTTCAAGCTGCCCCAGGATGCTTTGGTACAAGGCCGTTTCTCCGGCACGAAGGGCGGCTACGCCGGCATTGTAAAGAGATGAGCGGCGTTCAGCAAGAGTGGCTGCGACATTGGCCGCAGCTTGGAAAAGTGTCGCCGCCTGGTTAAATTCGCGGCGGGTGTAGGCTGTTCCGCCGGTGACGAAGTCCACCATCGCCGACTGGCCTCCGCCATAACGGAGACGCCATTGGTTGGCAAGCGTGGTCACGCGGCCGTCCACCTTGAGGCTGCCATAGGTTTCAAGAGCCAGCCGCATGGCTTCCGCCCCTTGGGAATGATCTGGATAGACCTGGATCATGGCCTCCAGCAACCCCACTCCTTCCATGATACGTTTCTGGCTCAGCAACCAGCGGGAAAGCAACAGCATGGCATGACCTTGAAATTCCTGCATGGAGGGTTTTACCTGGATTGCCTGACGTTGTGTTGAATTCCCCTCAGTAATCCAGCGCAGGGCGGCATTGGGAGGCAGCGTGGTGGATGGCTCCTTTTGCAATGCCTCGTACAGTAAACCGAATGCTTCCGTCCAGAGGTCGCTTTCCGGAGTGTTGTCCAGAAACTGGACCAAAGCTTCCAGGCACTCGGCGATTTTGTCCTGGCGTAGAAATGTTTCAGCCAGCAGCACGGCGGCGTGGTGATGAACACGTTCACCACCACCAGTAGCAGACAGGATGTTGCGAAAGGCTTTCTCCGCCTGCGGGTACCGCGCCAGCGCCAGCAAGGCCCTTGCCCGGATCAGCCGCGCGACCGGGTCTTCCAGAAGCTTGGGAAGATGGTTAAGGTCCTCAAGGGCGGCCTGTGTCCTGCCGCTGTCAATGTCCAGTTCATCAAGCATCACGCGCGCCTGTCTTGCCATGGCTGGCGGGGAAGATTCGCGCAATGAAGCCAGCAAATTCCGGGCCTGGGAAGTTTGCCGGGTGGACAGCCAGACCTGGGCCAGCAACATCTGCTCCTGCTGTGAAGACTCACCGGCGAGGAACCTGTCCTCCAGCAACTGGCGGGCAGCATCCAGCTCGCTATTCAGCACCAGTGACTGTGCTTTCCAGAAAGATTCATCGGGAATGGAAACTTCACCCAAAAGAGCCAGTGCAGCGCCACCGTTTTTCGCCCTGACCCATGCTTCTACTGTCAATGCGGTCAAAGTCTGACGGTCTTTTGTATTCCAACGGTTTTCTTGCAGCAGCCGGCCGGCTTTAACCGCGGCCACTCCTGGCAGGCCTTCAATGAGAGCCTGGCGCGCGAGTCTGAAGTCCCCATTTTCCTGAAGTTCTTCACCCCGCAAAGGCAGAGCCCAGGCCCAGCAAAGGGTCTGCAGAAAAAAAAAGTATCGGCTGGCGCGGAGCATGAGATTTTTATGCTAGATCAAAATCGGCCATTTTGCCAACGCGTTCGTCGCCCAGTTCCGTGCCCGCCTGACATTCTGGCTCAAAACCACCAGGTCATTTCAAAATAGGCGTAGGTGGTATCAGATGGTTTGCCATTTGGGGCAGACTCCTGGAAGCGTCCGGGGAAAATTTGGGCGATGCCTGTTTCCACGCGGAGGTTTCCAGGGATAGCGTCCCAGCGGAGGCGGGCTTCCAGTTGCTGGCCGACGAATTTTCCTGACCTGCCGCTGGCATCACGCACTCCGGCAGCAGTCCAGGCATCCTTGCCTGAGGCCAGCCAAACACCACGATGGGCGATCATGAACTCTGTGTTCACTGCCGGTGTGAAATCAAGGCGCAGTTCTGGGGAACTGAGATTGCTGCGGGCGATTGCGCCATAGCTGCCCGTGGGTCCGTATTCGAAGCGCCGGGCTCCATAGAGAGTGTCGAACCGGTTGTTATCTCCATCATCTGGCTTTCTGTCACCGCTTGCATAATCATAGGCCAGGCCGAGCCGGGGCCGCCAGGGCAGGTTGGCGCTGTAACCAACCGACAGGTGCAGAAAAAGGGCTTGGTGGCTTATTGCGGAGCCATTCACGGAACTGCTGGAAGTGCCAAGCTGAAGGGCGGATTCTGCTTCAAAGTCCACCTGGCCCGTTTCGGGTTTGCGGACGAGACGGAACCCAGGGGTATATAGCTGCCGATGGCGGGTGCCGGATCCGCTTTCATGAAGCCCGAAGGCGTACAGTTCCAGCTCTGCCCGGACCGGGGGGAGGGGAAGGGTGGCGTATAGCGCCCAAAACTGGAGATCAAAATCCTGATCATCAAAAGCGCTGTCGTTGTCCTGAAGGGAGGTCAGGTCATCGGGCTGTCGCTGGTTTGGAAGAAGCCACATCGCACGCACTGAGTGGCCGGCTTTCGTTTCCCACCGCCAGTCAGCTCCGGTGTAGGCATTGATGGTATTCCGAAAGGCATTGCGCGCCATGAGGCGGCGGCTGCCGAGGTTGACGGTTTCCCGGCCCAGCCGCAGGTGCTGCCGGCCTTTGCCCAGTGTCCCAAGGTCCCATTCCAGGTGTGCTTGCAGCAACTCCAGGGTATTGACCGTGGTGGTGTCCAGCGCGGAGCCGGAATCTGCAAGGAGCTGGCGTGCGTCGAGGATTTCCGCCGTGACCTGAACCGGGGCCAGATCTGCCTCCATGAGAAGACTGGAGCGGAGGGCGAGCACCTGGTCGCTGCCTTCAAGTCGAGCCCGAAATTGCTCATCCAGGGTTTCATAACGGGCACGAATTTCACCCTTGAGGCTGAACCAGAAGGGCAGACCCATGGCATCCGACAGAAGCCATGGGGCCGAAGCCCCTGGCGCGGATGACTGGCAGAAGACCAGTGCTGCCAGCACTGGGAATCTAAACCACAATGCGCGGGGCATTGATTCTTCTTGGCAATGAACGGGGTTTCAACAGGACGTCAGCGGACGGAGGAATCAATCCCCGCCACCTGCACGCTCGATGCTGCCGCCAAAGGCTTCCTTGGTGGCTGCCAGAGCATAGTCCCGGTTCAGTTTGGTGATCCAGCGCACGCTGATTTCCTTTGGGCAGGCGGCCTCGCACTCATATTGGTTGGTGCAGGCGCCGAAACCTTCTTTGTCCATCTGGCGGACCATGGCCAGGGTGCGGCGGTTTTTTTCCGGCTGGCCCTGGGGCAGGGAATTGAGCTGTCCGGCCTTGGCGGAAACGAAGAGCATAGCACTGGCGTTTTTACAGGCTGCCACACAGGCACCGCAGCCGATGCACTCCGCAGCATCCATGGCCGCATCGGCCACTTCCTTGCCGATGAGGATGCTGTTGGCATCCGGGGCGGCACCAGTGCGCACGCTGATGTAGCCGCCCGCCTGCTGGATCCGGTCGAATGGCGTGCGGTCCACAATGAGATCCTTGATGACCGGGAAGGCGTGGGCACGGAAGGGTTCGATCCAAATGGTGTCCTCGGTGCGGAATTTGCGCATGTGCAGCTGGCAGGTCGTGGTGGCCTTTTCCGGGCCATGAGGCATGCCATTAATAGTCATGGAGCAGGAGCCGCAGATGCCTTCGCGGCAGTCATGGTCAAAGGCGACCGGCTCTTCCCCCTTGGCAATGAGGCGCTCATTGACGATGTCCAGCATCTCCAGGAAGGAGGCATGATCCGGGATTTCATGGGCTTCGATGTCCTGGAAGTGTCCAGGCTTGCCCTGGTTCTGACGCCAGACTTTGAGGTGAAGATTGAGGAGGGACATGACAGTGTGATGTGAATAAAACTTACTTATAGCTGCGCACAGAAAGATGAACTTCTTCGAAGGTGAGCGGCTCCTTGTTCAGGATGGGTTTGGCGAAGTCGCCAGTGTATTCCCAGGCGGCTGCGTAGCAGAAGTTTTCGTCATCGCGCTTGGCCTCGCCATCCGGGTATTGGTATTCGGTGCGGAAGTGGCCGCCGCAGCTTTCTTCGCGGTGGCTGGCGTCCAGGCAGAGGAGCTCGGCGAATTCCATGAAGTCGGCCACACGTCCGGCTTTTTCCAACTCGGGGTTGGCGGCAGCGCCGGACCCGGGGACTGTGACGTTGGCCCAGAATTCTTCGCGAAGTTCGGGGATTTTTTTCAGGGCCTCGGCCAGCCCGGCCTTGTCGCGCGCCATGCCGCACTTGTCCCAGACCAGCAGGCCCAGCTCGCGGTGGAAGCTGTCCACGCTGCGCTTGCCTTTGCTGTTAAGGAACTTGTTCGTTGTGTTCTGGCAGTTTTCGAGAGCCTTCTTGAATTCCGGATGGCTGGTGGTGACGGAGCCGGGGCTCTGCGTCACCAGATACGGAGCAATGGTCGTGGGGATGACGAAGTAACCGTCGGCGAGGCCCTGCATGAGGGCGCTGGCGCCCAGGCGGTTGGCACCGTGGTCGGAGAAGTTCGCCTCGCCCAGCACATGCAGACCGGGCAGGTTGCTCATCAGGTTATAGTCCACCCACAGGCCGCCCATGGTGTAGTGCACAGCGGGGTAGATGCGCATCGGCTGGGTGTAGGCGCTTTCACCGGTGATGCGCTGGTACATTTCAAAAAGGTTGCCATAACGCTCAGCAATCGTCTTCTGGCCGAACTGGCCGATGGCCTCGGCAAAATCCAAATACACACCACGACCGCCCGGGCCGACGCCGCGACCTTCATCACAGGCTTCCTTGGCCGCGCGGCTGGAGATGTCACGCGGGGCCAGGTTGCCGAAGCTGGGATACTTGCGCTCCAGATAATAATCGCGGTCCGCCTCGGGGATTTTGTCTGCAGGCTTGCCAATGTCTGCCACATTCTTAGGCACCCACACACGGCCGTCGTTGCGGAGGGATTCCGACATCAGGGTCAGCTTGCTCTGATAATCGCCACTGACCGGAATGCAGGTCGGGTGGATCTGGGTATAACAAGGGTTGGCGAAGTAAGCCCCCTTCTTGTGCGCACGCCAGGTGGACGTGACATTGCAGCCCATCGCATTCGTGGACAGATAAAAGACATTGCCATAACCCCCGGTGCAAAGAAGCACGGTGTCTCCGGAAAACGCCTCGATTTTTCCAGTCACCAGGTCACGGGTGATGATGCCCTTGGCGTGGCCGTCCACGACCACCAGCTCCAGCATCTCCATGCGGGAGTACATCTTCACACCGCCACGGGCGATCTCTTTGTTCAAGGCGGAATAAGCACCCAGCAGGAGCTGCTGCCCGGTTTGGCCTCGGGCATAAAACGTACGGCTCACCTGAGCACCGCCAAAGGAGCGGTTGGCTAGGCCGCCACCGTATTCACGGGCGAAGGGCACACCCTGAGCCGCGCACTGGTCAATGATGTTGACGCTCTCTTCGGCCAGGCGATGCACGTTGGCCTCACGGGCGCGGAAGTCACCGCCTTTGACAGTGTCGTAAAACAGACGGTGCACACTGTCGCCGTCGTTCTGGTAGTTCTTGGCTGCATTGATCCCGCCCTGCGCTGCGATGGAGTGCGCACGGCGCGGGCTGTCCTGGAAGCAGAAGCACTTCACCTGATAGCCCAGCTCAGAAAGCGTCGCGGCGGCGGAGGCCCCGGCCAGGCCGCTGCCCACGACGAGCACGGTGTACTTCCGCTTGTTCTTCGGGTTGATGAGCTTGGAGTCCTGCTTGTGCTTGGACCATTTTTCAGCCATCGGGCCGGAGGGGATCTTGGAGTCGAGAGGCATGGCGGGGAAGGTAAATTGGACGGGTGCGCGAGTGAGTGATGCCAGAGAGGTTATCTGCCGTATCCGAAGACGAGGATGGCGATGGGGATGGAGCAGTTCCCAACGAGGACGAGGAGGGCGAAGGCCCAGCCAGCCTTCTGGATCAGCGGCCAGGTGCGGTGGGTGGTCAGGCCCAGCGTCTGGAAAATGCTGGCCACACCGTGGCTCAGGTGGCTGCACAGCAGCACCATGGCGATGATGTAAAAGACCGATGCCGGCCACCAGGAGAATCCATCAATGACCATCTTGTAAACATTGTGCACTTCCACACCATGCAGGTCATAGCTGTAGAGCGCGGGGTTGTTGTATTCATTCCCCACGCGGACGGTGAAGTGCATCAGGTGATAGACAATGAAAGCCAGAATGGTCAGCCCGCTCCAGATCATCGTGCGGGAAGCGGTGCTGGAAACCTGGAATTTTTGCTGTCCATAAGCTTCCCGACGAGCAGCGCGGTTGGCGATCGTGAGCTGGACGGTGGCCAGAATGTGTACCCCTACGGCCAACAGCAGTCCGATACGGGCGATCCACACCCCTGCGCCGTGCAGGGAGGACTGGAGCATGTGGCCATATTCATTGATAGCCTCCGGTCCGGCAAAAACGAGCAGGTTCCCGATCATGTGCCCCAGAATAAAGGCGACAAGAACGAGCCCGGTCAGGGCGACAAGGATCTTCTTGCCAATGGAGGAGCTGTAAAATCGGGATAATGTGTCAAAAACGGCGCTCATGGGTGGTGTGATTTCACTTTGGCAATACGAGCCATTCGTGCAAGCCGCACATCAAATTTTCGTTACATCTTATATTGCGAAACGGTGTCATTATCCTGTCTTCAGGCTCTTTTGGGATGCGAGGGGAGGGTTGACCCCGAAAGTAACCGATTCAGGCCCTTTCTTTTTAGAACACCGGAGGCAAACTGACCTCATGTCGCTGCCAAATGAAGAAGTTCTTCAAAAACGCCTGACCAAGCTCCGCGTTCGCGAGGAAGACTTGCAGGAGGAGTTTGTGCGCGGCAGCGGCCCCGGTGGGCAGAAGATCAACAAAACCTCCTCCACCGTTGTTCTTCGCCATGTCCCCAGCGGTCTGGAAGTCCGCTGCCAGCGCGAGCGATCCCAGGTCATGAACCGCTACTGGGCCCGCATGGAACTCTGCGACCGCCTGGAATCCGCACGGGAAGAAGCCAGGATGGCCCTGCAAAACGAGCGCGAGAAAACCCGCCGTCAAAACCGCCCCCGCCCGCGCGGCTTAAAGAACCGCATACTCAAAACCAAAAAAAATCGCTCTGGCGTAAAAAAGAACCGAGGGAAAGTGAGCGGGGAGGACTGATTCCGGGCTCCAAATTCTTATCCATAAAAAAGGTTCAAACGCTTTCAGTCATTTCTCACCACATTCCTGCAACAGACCTAGCCGATGAAAACCTTCTCACTTCTTCACGTTATTGCCATCCTGGCTTTGTCACCCGCTGCGCATGCCCAAAATGACACCGCGCACCACCGCGCAGTGTATTCCCGCATCAATGACAGTGAGAAGTCCTTCCAGAAGGTGTCAGCCACCTATAAAGACGACCCGCTGGTCTTCTCGCTGACTGGCTGGATGCAGGGAGGTGAGGTCCTCAAGATCATCGCGGTCTCCAACGAAGACGGCGACGGTGTGGAGGAATATTATCTAGAAGATGGAAAGCCGCTCTTCGTGTTCAGCACTTATAAAAAGGACCACCTCAGCAAGTCTCCGAAAATCATCGAAAACCGCCTCTATTTTAAAGACGGTGCCATCTTCAAATGGCTGACCAATGATAAAGATGGCGGGATCCTCCATGCCGAGGATTATGTCTCCGAAGGAGAACGCCTGACATCCAATGCTGCCGCCTTCCTGAAGGCTCTCAAAAACAAAGGTGCAGGGAAGGGGAAGGCAAAAGCCGCCCAGGTGGCAGAAGGAGTTTTTACGGGCATTGAACAGGGTGATTACTTCCACTGGAACATGCGCACGTCATCCGGGGCAGACCTGTCTTTCTTTATCTTGACGCCCGATGCATCGGTCGAAAAGGTTCTCGAAAATCCACAAGCCTTTGCGGGCAAAAAGTGCCGGGTCACGTGGAAAAAATCCATGGAAACCATCCCCGAGGCAGGCGGCAAGACGGAAGTGTCCCAGATCCTCAGTGTCGAGTGGCTGGGCAAAAAGTAGTGTCTCGGTATCATCGCTCAGTCTGCCTGGACCACGGTCCAAAGTGTTTTGTCATCTTTGGTTAGGCGGAGGCCTTGCCCCACATTGGCGGCCAGCAGAGTCTTCCCCAGCGGGGAGACCCAGCTCACATTTTCCGGCTCCAGATCCACCTCGTCCACGCCTGCAATGCGGTACTGAACCACCTGGCCAGCAGCATTGCGCAGCGTCACACGACTGCCGAAGACGATGGCCCCAGAGGAAACCTGTGGCTCCACGACCGTCATGGATTCCAAAGTTTCCCTCAAGTGAGCATGGGCCTCAGGATCCTGGTCCGCCTTGCTGAGCGCCGCAAAGCGCGCTTTCAACTGCTTCGCACCCCTCGCCGTGATCAGATTGAGCGCCCCCGGCGGCAGTCCGGAAACAGATCTCCGGCGCGTGATGCGTTCCGGGATATCAATGTCCTCTTTGACGAATGCGCGGCTCATGGCTGGGGCAGGCTTCCTATAACCATGCATCGCTCCAGCCAATTGGCCTGCGTGTGGCGGAATGGCGCGCCCACCGCTGCCACCTACCTCAGCTCGCGAAAGGTCACATGCAGCGCCTTTTCCAACTGAGGCAGTTTCCACTTCTCCTTTGGGTGGATCAGGCACAGCGACATCCCTTTTTTGCCTGCCCGTGCCGTCCGGCCGCTGCGGTGCGTGTAGTATTCCAACTGGTCCGGAAGCTGGTGATGAATCACAAACGCCAGGTCCGCCACATCAATTCCGCGCGCCGCGACATCCGTGGCCACCAGAAACTGCACCCGCTCCTTTTTAAACGCCCGCATCACCTTGTCCCGCTCCTTCTGCATCAGGTCTCCCTGCAGCACATCCACCGGCAGGCCCAGCGCCGTCAGCTCCCGGCATAGAGTGTTGGCGTCCGCCTTTGTCCGGCAGAAGATCAGTCCCCGGCCCTCTTTCTGGCGCTTGAGGAAGTCGCTGATGTACTCCGTCTTTTCCTCTGGCTTGATGATCACAAACCGGTGGTCAATGTCCCGGTTCACCACATGCCCCTGGTCAATTTGAATCGTGTGTGGATTCGGCGCCATGCAGCCCTTGATTAGCGTGTGGATAGCCTCAGGAAAAGTCGCTGAAAAAAGCCACGTGCTCTGCCGCTGCGTCGTCAGTTTTAGGATCGCCTGCAGCTCCTTTTTGAAGCCCATGCTCAGCATCTCGTCGGCCTCGTCCAGCACCACCTGCTTCACCGTGTCCAGCGACAGCGCCCGCCTCTCGATCATGTCCATGATCCGCCCGGGTGTCCCTACCACGATGTGTGTCGGCCGTTTCAGCGCTTCCACCTGCCGGTCAATGTTGTCCCCGCCCGTGATCACCTCCACAAAGATCCGGTCCTGCACCTGCTTGGTAAATTTAAAAAGCTGCTTGCCGATCTGCTTCGCCAGCTCCCGCGTCGGCGCAATCACCAGGCCCTGCACCTGCGGTTTCTTCGGGTCCATCTTCATCAGCAGCGGTAGGCCAAAAGCCGCCGTCTTGCCTGTCCCCGTCTGCGCCTGCGCCACCAGATCCGCACCCTCTTTTAACAAAAAAGGAATCACCCGCTGCTGAACCTGCGTGGGCGCGACAATCCCCAGTTCTTCCAGTCCACGGATCAGATCCTCACGCACACCAAGCTCTCTAAAGGGTTTTAACATGCCCTGCCATCCGTCAGGATCGGGCCAAATGCCAGCGGAATGCTTTGGCAGGATCTTTCTTCACAAGCGCATTCATTCCAATCACCCCGATTCACTTCAGGCTTCCTTTGCCAGCCGCATTTCCTTATTCTCCAACCTATGAAACGCCAGACCGCCGCCGATTTCCCCCAAGACCTCCTCAATCTGTATGATGATTATGCCCATGGGCGCGTGGACCGGCGCGGCTTCCTGGAGCGCGCCTCACGCTTCGCCGCAGGCGGCCTCACGGCGGCAGCTCTGCTGGATCTGCTCAGCCCCAACTATGCACTGGCCGAGCAGGTGAAAAAGGACGATCCCCGCGTGCAGTCCGCCTTTGCAGATTATGACTCTCCCCAGGGAGCCGGAAAAATGCGCGGGCTTCTGGCCAAACCTGCCAAAGCCACAGACAAGCTCCCCGGTGTGCTCGTCATTCATGAAAATCGCGGTCTCAATCCCTACATTGAAGACGTCACCCGCCGCGTCGCCCTCGCAGGATACCTCGCCTTTGGTCCTGATGCCCTTTTCCCGCTGGGTGGTTATCCAGGCAATGACGACAAAGGCCGCGAGATGCAGGCCAAGCGCGATCCCGCCCAGATGACCGAGGATTTCGTCGCTGCTGCCAAATGGCTGGCCACTCACACCGATTGCAACGGCCAGGTGGGCGTCGTCGGTTTCTGCTACGGCGGCGGCATGGCTAACACACTTGCCGTTAGGCTGCCCGATGTCATCCGCGCTGCCGTGCCCTTCTACGGTCGCCAGCCTGCCGCTGAAGATGTGCCAAAGATCAAGGCCTCCCTTCTCATCCACAACGCCGAGCACGATGCCAAAGTCAACGAAGGCTGGCCCGCCTATGAAGCCGCCCTCAAAAAGGCCGGCGTGCGCTATACCGCCCACATGTATCCCGGTGCCAACCACGGGTTTCATAACGACACCACACCCCGCTATGACGAGGCCGCCGCCAAACTTGCCTGGGACAGGACCATCGCCTTCTTTGATGAAATCCTGAAGGCAGGCTGACCCGGGTGGGCAAAGGGCAGGGGACGGGGGCTGCAAGACCGTGTCGCCTGCCGCGTTATCGGGCCTATCCATGAAACTGCCCTGCCTCCTGCTGTCCCTGTCCCTCGGCTTTCTGACCTCCAATCTCCCCGCCGCCACCCCGGACTATCAGCCGGAGCTCTTCAAAAGCACCAAGCTGGTCTATGAAGACACCTTCGACGGCCCCCTCAATACTGACTTCTGGGAAGTCCGCCAAAGCAGCACCTGGGAGGTCAAGGACGGCATCCTCACCGGCAGCCAGTCCTCGAAGGAGTTCCAGGAAAAAATGATCGCCAAAGGCGACAAAGCCCACGCCGGGTTCAAGCCCGTCATCTGGCTCCATAAGGTCCCGGAAAACTTCGTCTGCACCCTGCGCATGCGTTACAACGCCGAAGCCTACCACCCCAAGTTTCCTCTCCTCGATCTCGGCCACCACGTCCACACCCTGGTCTTCGGCGAAAAGAAGACCACGCTGACGATCAAGAAAAATGTCGAAACCGTCGAGATCGAAGAGCCGTTGCTGCCGCTGAACGAATGGGTGGACATCGCCATCGAACTGAAAAAAGGCACCCTCCTTCTCAGTATCAACGGCAAAAAGCACCTCTTCACCAGCCCCCACATAGACATGGCCGGTCAGCAGCAGATTGACTTCAAAGCCGTGGATTTAGGCACCTGCCAGATTGATCACATCAAGCTGTGGGAAGGGCAATGAGCGAAGCGGTATCTTGGAGTTTCTTGCGTCCTGCGCAACTTCCCTTCGCGTTACCTGTTTCACTCCGCTCCATGAAACTCCCGCTTTTTTTGGCCACCGCCCTCACGTTGTCCGCTCCCATCCTTGCTGCCGACTGGCCCGGCTTTCTCGGCCCCACCGGCGCAGCGGTGGTGAAGGAAGCCTACATTCCGCTCACCTGGTCAGAAAAAGAGAACCTCGCCTGGAAATTCCAGGCTCCCGGACCCGGCTCGTCCAGCCCCATCGTCATCGGAGCAAAGGTCATCTTCACCTGCTGGTCCGGCTATGGGGATAAAGAATCTGCCAAAGACCCCACGAAGCTTCAACGTCACTTGATTTGTCTGAACCTCGCCGATGGCAAAAAGCTCTGGGAGACCGTCGTTCCCTCAGCCGCTAGTGAGGACCCGTTTGAGGGTTTTATCACCGAGCACGGTTATGCCACCCACACCCCTGTCAGTGATGGAGAGCGCATCTATGCCTTTTTTGGCAAAAGCGGTGCCTATGCCTTCGATATGGAGGGTAAGCAGATTTGGCGGACGTCCCTCGGCACCGGCTCCGGCAGTCGCCGTTGGGGATCCGGCGGAAGCCCTATCCTTTACAAGGATACCGTCATCTTCAATGCCACCGATGAAAGCAAAGCCCTCTTTGCCCTGGATAAAAAGACCGGTAAGCAGCTCTGGAAAGCCGGTGGTGACAAAATTGATCTCGCCTATGGCACCCCCTCACTCATGGAATCCGGCGGCCGCACCGACCTTGTCTTCGCCATCGCGGAGGAAGTCTGGGGCCTGAACCCGGACACGGGCAAGATGCGCTGGTTCGCCACGCATAATCTCCCCGGTAACATCTCCCCCTGCCTCATTCAGGACAAAGACCGCTTTTATCTCTATGGCGGTTACCCCACGCAGGGCAGTGCCGCCATCAAGCTCGGTGGCCAGGGTGACGTTACTTCCAGCCACATTCTCTGGACCAGCAAAAGCAGTTCCTATGTCCCCACCCCCATCCTTCACAATGGGCACCTGTATGTCATCAATGACCAGGGATTTGCCCTTTGCATGGAAGCTGCCACTGGTAAGGATGTCTATCGTGAGCGCGCCATCGAATCCGGCGGAGGCCGTGGCCGTGGCAAGCCCTTCTATGCCTCCCCCGTCCTCATTGGCGACCGCCTCTACTGCGTCTCCCGTCGTGGCGGTACTTATGTCATTGCCGCCAAACCCACCTTTGAAAAACTCGCCCACAATGTCATCGCCGGAGATGATACCCAGTTCCACGCCACACCCGCTGTGGTCGGTGACAGGCTCATTCTGCGCAGTGAGCAGGCCGTCTATTGCATCCGTGGCCAGTAGCGCTATCTAGCGGGGAAATCATGTCCACCCCGCTGCCGCCCGATTCCCTTGGCGAGGCCTTCCTCCAGT
Source organism: Prosthecobacter sp. SYSU 5D2 (assembly GCF_039655865.1). Taxonomy (NCBI): domain Bacteria; kingdom Pseudomonadati; phylum Verrucomicrobiota; class Verrucomicrobiia; order Verrucomicrobiales; family Verrucomicrobiaceae; genus Prosthecobacter; species Prosthecobacter sp. SYSU 5D2. The sequence goes on along the minus strand of NZ_JBBYXL010000003.1, from coordinate 16,122 downwards.
TCATGGAGGTGGAGCGGCGCTCGTCCCCGCGCACCCTGGAAAACTATGCGCACGCTCTAAACACCTTCCGCGCTGCGCAGAAAAAATTCACCACCTGGGAAGCCCTCACCGCCGACGATTTCCGGAAGTATCTCTTTGGCCAGATGAAGCGCGAGATGGCCCGCGCCACCATCCGCCTGCACTTCTCCGCCCTGCGTTCCTTTTTCAAATGGCTCACCCGCCGCCAAGGGCTGCAACAAAATCCCCTCCTGGATGTCCAGCTTCCCAAGCAGGAAAAAAAACTGCCTGTCGTACTAACCCTCACGCAGATCACCGACATGCTGGATCTGCCCATGAAGCTGGAAAAAGAGCGCGCTGCACCGCTTTGGGCCCGTGAGCGTGATTCAGCCATCCTGGAGCTTTTCTACTCCACCGGCATGCGCCTCAGTGAGCTCGCCAGCATCAATGTCGAGGACGTAGATTCTTACAGCGATACCGTCCGTGTCATTGGCAAGGGCCGCAAAGAGCGCCTGCTCCCCATCGGCACTCCCGCCATGGAGGCCATCCAGCGTTATCGCGTCAAAGCAGGTGTCCACAGCGGCCCCCTCTTCCTCAGCAAGCTGCGCAAACGCATCACCAACCAGGCCATTGCCGATGTCGTGGACAAATACTGGAAAAAGTCCGGCCTGCCCATCCACGTCACCCCGCACAAGCTCCGCCACAGCTTCGCCACACACCTCTTGAATAACGGGGCGGATCTTCGCAGCGTGCAGGAACTGCTCGGTCACGCCAGCCTCAGCACCACCCAGATTTACACTCATGTTTCCACCCAGCGCATGAAGGAGGTGTATAACTCTGCCCACCCCCGTGCGTGATCGCGGTAGCATCTTGTCGCAAACTTACCCTCACTACCCACGTTTCATCCACTCGCCATGACCCTTTTTCCACGCCTCCTCCTTCTGGCTGCCCTGGCCACATCCACCCTCAGCGCCCAGACTAAAGTCAAAAAGCCGGACGCCGTTGACCAGATGGCGGCCAAGCTCACCCCCACTCGCACTGTGGTTTATAAAAGGGCAGGGGATAAGGAGCTTGCCATGCATATCTTCGAGCCTGCCGGTCACAAAGCTACCGACTCCCGCGCCTGCTTCATCACGATCCACGGCGGCGGCTGGACCGGCGGGAATCCGCAGCGCATGTTCCCTTTCGCAGATCATTACACCCAGCAGGGCCTCGTCGGCATCAGTGTTCAGTACCGTCTGAATAACGCAAAGGCAGGTGTCAGCGTCTATGACTGTGTCAAGGATGCCCGCAGTGCCGTTCGTTATGTCCGCGCTCATGCCAAGGAGATGGGCATTGATCCGGAAAAGATCATCGTCAGCGGCGGCTCCGCCGGGGGCCACCTCGCCGCTGCCACCGCCCTGTTTGACAAGGTCAACGAAGACGGAGAAGACCTCAGCATCTCCACCACACCCAATGCCCTTGTGCTTCTGTTTCCTGTGATTGACACTTCCAAGGAAGGCTATGGCCAGGCCAAAATTGGCGACACCTGGCAGGAACTGTCTCCGGTCCATCACGTCCGCTCCGGCCTGCCGCCCACCATCACCTTCCACGGCACCGGCGATACCGTGACCCCTTTCATCGGCGCCAAAAACTTCCACGAGGCCATGCTCAAAGCCGGTAACAAAAGTGAGCTCGTCATCCACGAAGGCGGCGTCCACGGCTACCTTATGAGCGACCAGAAACTCTTCGATGAAACCCTCGCCCGTAGCGATGCTTTCCTGTCTTCCCTGAACCTGCTGAAGTAATCTTGTGTCATGAAAGTCTGGCTGCTCCTTTCCCTCACCATCCTGGGTGTTCTCTCTCTGTCTGCCGCAGAGGAGCCCACCCTCATGACAAAGCGTGGAAAGCTCCTCGTCACCCAGGACTTTTCCGCCCCCTTAAAGCCTTTTGATGGCATCTCCAAAGGCTTCGCCAGCGGCTTCTCCGGTTGGCGCTGGAATGCTGTCCCCCGTGGCGGCAAGTGGGCGGTCGAGGACGGTGTATTCACCGGTCGCGAAACTCCGGAGGTCCAGCATCCTGCCACGGCCTCTTACGGATTCCTTTTCAAAGACGTCATCATCCAATGCCAGGTGCGCATGAACAACGTGCCGATGAATGGCCGCAAAAGCCGCAGCATCAGCATCCGCACCGTGGATGCCAAAGACTACGTCTGCAGCATCCATCTCAATGAAACCGGTTTCCGTATCAGCAAGGATGACAACGACCACGGCGGGCCTGATAAATCCGTCCCGCTAGGCGCTCTCAAAACGCCCCTCAAGCTTGACGAATGGCATACCGTCGTTTTTGAAATCCTTGGAGATGAGATGGTCGGCACCGTCAATGGCCAAAGCCTCACCGGCAGTCATCCTCTTATCGCCACGGACAAGCACAGCCTCATGTTCGTCATGGCCACCGAAGGCAGCGTACGGAATCTCCAGGTTTGGCAAGCACAGCCAAATCCAGACTGGGCTAAAAACAAAGCTGCCCTCATTCAGCCTGCCACAGCCGCTCCCTGATTTGGTTTGTGACGTTGCATCTGGACCCATCTCGGGGCTTGATTAAAAGAATGCCTGTTTGTACGGCTAAAGCGATGGTCCGTGCCGATGTAAAGATGTGGCTAAGCGACATCCCTGGCGGGTCTTTTCGGTTGGCCATGTGAAATGCCGCCCGTAGCAAAAAGGTATCCGCATTTGCGATATGCCAGGGTTCTCTGAGGAGGCCCGTCTTCTGGCTCCGCGCGGTGTGAACTCAGAATCCAAAATATGAGCACCCCTCCAGCGAAACTTCCCCCCACCGCCCGCAGGCGCATGCGTCGCCGCATCGCCATGATCTCCACCCACGGTTACGTCGCCGCCCAGCCTCCGCTCGGCGCACCCGATACCGGCGGCCAGGTCGTCTTTGTCATCGAGCTCTCCAAGCAGCTAGCCCGCTTAGGCTACAAAGTGGACATCTGGACCCGCCGTTTTGACAACCAGCCTGAGACTGAGATGGTGGATGAAAACGTCACCATCCTCCGTGTCCCCTGCGGCAGCAACGAGTTCATCCCGAAGGAGCAGCTTTATAAAAACATCCCCGAGTGGGTCGAAAATGCCCTCCGGTTGATCAAAAAACAGAACCTCTCTTATTACTTCATCAACAGTCATTACTGGGATGCCGGCCTCGCCGGACAGTCCCTTTCCAATGCGCTTAACATCCCTCACCTGCACACCCCGCACTCCCTCGGCTCCTGGAAAAAGAGCCAGATGGAAGACGCCGCCCCGGAGGATACGGAAAAGCTCGAAGATCAGTTTAATTTCACCGCTCGTGTCCGTCATGAGCAGCGCCTCTTCCAGGAGTGTGACATGGTCATCGCCACCACCCCGCCGCAGTCGGACCTCATCGCTTCAGACTACGGAGTCGCCCCGGCCAAGATCCGCATGATCCCCCCCGGCTACGATGACAACCGCTTCTTCCCGGTCAGTGAGGCCAGCCGTCAGGGCATACGAACTGAAATGAATTATCATGGGCCTGTCATCGCCTCCATCGGCCGCCTCGCCCGTAACAAAGGGTTCGACCTCCTCATCCGCGCCTTCGCCATCGTCGCCACCCGCATCCCGGAGGCCAAGCTCCGCCTCGCCGTCAGCATGCAGTCCTCAGATCCTGGGGATTCCCGCATGCTCGAAGAGCTGCAAGAGCTTGTTGTGGAGCACAACCTCCAGAATAAAGTCCTCATCACCGATTCCCTCCCGGATGAACAGATGGCCGATTATTATCGCGCCGCCGATGTCTTTGCCCTGTCCAGCCGCTATGAGCCTTTTGGCATGACCGCCATTGAGGCCCTCGCCTCCGGTACCCCCACTGTCGTCACTACTCGCGGTGGCCTGTATCGTGCTCTGGATTTCGGTGTCCATGCTCTCTACACCGATACCGAAGATATTGAGGAATTCGGCATCTGCCTTCTCCAGGCTCTCAAATATCAGCGTCTTCGCAACCGCATCAGCCAGCAGGGCAGTCTTCGCGTGCGTGCCCTCTTTGCCTGGAGCGGCATCGCGCAGCAACTCCTCCGTGCCGTCGAAGACCGTCTCCACACCGGCGTGGATGCCGCCGAAACCCCCGACGTGAGTTCTATCTGGCGCCAAAGCGTGGATATTTGATCAAATTCCAGTCATTCGAAATTCGTCATTAGTTTTCGTTCCCTCATTCCTCCATGAGCCCCAATCTCAAGCTCCTCTGCTCCGACCTTGATGGCACCCTCCTCGGCAAACCGGACTCCACCATGCTTTTCAAGCAGGTCTGGGAAACCATGCCTGAAGACCGACGCCCCACCCTCGTTTATAACACCGGACGCCTCCTCCAGGACGCCCTCCGCACCATCCAACGTTCGGATCTCCCCACCCCTCAGTACCTTATCTGCGGTGTCGGCACCATGATCTATGACATGCACCGCCGCGCCGTCATGCGCGAGTTCGCCGAGATCATGAGCGAAAACTGGGACCGTGCCCGGGCTGAGCAAGTCGTCCTCAGCATGACCAGTGCCGTCAAACAGCCCAGCCAGTATCAAAATGCCTTCAAATCAAGCTGGTATCTCCATCAGGCCACGCCTGAGCAGATCACCGCCCTCGAAAGCGCACTTTCCGAGGCCGGACTCGAAACCATGGTCGTGTATTCCAGCAGCCGCGATCTCGACGTCCTTCCCAAATACGCTAACAAAGGCAATGCGCTGGAATGGCTACTCAAGCACCTCCAGATCCCCAGCTACGAAGCCCTCGTTGCTGGAGACTCGGGTAATGATAGCGCCATGTTCCAGATCCCCGGCGTCCGGGGCATCGTGGTGGAAAACTCGCAGCCTGAGCTGGTGGAGGCCACGCTCGGACTTCCCTGCTACCGTGCCCAAAGTATCTGCGCAGATGGTGTCCTGGAGGGTCTCCTTCACTACGGCATCGTTCCTTCCGTTTGCAGTCTTGAAGCCGCCGAAGATCCCCGGGAAAAACACTTCGAGCCGGAGATGCGTCAGATCCTCAATGAGGCCTCACCTGAGGCCCTTACCCCGGAGGACCGCGCCTATCTCCAGCTCGCCCAGCGCAAAGCCGTGGAGGCTCTCAAAAAGAACATCACCCCTCTGGGTTTCTCCGCCTGTTCGCTGGAAGACAACGAGACCCGCGGCACCGATGCCAACTACCGCAGCGTCTGGGCCCGCGACGGTGCGATCACCGTCATTGCCTCCCTCAGCCTGGATGACGTTGCCATCCGCGACTGTCAGCGCGAGACCCTCCGCACTCTTCTCAGTCACGCCTCCCCTCATGGTCAGATCCCGGCCAATGTACGCATTGAAGACGGCGTACCAGATTACTCCGGCGTCGGCGGCATCTGCTCCATTGATGGCGGCCTCTGGGTCATCATCGCCGCGTATGAATACTTCCGCGTCACCAAAGAGACCTCCTTCATTCGCGAGCATCTCCCCGCCCTCCAGAAGGCCATGGACTGGCTCACTGCGCATGATTCCAATTACGATGCCCTGATTGAAATTCCCGAAGCGGGCGACTGGACGGATCTCTTTGGGCGCTCGTATAACGTCCTCGTTGACCAGGTCATATGGTACCGCGCCAACATCGCCTTTGGCCGCCTGCTTGAAGCGCTTGGCCAGGGCAAACGCGCCGGTGAATACCTCCGCTGGTCGCAGAGTATCAAGATGGCCATCCTCCAGCGTTTCTGGCCCACCACCGCCCTCAGTCCCAACAGCACCCGGACCTTTGCGGACATGCAGTTCAGCCTTGGCGATACCGCTTACCTCCTCGCCCAGGTCACCCCCTTTGACTTCAACTGGCGCTGCGATGTCTATGGCAACCTCCTCGCCTTCCTCTTCAACGTTTTGGATGTCGAGCGCGCACGCCATTCCTTCCGTTTCATGTGGGGTGTCGGGGTTAATGAACCTTTCCCCGTCACCAATCTCTACCCTGTGGTGGCCCCCGGCGATCCCGACTGGAAGCCCTACTACGCCGTCAATTTGCTCAACCTCCCCCACCATTACCACAACGGCGGCATCTGGCCCTTCATCGGTGCAAAGTGGGTGCAATACATCACCCGTCTCGGCATGCGCCCCCTGGCCCTCCAGGAGCTTCTCAAGCTCGCCCGCATCAACCAGCGCGGTGTCCAGGCCGAGTGGGAATTCAACGAATGGGCCCACGCCCGCACCGGCAACCCCATGGGCAAAGCCTACCAGGCCTGGTCCGCCGCCGAATTCATCCTCGCCTGCCACGAAGTTGGCCTCGACGAAGCCTGACTAAAAGTACTGCGGGCACTCCTGCCCGCGATTCTTCGAAGGTTACCTGCCCCCGTGTTCCTGTCAGGCCAAAGAGGGCGCTTCCATCTGCTCCCGTAGCTTAACAGGCCCTAGCTCTGCAGGCAGGAGTGCCCGCATCATTTTAAAGGACCGCAAGCACTCCGGCACGCCTTCATTTCATCGCGGTGCAGCCGCCTAATCAATATTCCCGAATCGAAATATTCCGAAACTGGATCAAACTCGATGCTGGTGAAAGCTCCCCGGTCGTCGCGTTCTTGCCACCGTGATGCTGCAAGCCCAGCTTCCCTTGGGCAGGAACACCGGGCAACTGCGCCTGGTCAATCACCGTCTGTCCGTTCAGCACGACCGTCAGCCGGTCGCCCTTCATCGTGATCTCAAAGGTGTTCCACTCACCGACCGGCTTGTCCGCCCTCACCTTCGGCGTCACCCCCGCACGCACTTCTGGTGGCATCGTCTTGTCCATCCGGTAGCCATACACTTCCCCTGAACCGATCGGCCAGCACCAGATGTTAATCTGCGATTTGCCCACCCCGCGCAGGTAGATGCCGGAGTCCGCATTTGGCGTCGGGATTTTGATCTCCTTGCCCTCATCATCCAGCTTGTGCGTCCCATCCGGCAGCACCACCGGCATCGGATAAAGCCCCGTCGTCTCCTTCAGCCGCCAGTCAATCTTCAGCGTGAAGTCCCCATACTCCTTCACCGTCCAGAGGTTCTTGTCCTTCGCCGGTGCTTCGCTGCAAGCATCATAGTCAATCACACCGTCCAACACCTTCCAGTGACCATTGTCACCCTCCGGCACCGTCCAGTGCGTCAGGTCCTTCCCGTTGAACAAGGAAACAAAACCCTCATCCGCCGCATTGGCGCTGAAAATGAGAGAGGCGAGAAGCAGGGGCAGGATGGTTTTCATGACAGTCACTGACATGTAAACGAATCCAACGCTCCTTTTCCAGCAGCCAAAAACTTACATTCCTCCCACAATCTGCAGTAGCTCCACCTGGAAGATCAAATCGCTGTTTGCAGGAATCTTGCCGCCCACCGCCTGACTGCCGTAGGCCAGCTGAGAAGGGATGTAAAGCTGCCACTTATCACCCGGCTTCATGAGCTTGAGCGCCTCCGTCCAGCCGGCGATCACCTGGCCCACTCCAAACGTCGCAGGTTGCCCCCGTTCCATGGAACTGTCGAACACCGTGCCATTCGTGAGCGTGCCGTGGTAGTGAACCATCACGGAGTCAAAGAAAGTGGGTGAGCGCCCCCCAGCAGGTCCAGACTTCAGCACCCGGTATTGCAGCCCGCTCGCCGTCGTCACCACGCCAGAGGCAGACACCATCGGTTTGGTGCTCTCAGCCGCCACATCCGCCACACGTTCCGCTGGCTGCGGGAGGGGCTTGGTAGCGGCCTCTTTCTCAGGAGCCGTCTGGCAGCCTGAGGTGCAAAGCAAGAGAGCGGAAGACAAGAAAAGGGAAAGAGACTTCATGGAGTGAAAGGGCGGAGACTGATGCTCCTGAGTATGTCCAGAAAAGAGGGGGGAGAGCCAGGACTTTTTCATTGCCATTGCCGATCTTGGTCAGGTGCATGTTTCCATGACTTGACTCAAGCCATGTCTCACTCTCAGGTATGAGCAGTGTCGCTTCCTGTTCCAGCTTACCTGGCCAACCATGAACTTGTCCTTCAGGCCTTCGGCCGCTGGCCAATGTTCCATGATGCTTATCTGCTCTCATTTGCGCTGACCAACGGGGTGTTTGAATGTGAGATCCACGGCTGGAACATGACTCGAGAGGTTGATGAACAAGGGTATTTCAAATGTGACCGGAATCATCGCGTCACCTTCCGGTTTTTCGGCGTTCTTGAAGCAGACCTCAGCGGATTGGAAGCGTGCGAGAGAGTCTGCGGAACGAATATTCTCTTTGAGCTTTTTTTCACGCCTACAGATCAGTGCACGCCCGGCAATGCCTTTGAAGTCCGGTTTGACTCCGCCATCGGAGGCGAATTCGCCGGTTGGATCCGCGCAAGCAGAGGGGTGGTCGTCAGCGTTCGGCCCTGCGATGCGAAAGGAAATCTGCCGGGAGACAGGGACGCGGGTGCTGGACTGGACGATCTCAAATAACAGGCAGAGATCCCGGCTTCTCCTGGCAGTTCACCAGGTTCTTCCGTTACGCACTTATGGACGAAACGAAATTTTCCAGGTATTAATTGTCATTGATACGTGCCCTGGCGCGTATTGGTGAAGCCACGGCTCATCGCCTTCTGTCCATCCATTACTCGACTCCCCTTATGTCAGACGAAGCCAAATCCTGCCCTGTTGACCACTCCGCTGTAGCCGCGCCATCCAAGTGCCCCTTTCATCATGCTCCTAGCACCGGCACTTCCAACCGAGACTGGTGGCCGAAGCTGCTCAAGATTGACCTTCTGAACCAGCATTCCTCCAAGTCCAATCCCATGGACGGTGACTTCAACTACGCTGAGGAATTCAAGAGCCTCGATCTCGCCGCCCTGAAGCAGGACCTGGCCGCGCTCATGACTGATTCGCAGGACTGGTGGCCCGCTGACTTCGGCCATTACGGCCCTTTGTTCATCCGCATGGCCTGGCACAGTGCGGGCACCTACCGGACAGGCGATGGCCGTGGCGGCGGTGGTCGTGGTCAGCAGCGTTTCGCCCCGCTCAATAGCTGGCCGGACAACGTCAGCCTGGACAAGGCGCGCCGCCTTCTCTGGCCCATCAAGCAGAAGTATGGCCGCAAAATTTCCTGGGCCGATTTGATGATCCTCACCGGCAATGTTGCGCTGGAAACCATGGGATTCAAAACCTTCGGCTTCGCCGGTGGTCGCGAGGACACCTGGGAGCCAGATCATGATGTCTATTGGGGCCGTGAGACCACCTGGCTGGGCGGTGACAAACGTTATGCCCATGGTTCCGAAGGTGTCCCCAAGGACGGCGGCGTCGTCGTGTCCGATGACAACGCGGACGGCGACGTTCACTCCCGCAATCTGGAAAACCCTCTCGCCGCCGTGCAGATGGGCCTCATCTACGTGAACCCCGAAGGCCCGGACGGTAATCCTGATCCGCTCAAGTCCGCCTTCGACATCCGCGATACCTTCGGCCGCATGGCCATGAACGATGAAGAAACCGTCGCGCTCATCGCAGGCGGTCACACCTTCGGCAAGACTCACGGTGCCGCCCCCGCTTCTCATGTCGGCGATGAGCCGGAAGCCGCAGGCCTCGCCGAGCAGGGCTTTGGCTGGAAAAACAGCTTCGGCACCGGTAAAGGTGCCGATACCATCACCAGCGGTCTGGAAGTCACCTGGACCACGACTCCCACCAAGTGGAGCAACAATTACTTTGAGAACCTTTTTGGCTACGAGTGGGAGCTCACCAAAAGCCCCGCCGGTGCCCAGCAGTGGCGGCCTAAAGACGGGGCAGGGGAGGGCACCGTCCCTCACGCCCACGATGCCTCCAAGCGCATCGCACCGAACATGCTCACCACCGACATCGCCCTCCGCGTGGATCCCGAGTATGAAAAAATCTCCCGCCGCTTCCTGGAGAATCCGGACCAGTTCGCCGATGCCTTCGCCCGCGCCTGGTTTAAGCTCACCCATCGCGACATGGGTCCGCGTGACCGCTACCTCGGCCCTGAAGTGCCAGAGGAAATCCTCCTCTGGCAGGACCCCATCCCCGCTGTGGATCATCCGCTGATCAATGCCCAGGATGTCGCCTCCCTCAAAGGCCAGATCCTTGCCTCTGGTCTCACCGTTTCTGAACTGGTCAGCACCGCCTGGGCCTCCGCATCCACTTTCCGCGGTTCCGACAAACGCGGTGGTGCCAATGGTGCCCGCATCCGCCTCGCCCCGCAGAAAGATTGGGAGGCCAACCAGCCTGCCCAGCTCACCAAGGTGCTTGAAAAGCTGGAAAGCATCCAGACCTTGTTCAACCGCGCCCAGACCGGTGGCAAAAAAGTCTCCCTGGCTGACCTTATCGTCCTCGGCGGCTGCGCCGGGGTCGAGCAGGCCGCCAGGAACGCGGGTCATGAAGTCACCGTGCCCTTCACCCCCGGCCGCATGGATGCCACCCAGGACCAGACCGATGTCGAATCCTTCGGACACCTCGAGCCTCTCGCCGATGGCTTCCGCAACTACCAGCGCACCAAATACAGTGTCTCCGCCGAGGAGCTGCTTATTGATAAAGCCCAGCTCCTCACCCTCACCGCCCCGGAAATGACCGTCCTCATCGGCGGTATGCGCGTCTTGAAAACCAACGTCGGTTCTGGTCAGTCAGGCGTCTTCACGGACAAGCCTGAAGTGCTGACCAACGACTTCTTCGTCAACCTGCTCGACATGGCCACCGAGTGGAAACCACTCTCCAAAGACGACGATGCCTTTGAAGGCCGCGACCGCAAAACCGGAGCCCTCAAATGGACCGCCACCCGCGTGGACCTCGTCTTTGGCTCCAATGCCGTGCTTCGCGCTCTCGCCGAAGTTTATGCCACCTCCGATTCCCAGTCCAAGTTCATCCACGACTTCGTCGCCGCCTGGAACAAAGTCATGAACCTGGACCGCTACGACCTCGCCTGATTGGCGGATAATCTGACACAAACCTCCCGGAGACTCACCCCGTATTCGACAAGTCGCGAATACGGGGTGACGCCATAGCGGCCCGCCATGTCCCAGCGCGGGAACGAGGGGTTAAAGAAGCAGCGCGGCCTCAAGGTTTCGACGGCCCGCTGGAGCTGCCTACCTCCGGCGTCTCCCGATGAAAAAGCCCGCTCCCAGCAGCACCAGCATCATACCGGAAGGCTCCGGCACCGGCGCAAAGTGGCTGTCGAGAATCGCATTGCCCACCGCTGCTCCAGACGCTGCCGCATCGGTATGGCCGGTGCCATAGCTCACGCCACCCCAGATTTGGCTCTGGCCTGCCTCCTCTGCCGCTTCGCTGAAGGAATCAAAGAACCGCGTGATGTCATTGCCATCCACATTCACCATCAGGCTGAAGGCCACCTCATCACCAAAGAACGACGCCAGAACTTCCGCAGCGGCCGCACTTAGCGCGCTTTGCTCAGAGAAATACGCCGGGGAGTTCAACTGCTCCAGAAGCGCCGTCCAGGTTTCATCTCCGAGCGTCAGCCCGTTTCCGTCCGCCTCGCCATTCACGATGGCCAGCAGCGGGCTCCAGAAGTCCACATCATACTTCGTCTCCCAGGCTACAATCGCCGCATCCGCCATGGCCACATTCAGGGCTGCATACAGCCGCGCGGTATCCTGCAGGCCCAGCCCTTCACTGGCCGCCACCGTCTGGGCGATCTGGTTCCACATCCCCGCCGTGCCATTGGACCCTGCGGTGCCGGACCAAAAGTAGGCCGCGCTGAGCTGGTCTGGCGTGCGTGTCCCGCTCGTCCCGGAGCCTAGCTCCTTCACCTGGTTGTAGTCCGCCGCATACTGTGCCGACTGGATGTAGGTCTCAATCGTCGCCGGCAGGCTGCCCGTATATCCAGCCAGGCCGCTGATGCCAAAAGTCGTCACATTGCGCCAGCCCGGCACCGCAGGCTCTCCCGGGCCTGGCGGCTGCCAGTAGCCCACCGATCCTACTTCCGTATAAAGTCCCGGATCCGCCGCATTGCTGGCCCCGTCATTGGAGCGCCAGTTGAGGATGTCATTCGCCACGACCGTCCCAAAGTTAATGCCGTCCAGCTTCGACTGGCTGTCGGCGATGCCTGAGAGCTGCGCCGAATAGAGCGTCGCAAAGTCTCCCGTCAGGCTGGGGTAAAGCCCCTGCAAAAGCGTAAAAGCAGCCGATGCCGCCGCCGCATCCAGTGACGCCCCCGCGGCTGCCGATGAAGACGGCCCCGTGTAAGTGCCACTGGTGAAAACATGGTGATCTCCCGCGATGCCCTCCACGGCATTGTAAATTGCCGTATGCAGCATCGCCAGACTGCGCGCCGCCTCCGGCCCCAGATCGGACTCAGCCTGGATCGCACCCAGCACCTGGCTGTTCCAGTCACCGATCAAATCCGCCCTCGCCCCGGAGCTAAGACACAGCATTCCCATCGCCACCAGTGAGCCCCGGCGGAGGAATCGTGTCAGCAGCTTGTTCATAAAGGTGTATAATTTTGCCTTCATAACCACTTTATTTCAAGAGCAAACTATAATTTTCATAAACTTAACCGATCCTTTCTGAAATACGCTTTGACGAAACCGCGCCCGGTCCCGTATATCCTCTTCTGTTACGACAGGGGCGTCCCACCGCAGGGGCTGAGATCTCGCCAGCGCGAGAAACCCTCCGAACCTGATTGCGGGTCATGCCGCCGAAGGGAGTCGCTCGGAGGAATCTCAGTGCTTGGCCAGGAAGCCCACGTCCCCCTTTTCTCCTTCTTCAACAACTGCCAACAATCGCCAACCACGGCCAACGCTTGCGCAGCAAGCCCAAACTGCCCTTGACCCTCCCCCTCCTCTCATGATCGCCACCAAAGACTCTTTCGAAGCCCACTCCAGCGAGCAGCTCCCCGCCTCCTCCCGCGTCTATGTCCAGGGCAGCCTGCACCCGGATGTAAAAGTCCCCATGCGCGAGATCAAATTGAGCCCCACCAAGAGCTTCAACGGCAAGATCGAGGAAAACGCCCCCGTCCGTGTCTATGACACCTCCGGCCCCTGGGGCGACCCGGACTACCAGGGCACCGTCGAGACCGGCCTCCCCGCCCTTCGCAAATCCTGGATCGAAGGCCGCGGCGACGTCGCCCCCTATGAAGGCCGCGCCGTCGAGCCCCGCGACAACGGCTACCTTACCGAAAACCACGCCGAATACGCCGCTGCCAAGCGCGAAGGCCTCCTTAGTCCCCTGAAGGCCCCCATCAATGCCCAGCGCCAGCCGCTGAAGGCCAGCAAGGGCCACCCAGTCACCCAGCTCTGGTATGCCAAGCAGGGCATCATCACCCCGGAGATGGAGTTCATCGCCATCCGGGAGAACATGCGCCGGGCCAACATTGCCGACCACAGCCAGGACATCCTCCGCGCCGATCTGGACAAGCAGCACGCCGGCTCCACCCAGATCCAGAACGAATACACCCCCGGCATCTTCAAGCGCTTCCCCCAGCGTATTCCAGACGAGATCACTCCAGAGTTCGTCCGCAGCGAAGTCGCCGCAGGCCGCGCCATCATCCCGGCCAACATCAATCACCCCGAGCTTGAGCCCATGATCATCGGGCGCAACTTCCTCGTCAAAATCAATGCCAACATCGGCAACAGCGCCGTCGCTTCCTCCATCGAGGAAGAGGTCGAAAAAATGCGCTGGGCCACCAAGTGGGGCGGCGATACCGTCATGGACCTCTCCACCGGCAAAAACATTCACGCCACCCGCGAGTGGATCCTGCGGAACTCTCCCGTGCCCATCGGCACTGTGCCCATTTACCAGGCCCTGGAAAAAGTGAACGGCAAGGCCGAAGACCTCACCTGGGAGCTCTTCCGTGATACCCTCATCGAGCAGGCCGAGCAGGGCGTGGATTACTTCACCATCCACGCCGGCGTCCTCCTCCGTTTCGTCCCCATGACCGCCTCCCGCATGACCGGCATCGTCAGCCGCGGCGGCTCCATCATGGCCAAGTGGTGCCTCGCCCACCACAAGGAAAGCTTCCTCTACACCCATTGGGATGACATCTGCGACATCATGGCCGCCTACGACGTCTCCTTCTCCATTGGCGACGGCCTCCGCCCCGGCTCCATCGCCGATGCCAACGACAAAGCCCAGTTCGGCGAACTCGAAGTCCAGGGCGAGCTCACCAAGCGCGCCTGGGCCAAAGGCGTCCAGGTCATGAACGAAGGCCCCGGCCACGTCCCCATGCATATGATCGAGGAAAACATGGCCAAGCAGCTCGAGTGGTGCCACGAAGCCCCCTTCTACACCCTCGGGCCTCTCACCACCGACATCGCCCCCGGTTACGACCACATCACCAGCGGCATCGGTGCCGCCATGATCGGCTGGTACGGCTGCGCCATGCTCTGCTACGTCACGCCCAAGGAGCACCTCGGCCTGCCTAACAAAGAAGACGTCAAAACCGGCGTCATCACCTACAAACTCGCCGCCCACGCCGCCGACCTCGCCAAAGGCCACCCCGGCGCCCAATACCGCGACAACGCCCTCTCCAAAGCAAGATTCGAGTTCCGCTGGGAAGACCAGTTCAACCTGTCCCTCGACCCCGTCACCGCCAGAGAATACCACGACGAAACCCTCCCCCAGGACGGAGCCAAATCCGCCCACTTCTGCTCCATGTGCGGCCCCCACTTCTGCTCCATGAAAATTACGGAGGACGTCCGCAAATACGCCGCCGAACTCCAAATCTCCGAAGACGAAGCGCTGGCCAAAGGCATGGCCGAAAAATCCAAGGAGTTTGTGGAATCCGGTGCCGAGGTCTATCAGCCTGCGTGATCCATGAAAAAGCCGTCCGGCTCCAAAAAAGCGACCACCCCGGTTAAAACCAAACCGGACGGCCTCACTCCCCTTCTCACCGAGGTCCGGCAGCTCATCCAGAGTGCACGGCGCGGTGTGTCCACCGTCGTGGACACCTTCCAGGTGATGACCAACTTCGAAATCGGCCGCCGCATTGTCGAGCACGAGCAAAAAGGAGCGAAGCGCGGCGTATGGCACTGAGTTGCTGAAGGAGCTGTCCGCTAGGCTCACGGAGGAGTTCGGGAGAGGGTTCTCAGCCGTGAATCTGTCTCACATGAGGCGGTTCTTTCTCACTTGGCAGGACCGTACTCAGATTTTTCAGACAGTGTCTGAAAAATTGGGCAGTCCCGAGATTCTTCAGACACTGTCTGAAAAATCCGAACCGTCCGAGATTTCCCAGACAGTGTCTGGGAAATTACTACCCGCTCCAATTTGCCAGACACGGTCTGGGAAATCTCCATTCACCCTCAGTTGGTCGCACTACGTCGTGCTCATGACCATCAAAGATCCGGACGAACGCAGCTTTTACGAAATTGAATCCCGGCAGGCGGACTGGGATGTTCGCGAACTCAAACGCCAAAAAGCCTCCTGCCTCTACGAGCGCCTCGCCCTCAGCCGGGACAAGGCAGGCATCCGCAAGCTCGCCAAAGAAGGCCAGGTCATTGTCAGGCCGGAGGATTTGCTGAAGGAGCCGCTCGTACTCGAGTTCCTCGGACTGGATGAAAAAGCCAGCTACTCCGAGAGCGACCTCGAGCAGGCCATCATCAATCGTCTGGAGCACTTCCTCCTCGAACTCGGCAAAGGCTTCCTCTTTGAGGCCCGCCAGAAGCGCTTCACCTTTGATGAGGACCACTACTTTGTGGACCTCGTCTTCTACAACCGTCTTCTCCGCTGCTACGTCATCATTGATCTCAAGCTGGACAAGCTCTCGCATCAGGACCTCGGCCAGATGCAAATGTATGTGAACTACTACGACCGCGAGGTGAAGCTCCCCGACGAAAACCCCACCATCGGCCTCCTGCTCTGCAAATCCGCCAAAAAGACCGTCGTCGAGCTTACCCTGCCGAAAGACACCAACATCCACGCCAAAGAGTATCAGCTCTACCTGCCCTCCAAGGAACTGCTGAAGCAGAAGCTCGACGAGTGGAGTGCCGCTGCCTCCCGCTGAGCCTCAGCTTGTCCACAGATCGAATGACAAGCACCCGGCCGCATCCCAAAGCCCAACGGGCTATCGTATCACAGCGAAGGGTTAGCGCGAGTCAATCGAGGGCAACCCTGGGCCCGCCTTCTCTCCATCTGAGGTGCGCTAAAATCCTGGACCACAAAATAAGGGACAAGCACTATGAGAACCGTGATCCGCAAACGATACAGCAATGATTTCAGAGAGCAGGCAGTG